>JAHJTB010000192.1 GCA_018830135.1 Pseudomonadota bacterium | reverse complement strand
GAGATCATCGAACTGCTTACCCTGGGCGTGATGAAGCATCGGGTGGCGGCCCGGTTCGAGACCACGCCGACCAACCTGCTGCGCCACTGGCTGAAGAAGCGAAAGATCAAAATCGATCCGGCCTGACTCATCCTCCAACCGACCTGGCCGCCGGTCGGGTCGTCGTCCGTTCGGATCGGCATCGATCCTCGGCCCGGCCTCGGGCGCGCGAGCGGGGACCGGAAAAGCGGAAACCCGGAGACCGGGGCCCCCTCCCCCCCATGCGATCATGCTTGCCTTGAAAATTTCCTCAGGTTTTTAAAGGCATGCCCATATGGTCGTAATTTATACGGGGAACGGGGAAGAATCTATCGTAGTCAAAATCGTGTTGACATTTAGGCAATTACTTGAAATAATAATCTATCGAGTAATTTTTTTTTACAGAAACCAAGGTTGCTTTCAGGATTGTTCCCAAAATTGAACAATACCAAGTAAATGGCTAAATTTATCAGGATTTCACAATAATGCAAGTATAATTGATTTTGGGCCACAAAGATGTCAAGACGATAATGATTTACACCCGTGTCCTCAACCGTGGGCCGTCCGGTGTCACCAACGATAGGGGCATGAAAGAAAACATCGGTGAGATTTCAACTAAAGAGTTCGTTCAGGTTATGGTGACGAATACGCTTTCACCAAGGCGACTGCTTGAACAACTCACCGAGAATGTTCGTCAAGGTGGAGTTGTTGGCGTTATGTCGCCGGGACAAGGAAGCATTACCGATAACGAAAATGGTAGTAACGACGTTTATCGAATAAGTAAAGCAGCACTGAACATGATTATTAGAAGTTTTGTTGTTCGAAAGGGAAAATATCGCGCGCCCGCTGATGCTCGGCGTTGGCCAAATAGAGGGATACAAAAGGGCTATATACAAATACGGTTAAAAAGGAGCTACAAATTATGGCAACATTCAACGTCAATGAATTCAACCGTAAGATGCGCGAAGCTCAACGAAAAGCAGAGCAACAACTGAAACGTGAAATTGACAGAGTGAATCGCGCCAATAAGAGGGCTGTGGATGAATACAATCGCAAAGTGGACGCTCACAACAAAAAGGTTATCGCTGACTACAATTCTCGTGTCAGGGATCACAATAGAAAGGCAGGCGAAAATAACAAGAGGGTCATCGCGGATATAAATCGACAATTGCGATCTGTCAAAAGTGAAATTCGATACACAGAACCAGAGCGTTTACTTGCAGACCGCGTGCATCAAGCTGTCGCTACGCTTGATGCACGGGAATATGATACATTTCTCAGTTACGCCCGCATAGATGGTGCCGAGGTAGCAACAGCACTCAGGGATACCCTTGAAGAACTTGGTGTAGCAGTATGGTTTGACGAAGTTGCCATTGTTCCAGGTCGTAGCCAATCTCTGCAAATGGATGCCGGATTGCGCAAGGCTCGCACAGGTATCGCACTATTAACGCCTGCATATCTTGCTGGACGGTTTTGGACAGAGCGGGAACTCGGGGCTCTTCTGAGTAAGGAGACGTTGATTCCAGTATTACACAATGTCACATTCGGTGACGTAAGCACGTATAGCGGAATTTTGCCAGATTTAGCGGGTTTTACTACAGCTCAAGACGGAATTTTCGATATCGCGCAAAAAATTGCGGCGGCAGTTCTGTTTGAGTAAAAATAGAAATCTATATGATTCTATACGAAGAACCACAGAGGGTTAAGGAGGGCATTAAGGGCGACGGCAAAACGCAACGGCGCCTTATGCCCGTCGTTCAACTCAACAATAATTATCCTATCATTGAATTCTAACTTGTATCAATTTGTCAACAATATCAAAACAAGATCGTGACCATGGTCCTTGCCATTGCGGACCGGTTCGAGACCACGCCTACCAACCTTCTCCACTGTATGAAGAAACGAAAAATCCAAATCAAGACTTACTGACCGATCCTTCAACCGACCTGGCCGCCGGCCAAGTCGTCGCCCGTTCCTGATCGGGATGAAGCCTCGGCCCGGCCTCGGGCGCGCGAGCGGGGACCGGAAATCGGAAACCCGGAGACCGGGGCCCCCTCCCCCCCATGCGTTCATGCTTGCCGTTGAAATTTCCCCCACTTTTTGCCTTGTCCAAGGATGGTCCGGAAACGCTGACCGGGGGGCGGGGAAAGGCTTTGTCCGGGGCGCGGGGACCGTTTTCAGGGGCATTTATCGGCTTTTGGACGGGCTTTAAAAAACCTTGTCAAGCCCTGGGGCTTAATTATTTTTGCGCAGATTTTGGAATAATGGGGCTGTTTTTTGGAATCTTGGAATTATTTTCGTTCAAATCGGGGTTAGTCAAAAAACCGGGGTTATAATTCATGGCATCAAAGCCCAGAGGTCTTTTGAGTGAGTCACGGGTGAATCGAGGCCATGCCTAAAACCGGGAAAATCGATCAGCATCAACTCGGCCAGCGAATTCTGGACATGGTCTGCCGGGAGCAGAGGACGACCCATGAAGTGGCGAACATTCTCAAGGCCGAGGGCTATTCCATATCCCAGCCGACCGTGGCCCGGTGGTTGAAGGAGCGGCGCGAGGAAAGCGCGGGCAAGGCTCAGACCATCTTCCAGGAGCATATCGAGCGGGAACTGCCCAAGGACCTGGAGGCCCTGGAGGGCATGGAGGCCCTGCTTCTGGCCTGGGCCAGAGAGACTCCGGACAAGCGGGCGGAACGGATCACCGTCTGGGAGAAGGTGTATGCGGCCCTGGAAGGGATTCTCGGGGACCTTGAGGGCCTGCGTTTCAAGGACGGGAAAGAAAAGCTGTTATGGGCTCAGGGGTTCGTGGCTCAGGCCTTGAAGTGGCTGATGGAGGACTACAGCGACCAGAAGTCACGACGGGCCGCGATGAAGCTGACGGCCGAGATCATCACGATCAAGCTGCGCTTCGCCGGGATCATCGAGGGCTCGGAATCGGGGAACATCATCATCCGGCCGGCCGAATCCGGCAAATCGTCTCAAAGTCCGGATGGTTCCGCCAAGAACGGCCAGGGCGGGCGGCTGGTGCTGGTCAGGGGCGGGCAGGATGCCTGAAACGCTGGACTTTGAACTGACGCCGACCCAGTATGCGTTTGTAACGAGCGAGGCGCATATCGTCCAGCTCATGGGCCCCATGGGCGAGGGCAAGACCTTTGCCGGCGTGGCCGGGTTGATCGCTCACGCGGCCCGTTGCGGCAAGGACATCCGGACGGCCCTGGTCCGGGACACTTTTCAGAACATCAAGACCTCGACGATTCCGGACCTGCGGGATTACCTGGGGGCCTGGGTCCGGTTTTCCGACGGGGACAAGAAGGCCGCGATCCTGTCTTCTCCCCGGGTCGAGATCGACCTGTTCGGGATCGACGACGATGCGGCCCTTTCCAAGCTCCAGGGCCCACAGTACGCGGCGATCTGGCTGGAAGAGCCGGCCCCGATCATCGAGAAGGCCAACGCGGGGCTTCCGGTGTCGGTGTTCGACATGGCCATCGCCCGGGCGGCGCGCCAGCGGGGCACGGTGCTTCGGGTCCAGGTCACGCAGAACCCCAGCGACGACGAACACTGGACATCGGAGCTGGCCGAGGAGCCGGACGGCGTTTACGCGAGCTATGAGGACCCGTTTACCGGGGAGGTCTTCGAAATCGTCAAGCGGACCTTCTGGATACAGGCCGGGGAAAACCGTTTTCTGAGCGGCCTGACCCGGGCGGCCAACATCGCGGCGTTCAAGAAGGACCCGGCCAAATACGCGAGATACGTCGAGGGCAAGACGGCCGAGGTTTACAAGGGCAAGAAGGTCACGCCCGGGTACAACCCGGCCATTCACTTTTCGTCTCAAATTCTGCCGGTATTGGAGGGGGAGGCCTTTCAGTTTTGGGACTCGTGGCAGTTTCCGACCTGCGTCCTGGCCCAGTACTCGGCCCGAGGGCAACTGATCGTCCATGACGCGGTGCTCAAGGAGGGCGTGGGGACCAAGGAGCTGATCGAGGAAGAGCTGGAGCCGTTCCTGCGCACGCGGAAGTGGAAGGACAAGGTCAAATCCTGGCGGATCATCGGGGACTTCAGCATGCGCACGCCGGACCAGAGTAGCGTGCGAAGCAGCGCGGCCAAATACCTGGAAAAGCGTTTCGGGAGCCGTTTCGAGCCGGGGCCGGCGCGATGGACCACGATCCGGGAGCATCTGAACCACTGCTTCAAGCGGCTCATCAACGAGGGGGAGCCGGCGGTGATCCTGTCGCGGTCGGCGGTGAAACTGCACAAGGCCTTGAAGGGCGGCTGGCACTACAAGGTGGACAATTCCGGCCGCCGTGTCGAGGGCAGCGACAAACCGGTCAAGGACCAGCACAGCCATCCGGGCGACGCCTTCGCCAACGGGATTTCGGTGCTGATGCCATATCAGGGACTCGCCCCGGTCAAGAACATCAGCCGCAAGGACAACATGCGGACGGCGATGTCCTACCGGGGCGGCAACTTCGGCCGATCCGCCGGGCAACAAAAGCGCGGCGGGGGGTTTTGAGGGGAAAGGCCATGCCCAAGGGGTACGAGAAAATGCGGGACCGGTTCACCGCGGATGGGATGAGCGAGCGGGGTGCGCAAAAAAAGGCGGCCCGGATATGGAACGACCAGCATCCGGACAAGCCGGTGGGCCGGGGCGAAAAAAAGGGCGGGAGGAAAAAGTCCGGTGCCCGGTAAATTCGAGCGGTATTGGGAGATGCGGGGCGGCGGTCCGTACGACCCGGGGGAGGAAATGTTCAAGTGCATGGACTGCGGGGCCGAGAGTTTTCCCGAGGACGGCTGGAACGGCGAGCCGGACCCGGACCGCTGCGCCGGGCACTGTTCGTCCCGGTCCAGCGACTGGAGTCCGGGCCGGGTTTCGGACAAGTACCGAAACAACCATGAACGCATCTTCCCGAGTGCGCCGGGAGCGGGCATCTGATGGAGCCGGTTATCCAGGTGGCCATACTGCTGTCCAGCGCGGCCGCGATCTGGCTGGTGGGCCGCAAGGAGCCATGGCGGCGGTGGGGCTTTATAGTCGGCTTCCTGGGACAGCCGTTTTGGATATTCGATTCCTGGCGGCATGAGCAGTGGGGCATCGTGGCCTTGTCGATCTGGTTCGTCTATTCCTACGGCCAGGGCGTCTGGAACTTTTGGGTGAAACCGGTTGGATGGATGGACCCAAAGGGTTTTGCCGCAAACGAGCGGAGAAGGTAGGCCATGCCTGTAATACTTCGCGACCCGTCCGACGACCTGAAGGACCGCAAGCGCCAGATCGATACCATGGACCCGTATCAGGGGGGCATGGACGAAAAGGAGTTGCGGGAGCGGGAAGAGGCGGCCAAGGCGTACGCGGGTGAGAGCGAAAAGCACTTTGTCGATTACGCCATGGACTGTCTGAAGCAGTCCATCGAGGCGCAGAAGGATATACGCCGAATCCAGAACGACTGCTGGAACGTGTACAACGAAAACGAGCCGGTCAGTTACCGGGACAAGGCGGCCTGGCAGTCGCGGGTGGTCATTCCCAAGCCTTTCGAGACGGTCCAGTTCGGGGCGACCTCGGTCAAGAAGGCTTTCAGTCCCAACTTCCTGTCCATCGAAAGCGCCAAAAACGAGAAGCAGGCCGAGTTCTGGAAGAAATGGCTGGACTTCCAGCTCGACAAGCGACACGGGAATTTCGTCCAGCGTTTCACGGATGCGACGGTCATGGCCCTGGCCGTGGGCAATTCCATGGAGATGATCCCCCGCTGGATCAAGGGGGAGGGCCTGGAATACGCCCTGGTGGAGCCGTGGAAGATTCAGCGGGACCCGGACGCGCTGTCCCGGGACTCCCAGGGCGGCTTGTACTGGATTCACCAGGAGTGGCTGGACTTTTTCGTGCTCAAGCGGATGGAGCAGTCCGGCCGGTATTTCGACGTGGACCGGGTGAAAAGCGTGGAGGGCGAGGACGCGAGCGATCCGTTCATGACCAAGGAGGCCATCGCGGCCCGGAAGGGCATGATATGGGAGCGGAGCCGGTTCAGGAAGATGGTCCTGGCCTCGGAGTATTGGGGCGTGGTCCTGGACAACAAGGGGGAGCTGCTGCTGCCCCGGGCGACCTACACCATTGCCGGCGGCCGGGTCATTCAGAAGCCGGAAAGTTCGCCCTATCGGACCTTGCGCTGGCCGGGCGTGTCCTTTTCTCCCCTGCCCGACCTGCTGCGATTCGGCGGCCGGGGGCTCCTGGAGGGCATCCTGACGATTTGGGAGGCCATCAACAACATCATCTGCCTGCACATCGACGCGCTTCAATGGATCGTCAATCCGGAGACGGAGATCAACGTGGACGCCCTGGTGGACCCGGGGGACGTGATCGGCTGGCCGGGCAAGACGATCCTGACGCGGGATACGATCAACGGCCAGGCGGCCAAGCGGGTGGTGCAGCGGCACTCGCGCACCAGCGACGTGCTGGCCAACGTCCAGTATTTCGACCAGGTGTATCAGCGGGGCAGCCTGGTCCCGGAGAACGTGCAGGGCCTTCCCGGCTGGCGCCAGAACATGACCTGGCGCGAGTCTCAGCAGTTGCTGGAGCAGGCCTTGGGCGTATTCGGGATGATGGGCGAAAACCTGGAGGACGGCGCGATCGCGGCCCTGGAAGCGGCGGCCGAGGTTTCGTATTACCAGGCCGGGTATCCGGACTATCTGGAGGCGTTCACCGAAGAGGAGCTGCAAGGGTATGGCATCTATCCGAATACGGAAACGCCCAACGGCGTGTCCGGTGTGCCGCCGTTCACCGGGACCTTCCACGTCAGCGGCATCCAGGCCCTGTTGAAGGACAACGAGACGTTGCAGGCCCTCAAGGAGGTCATCATTCCTCTGGCGGATCATCCGGCCTTTGCGCCTTACATCAACGCCCACAAGGCGCTCAAGGCCATCGAGATACGGACCAACATGACGGACGAGGGGATCATCGCCACGGACGACGAGGCCGGCGTTATCAGAGTCCAGGAGCGACTGGCCCAGGCCCAGGAGAAGGGCGCCATGGGCAAGCTTCAGAAGCTCCAGGAGGCCCTGGGCGTGGCCGATCTGAACCAGAAACTGCAAGCGATCGAGGCGTCCGACCTGGAGCAGGTCATGGCCCGGGTCAACGCCTTGTGGGGAGAGAGGCCCGATGGCGGGAGAAATACCGCAGGGACCGCCCACCAGTCCGGTCACGCTTAGGCCCAAGACCTATCAGGGGGCCGACCGGGAACAGTCCCGAGACGAGGGGGCGGAAAAGGCGCTGTTGGAAAAGGCGGCCTTTCTCGGCCTGCTGGGCAGCAATCCGGGCCAGGCGTTTATCGACCTGGTCTCTTCGAAGCTGATGAAGCGAATCGGGGAGCTGGTGCATAACGATCCCGAGGCCCGGGCCTTGAAGGGCATTCTGGAGGAACTGGACAGCGGGGTCCGGGTGGCGGAGAAGGCCCTGGAAGAACTTTACCTGAAACGGCTGAGGCGGGAACGGGAGGCAGATTCGTCGAAATGACATAAAGCGGGGTCGGACCGAGGACAGGCCAATCCGAGGTTCAATACATACATAACCCCAAGCCAGAAAGACAAGGGTTCCCTCCGGTACCGGAACACCAGGGAGGGGACCCTTTCTTTTTGGCCCCCCGAAGCTAAAACAAGGCCCCCGAGAGATCGGGACCACGCCTTTCAAGGAGAGAGAAGCATGGCGGACGAGCGGAAGCAGACCACGCCGGAGACCGAAGTCGATCTGGACCAAATCTTCGCGGACGGAATGCAGGTTTTCCAGGGAGAACTCGACGAGGCGGCCCGGGGAAACGCTTCACCCGAAACCGAAGCGATCGATCCGGGAGCCGGCCCTGCCGAAGGCGAGGAACCCATCAGCCCGGAACACCCGAAAGCCCCGGCCGAAGAGGCGGGGGACAAAGAGAGGCCCGAAGGAGAAGGGCCGCCCGAAACGCCGCCGGCCCCGCCGGCCCACCGCTTCAAGACCCACGAAGAGGCGGAGAAGGGCTATCGGAACCTCCAGGCCGAGAAGACCCGGCTTGAAGAGGAAAAGGCCGACCTGGCGGCGAGGCTGGCGGCCCAGGACCGGGCCGAGCAGGACAAGGCGGCCCGGGACAAGGCCGAAGCGGACATCCTGGAGTTTTCCAAGAAGCGGACCATCGAGGCCTTGAAGGCCATAGACGCCATCGAGCCGGAGGACCCGGAGCACAGCGAAAAGGTGGCGCAGGCCTGGGCGGAAAAAGACCGGGACATCTGGGCGTTCGAGCAAGGACTGACCAAGGCGGCCGGGGCGCCCGCTCCCAAGGAGGCGGGGTCCGGGCCGGAAACGGAGCCGGGCGGCGGTGAAGACACCATCGCCTTCATCAAGGAGCGACTCAAGGCGGCCGAGCTGAATCCGGATGACCCGATGTTCTGGATGCTCGCCGAAAGGGTGCCCGCTCAAGACCAGAACGGACAGCCCATGACCTTCGAGCAGGGTCTTGATTGGGCCGTAAACCAGACCAAGGCGCATAACGCGGAAACCGAGCGGCGCGTCCTGGAGCGGATCAAGGCGGCGGCGGCGGTCCAGACCGACGTGCATCAGGAAAAGACCCAGCCGCTGGGACGGTCGGGGGCGGAGCGGCAGACGACCGAGGAGCCCCGAAAGATCGTCACCATGAGCGACGCCATTGACCAGGCCATGGAGGAACGCCGGCTCTGACCAAAGGAGAGATTCAATGCCTGGAACATTCACTTGGACCTATGACGCCCCGAGCG
>JAHJTB010000191.1 GCA_018830135.1 Pseudomonadota bacterium | reverse complement strand
CAATTATCATGACTATTTCATAAAGGACGGCCGTTTCATCGGCCGGTTCGAGGAGATGTATCAGAACGTCGAAGACCCCTGGCATATCGAGTCGCTGGGACGGCGTCTGGACATGGACGCGGCCCTGCTCCTGATCCGCCGCCAGGCCAGGCCGTTCGAGCGGACCCTGGACCTGGGTTGCGGCAAGGGCTTTTTCAGCGGGCTTTTGGCCCAGGTCACCGGCGGACGGGTCTTCGCCTGCGACGTGTCATCGAGCGCCGTGGACCAGGCCCGCCGGCTCCGCTCGGCCCCCAACCTGGAGTTTTTCGCTTTCGATCTCAACCGGATCGAAACCATGCCCTTCGGCCGGCGCCACTTCGACCTGATCGTCATGGCCCAGACCATCTGGTGCGTGCTCGATCGTCTGCCCGACATCCTGGCCGGTTTCCGGGACCTCTTGAAACCGGACGGAGGCCTTCTGATCTCCCAGCACCTGTTTCAGCCCGGACAACAGCACTATGGCGCGGACCGGGTTTCTCGTCCGGAAGACCTGATCGCCATGCTCAACGAGGCCGGGTTCTTGATCGAAGACACCCTGGAAACGAACCGCTTTGCCAATCACCACCTGGCCCTTTGGGCCCGCCCGGCTTTCGGGGCGGACGAAGATGAGGTGAAAGACTCGTGAACCGTCCCGGCCAAAGACTGGACCACGAAAGCGGCCTCGAGCTGGTCCGTTCGACCTGCGTCATGTGCGGACAAAACGGGTCCCGGCCCCTGCTCCGCTTCCGTCCTCCCGATCTGGCGGGCGAGTTTGCCCTGGATCGATGCGGCCATTGCGGGGCGGCCTTTGTCAATCCCCACCCGACCCGGGCCCAGATCAACCGGTTTTTTTCGGACGAGACCATCTATCTGCACACGCGGGACCCGGAGGGGCGGGAACGGAGTCTGGCCGAGGAGCGGGATCGCCGGCGGGCCGAGTTCGCCGCTTATGTCCGCCGAATCCGGAAGCGGGTCCCGGCCGGCCGGGCCCTGGACGTGGGCTGCGGGATGGGGCTTTTCCTGGAAATGCTCGGCCCGGACTTCGACCGGACCGGTATCGAGATCAATCCCTTCTGCGCCCGGACCATCCGCCGGCGCTTCGACTTTCCCGTTCTGGAGGGCGATGCCACCGAGGCGGAATTTGCTCCCGGTTCCTTCGATCTGATCTCGATCATGCAGACCCTGGACCATTTCGAGCAACCTGGAGTATTCCTGGCCAAGACCCGGGACTGGCTTAGGCCTGGCGGGATACTGTTCCTGTCCTCCCTGATCAACATCGCGAGTCCCTGCGCCAGGCTGTTCCGGGAATGTTTCCGCCTGCTGCACCCCTTTCACCTGGTTTACTTCACGCCGGCCGTCGTCCGTCGGACCCTGGCCCGGCTCGGCTTTCGGGTCCTCTGTTTGGAGTATCCTTACTTCCGCACCCCGTATTTCAACCGGGCCGAACTCGAGGCCCTGATCCGCAAAACGGCCCGACGCCTCCTGGCCCGGACCGCCCACCCGGACCGGCCGGTCTATTCTCCGCCCTTTATCGGCAACATCATGAACGTGTACGCGGTCAGGGAGGCGGGGTCATGAGCGGTCTGACCGGTGCGTTCGCCTTCAGCGGCGCGGGACTTCCCCCGGATACGGGTCGGCGTATGGCCGAACGATCGGGCCATCGCGGCCGGGGCAGGATCGGCGGCGTCCTGCGTCCCCGGGACGGCCTCGAACTCTGGCAGATCGGGCCGGGCCGGCCTGCTTCCAGCCCGGCGGCCTGCCTGGTCATGGACGGCGCAATATACAATCGCCAGGAGTTATGTGAACGCCTCGGCCGGCCGAACCCGGCCGACGGCCCGGGACTGGTTCTGGCCCTGTACGAGTCCGAAGGCGTCGACGGCCTGGCCCGGATCAACGGCGACCTGGCCCTGGCCCTGTACGACCGTCTGAAGGACCGCCTGATCCTGTTCCGGGACCGATTCGGCGTCAAACCGCTCTATTACGCCCGGGCAGGCTCGACCTGGCTTTTCGCCTCGGAGATCAAAAGCCTGTTCCAGCACCCGGCCCTGACGGCGGAACCGGACCCGGGGACCCTGTTCGACTACCTGGCCACCCACTACCGGTACATTCACCGGGACCCGGCCCGTACCTATTACGACGGGGTGCGACAGGTCCCGCCGGGCCATTACGTGGTCCTCGGACCGTCGGGAGACCCGGTCCGGCGCTACTGGAAGCTGGAACTCGATCCCGAGGCGGCCGCCCTGGATTCCCGTCAGGCCGAGGAGCGGCTGCTGGACCTGGTGAGGGACAGCGTGGCCCGTCGCCTGAACGACGAGCGGCCGATGGCCTTTTCCGTGTCCTCCGGCATGGACTCATCCTCGGTCTGTTCCCTGGCCTCGATCCTGACCGGCGAGAAACTGGACCTGTACTCCGTGGGCTACGGCCGGGGGGAATATGACGAATCCGAAGGCATCGCGCCCCTGGCGGATCGGTACGCGGCCCGCTGGCGGAACATCCTCATCTCCGAGCCGCCGCTGCTGGACCTGGTCGACAGGCTGGTGCGCCTGACCGACGGCCCGGTCTGTACCGTGACCTGGTTGTCCCACTACTTCCTGGCCCGGACCGCTAGGGAGGACGGCCGGCATATCATTTTCAGCGGGCTGGGCGGGGACGAATGCCTGGCCGGGGAGTACGAGCATTTCCTGTTCTTTTTCGCCGATCTCAAGCGCAAGGGCCTCGATGACCGTCTGGCCCTGGAAGTGGAAGGCTGGTCCAGGCTGCACGATCATCCGATCTTCAAAAAGTCCTGGGCCGTGGTCGAAGACGCCCTGAACCGCCTGGTGGACCTGACCCGGCCGGGCCTGGTGTTGCCGGACCGGCTACGGTACGAACGCTACCTGGACCATTTCGATCCGGATTTCATTCAGGCCGGCGACCGGCCCTTGGAAATGGTCTGCCCCTACGACAGCTACCTGGCCAATCGCTGCTACCAGGACCTGTTTTTCGAGACCACCCCGCCCTGCCTGGCCGCGGACGACAAGAACGTGGCCCGGTTCGGCCTCGAGACCCGGTTTCCGTTCCTGGACCACCGGGTGGTGGAGTTCTGCTACTCGCTTCCGGGCGAGATCAAGTACGATCGGGGCGTCACCAAGGCCGTAATGCGCCGGGCCATGAAAGGCATCCTTCCCGAGGCCAACCGCCTGAACACCACCAAGACCGGTTTCAACGCGCCGGTAGGCGAATGGATCATGGGTCCCGGGCGGGATAAGGTCTGGGACCTGATCCGTTCCCGATCATTCCGGGAACGCGGCTGGTTCCGGCCCGGCGCGGCCGAACAGCTTTTCATGGCTCATGAATGGGGCGAGGCCAACCACATGATGCTGCTCTGGCAGATACTCAACGCCGAACTGTGGCTTCGCTCCCTGACTGAACAGAAACGGAAGGCGGCCTGATGATTACCAATCCCGAACTGAACATCTGGGAACATTCGGCCACGGTGAGGGAACTCTACGCCGCCCGGGCCCGAGGCGAACAGGAGATGGACGCCGCCGCCCAGGCCGCCGACATCCTGGCGCCGCTGCTTCGTCCGGGCATGAGTCTGCTGGACGCCGGCTGCGGCAGCGGCTACTACTACTGGTCCTTCCTGCGCCGGGGACTGGAAATCGAGTACTACGGCATCGACTACTCACCGACCCTGATTCGAATCGGACGCCGGTTCATGCCATTGTCCGGTCTGAACCCCGAGCGCCTTCGAGCCGCGGCCATCGAGGACATCCGCAGCCGGTTCGGCGCGGTGCTCTGTTTCAACACCCTGTCCTGGTGCCCGGACTTCCGGCTGCCGCTGGAGCGGCTTTGCCGGGCCGCCGAAAAATACATTCTGATCCGGACCAACCTGCACGACCGGACGGTCTACCGCTGGGAGATCGACGGCTATCTGGACGAGGGCTACAACCACCTCAAGGCCTACTGGAACATTTACGCTCTTAACGAGGTGACCCGGTTCATGGAGGACGAGGGTTTCGAGGTGGAGACCATCGTGGATCGCAGGACCGGGGGCGACATGGAACTCGTGGTGGGCAAGCCCTACTACTGGAAGATTCTCCTGGGTCGACGGAGGAACGGATGATGGAACGTCGCCCGCTCGGCCGCACCGGCATCGATATCTCGGTCCTCGGTCTGGGGGCGCACCTCTTTCCGGCCCAAGCCGGTTCGTATTATCCGGGATTCTACGGCCGCCACTTTCTGGAATCCGGAGCCCCGGCCGCACGGCGGACGGTGGTGGAACGGGCGGTCGAGTCGGGGATCAACCTGTTCGCCTCGGATTTCGATTTCGAGGCGGCGGCCCTGGGCCGTGTCGTCCGGGAGATGAACATCCGGGAACGCATCGTCCTGACCGCGGTCGTCGATTTCAGGCTCAGGCCGGATGAACCCGTGGACTGGCCCGGCCTTGAAAAGGCGATCGACCGGATGCTGACCCGGCTGGGAACCGATCGCCTCGATCTGCCCCAGATTCGCGTTTCCAACTGGTATCTGAAGGAAGGAGTTCTGGGGGACCTGGTCGAAGGGCTGGAACGCCTTCGGGCCAAAGGCAAAATCACGGCCCCGGCTTTTTACTCGGGCGACGACGAGATCGAGGTCCTGTGGGCCGGGCTGGAGCGAGGCTGGTTCCCCGTGGTCATGCGGGCCTTCGGCCTGCTCAACCCCACGCCCGCCAGTCGCCTGCTGCCTTCGGTGGTTCGGGCCCGGGCGGGCTTTATCGGTTTCGTTCCCTTTCAAAAAGGCTGGCTCTTCGACTGCGGGCGGGAGGCCGGTCTGCCCGGGTCGGATACCGCCGGGGCTGGTCTGGGCTGGGTCCTGGACCAGGCCGGAGTGACCGGGGTGTTGTTCGGCGCCTCGGGCCCGGACGAGGTGACCGAAAACGTCCGGGCCGTTTCCGGGCGATCCGCCGCCGAGGCGCGGTCGGTCCTGGATCGTCTGACCCGGACGAGTGCGTACGACCGTTTTCTGTCCGAGGTCCGTCGGGCCGCGCCCGATCTGGCCTTTGACTGGCGTGGAGGCGGAGCCTAGCCATGTGCGGCATCGCCGGCATAATGCATCTCGACGGCGCACCGGCCGATCCCGAGGTCCTGGCGGCCATGAGCCGGAGCCTGATCCATCGCGGTCCGGACGACCAGGGGCTGATGTTTTTCGACGCAGCCACGGGAAGGACGGCCGTGAACCCGGACGGGGACCCGGCCTTCAACCTGGGCCTGGCCAGCCGGCGCCTGTCCATCCAGGACCTGTCGGCCCATGGCCGGATGCCGCTGGCCAACGAGGACGGCAGCGTCTGGGTCGTCTTCAACGGTGAAATTTACAACTTCATGGAACTGCGTGGGGAGCTCTCCGGCGCGGGCCATTGCTTTCGAACCCGCACGGACACGGAAGTCATTGTCCACGCCTACGAGGAATGGGGGCCGGACTGCCAAGAGCGCTTCAACGGCATGTGGGCCCTGGCCCTTTTCGACGCCCGACGGGGCCGTCTGTTCTGTTCCCGGGACCGCCTGGGCATCAAGCCGTTCTATTACTTTTTCGACGGCCGGGTCTTCATCTTCGGATCGGAAATCAAGGCCCTGCTGGCCCATCCCCTTGCGTCCCGCCGGCCGGACCGGAAGGCGGTCTTCAATTACCTGGCCCGAAGCTACCGCTTTGTCGACGGCCGTCCGACCACGTTTTTTCAGGACGTCCGCCAGCTTGAAGCGGGACGGTCCCTGATCGTGTCAGCGGAGGGGCCGCAGGAAACAACCTATTGGTCCATCGATCCGGATCGGCGAACCGAGGGACTTTCCGACGACCGGTACGCGGCCCGGTATCTCGAACTGCTGGACGACTCGGTCCGGCTCCGTCTGCGTTCCGACGTGCCCGTGGCCTGCCAGCTTTCCGGCGGTCTGGACTCTTCGGCGGTCGCGGCCCTGGCCAGCCGGGTCGGCGGACCGGGTCTGCCGGTGTTTTCGGCCTGCTACGATCGCCTGCCCTTTGACGAGCGGGCCTTCATCATCCCCACGGCGGAACGGCTGGCCGCCGTCCGACACTTCGTATTTCCCCGGCCGGACGACCTGATGGCCACCTTGCCGGAAATGATCCGCCATTTCGACGAGCCGGTCTGCACCGTCACCTTTTTCGCCCACTGGAAAGTCATGGAGGAGGTCCGCCGCCAGGGTTTCAAGGTCCTCCTCAACGGCCACGGGGCCGACGAGCTGGCCGCCGGATACTACGACCATTTTCTGCACCATTTCGGGGATCTGCGCCAGAGCGGGGCCAACGGATATTTGACCCGGGAGGTCGAGGCCTGGCTGGATAATCACGGCCGGCACCGTCGGGGGCAGTTACGGGACTATTTCGACCTGCTGGACCGGGGCGTGGGCTACATGGAGGACTACCTCCGCCTTTTCCAACCGTATGAAGCGGCCCTGGAGCCGGAATTCGCGGCCGAACATGCCAGTCCCAAACCGGACGAATCGCCTTTTTCCGGCCTGCTCTCGAACCGCCTTTACAATGAACTTCGTTTCGAGACCCTGCCGGCCGTGCTCAAGGCCGAAGACCGGACGACCATGGCCCACGGCATCGAAAGCCGCCTGCCGTTCCTGGACTACCGGCTGGTCGAGTACATGTTTTCCGTACCCAACGTCATGAAAATCCGGCGCGGCCTGGGCAAGTACATCCAACGCCGGGCCCTGAACGGCCTGCTGCCCGACGAAGTGGTCTGGCGCAAGGAAAAGGTGGGCTTCAACGCGCCCTCGGAGTTCTGGTTCCGGAACGAGCTCCGGAGCGAAGTGGAGGAATTGATCGGCTCGTCCAGCCTGGTCGAGCGCGGCATTCTCAACCGGGAAGGCTTCGGCCGGGTCTGGGAGGCGCATCAGGCCGGCCGGGCCAACCATTACCAGTTCCTGTGGCAGGTCATCAACATGGAGACCTGGCTGCGGATGTATTTCGGATAGCCTATGTTGCACTACAATACCGGCGAATACAGCGACCCCTTCTTTTTCATCTACTCGGACCCGGGCTGGCTGAGAGACTATGACCATCCGGTCCGGGACTTCCCCTTCTGGGTCAACATCGAGGCGACCAACCGGTGCAACCTGGACTGCATTTTCTGCTCACGCCAGCTCAGCAAGGTCCGTCCCTGCCACATGAAGGACGAGGTCCTGGACCGCATCGTCGAGGAGGTTCGCCGTTAT
>JAHJTB010000190.1 GCA_018830135.1 Pseudomonadota bacterium | reverse complement strand
GCTGTTAAATCCTCGTTGTATGAGATAATATCAACACCCCCTAGAGTTGTCAAGCCTTTTTTCCAAATGCCTTTTCATTTTTGTTGTAATTTCCCGAGCCTCGACGCAGAGGGCCCGAAAAGGCCCGTTTAGCCGAGCCTAAAGGCAACATGCTGTAACTTATCACAATTAATACTTTCACACCCGTATGACGCCGATCCCGCCGGGTGTTCCGAGAGGGCCTGATCCCGTTCATGTCCGATCGCCCCATTCAAAAAAAAGCGTTTCGAGCCAGGGCCCTCGTAGACGGCTCCGGCCCGGGGGCGGGCAAACGGGTCCCGGCGCCGTGTCGGGGGGATTCGGGGTGATAGATATGCGACCGGTTGATTTCAATAAGGAATTCTGGCATACCCCGGTTCCCGGAATCCTCCGGTGTAATCTTTGGCCTTCTTGAGCAGCATGTCGTTGGCCTGTTCCACGTTTCTGAGGCCCAGGTCCCAAAAGTCCCTGCCCCGGGCCAGAAAAGTCTCTCCATGCGGATAGTGGGAGGACTCGGGGTCATAGCCCGGGTATATCCAGCGCCAGGTCGAGTCCACCAGGTACCATTCCCGTTCCAGGAAGACTTCCAGGAAGCTGTGTCCGGCCGGAATGCCCAGGTCGTTTTCCCGGCTGCGCTCCATCCAGGCGGCGTTGGCCGTAACGACGAGTCGGGTCGGGATGTCCAGGGCCCTGAGGATGGCGAGTTCAGCCAGGGCGAATTCGCTGCATCCACCCAGGGTGCGGGATTGGAAAAGTTCGTCTGCCGTGCGCGTGAACTGGCGGTCGTTGAGCCAGGCGTCATACTTGAAGCAGGTCCAGATGTACCCGAGGCCCTGGTAAAGCCGTTCTCTTCGGCTGCCGTGGGACAGACTCCCGGCCACTTCCCGGATCGCCGGAGTAATGATGCTCTGCGGTCCGGGTTTCAACCATTCGGCCACTTCAGGGGTCAGGGCCAGGTCCTTGTCCGGGAGAGGCTGCAAGGGGTCGTAGCGGACCACGTCCCCGGAGCAGGTCCAAAAACAACAACCTAAAAAAATCAATAAAACAGCCGATCGGGCTGTTCGCCCCAATCGTCTGTCCATCCTGATCATGTCAAGGTCCGAGCGCTGACTGCCCAATCCCGCCCTGTCAATCGAATTCCGGGGGCATGCTCATCAGGGACAGACCGGGTCCGACGCCGTTCAGGACGCCTCCGGCCAGCCCGATGCTGACCGGCAAAGAGACAGAGGCCGCCAAACCGGTCATGGCGAAGGAGGTGGACAGCGGCCCGACCAGGACAGGTCCGCCGATCATACCGGAGAAACTGACCGTGGTTCCCGGACCGGTGACGACGATCGTCATCAAGGAACCGATCTGGGCATGGGCCTCCCGCAAGGGGTTGAGGTCCCCGAACAAGGAGGCCAGCCAGTTCGGACAGGAGGAGACCGGTTCGGTTTTGGGTATGACGGCCAAGGCGAAATCCGAACCTCGAACACCGGCCACTGCCGTAGGAGTTTTGACCATGAGGTCTGAATCATAGCCCATACGCAGTTTGGAGGCGATCAATCGAATCTTGCCGAACAAAAGGCTGAAGGTCGAAGCCCGCTCGTCCTTGTTCGGATCGTAAATACTTTGATCGATAACGAGCTTGGAATAAGGCGACACGGAAATCGCGCTTTTATCACTAAACTGGGCGCGAATCCGGGCGCGCTCTCCGGTGATCAAAACGTCGCGGCTGAACAGGGGCAGGTTTTTCTTGGCCTCGTACACCACGGCCGCATTATGATGGCCCAACAGGCCCTCCCCCTGAACGAGTTCGACCTGACCGATCGTCCGGCCGGCGCCCGGTTCAAAGCCCGGGGCCACCTTGACCCCCGGGGGCAAAAGGGCTTCGGGGGGTTTGACATCTTCCAGGAGCAGCTTGGCGATCCTGTCACCCGGTTTCGCGCTTTCCTGAGCCCCGGCTTGTAGCGCGCAACCCAGCAAAACGAGACAACATACTCCTACTATAATAGCCGGTTTTTTTTTCATGCCTACCTCCCCAAAAAAATGGTTTCGGATTGGCGGCTTGACCTCGATAGGCGAGATCAGCCGGGTTTGATGTCTATATTCGATATTAATGTAATCAGCCTCGACGCGGATTGTCAACCCCTTGCTCGACTCTCTTCCGCGACTCTCGAAGGCCTGCCGGGCGGCAGGAATCGAATCGTGATGAGACCAGGATTGCATGTTCTTTTAACGCGTATCTTGCATTCGGATCGGCGGTGAAGCCAAGAAATAATCAGCGAAACGCGGACTTGAACCTTTTTTCGGCCGCGGGCGTATTACCCGGATTTCTCACCCGCTTCCTGCCGCGGCCGGGCAATCTTTGCTGCAACGCTCGTTTCGCTAATGATTTCTCGACCTCGCTACGGAACCCGGCGAGAAATCCGGGTTAACGGATACGTCGAGGTGAAAATGCGGAAAACGAGCGAAGCGGTGAACCTTACCGGAACCCGGGTCAGTCCCCGCCTTTGTCTTCCTGGATTTTGGCCCACAGGGTTTTGGCCCGGGCGCGGGTGTTGAGGATGTACGGGGCGGCGGACTGGGCCGTGGCGATCCGGTCGTCCAGTTCCATGGCCTTGAACCGCTCGACCACCCGTTCGATGTCGCCGGCTTCCTCGACCAGCATCCTTTCCATGGCGGCCGTGTATTCGGCGGCCTGTTGCATGGATCGTTCCAGATGCGTCCGGGCGTCGGGACCGGTGAAGACGAATCCGTGGCCCTGGCAGAGCACTTCCGCCTCGAATGAGGCCAGACGGCGCAGCGAGTTCATATACGTCTCGTAGTCCACCAGGAACTCGGTCATGATGTACCCGTTGCCCCGGTCGCACCCCGCGGCTTCGGAGGCCACGAGTATCTTTTTTTCCGCAATCCAGTACGAGGTGAAGTCCCAGGTGTGGCCCGGAGCGGCGACGGCCTGGACCGATGTCCCGTTGCCCAGGTCCACGACCTGGCCGTCTTCGAGGGCCCCGTCCAGGGTGAAGGGGGCGAAGGGCGCCTCGTGGAGGGGTTCGATCCCCTGGGCCCGCAGCAGTTCCAGGGCCCCGGCGTTCAACTCGGTCATGACCCGGACCGCGCCGGGACGGGTCATGACCTGGCCGACCCGGGGGGCGGCCAGAATCCGCATGTCCGGCCAGACCGCCTTGAAGTGGGCGGCCCCTCCCAAGTGGTCGAAGTGGGAATGGGTCAGGAACAGAAAAGCGGGCGTCCGGTCGCCGAGGACCTCCTTGATGGCCCGTTCGTGCAGGCGGGCCATGGGGGTCTGGCTCGAATCGAAAAGGGCCGGCCGGGGGCCGTCCAGGAAATAGACGGGCAGGCGCGGGTCTCCGAGCACGTAGAAGTCGTCCGTGATTTGGCCGATCCGGTCGATGCGCATGATGCTCCTTGTCTGCTTATGATTCGGGGCGCAGGGCGGGGGCCGCGAAGGCGTCCCGCAGGCCTTTTTTATAGATTTTGCCCGAGCCGGTCTTGGGCAGTTCCGGGACAAAGTCGATGGACCGGGGCGCCTTGTAATGGGCCAGCCGCCGGCGGCAGAACTCGATCAGTTCGTCCGGGCCGGCCCGTTCTCCGGGCTTGAGGGCCACCACGGCCCGGACCGTTTCGCCCCACTTGGGGTCGGGCGCCCCGAACACGGCCGCCTCCAGGACGGCGGGATGCTCGTAGAGCACGTTTTCGACTTCGGTCGAGTACACGTTTTCGCCGCCGGTGATGATCATGTCCTTTTTGCGGTCCACGATGTTGACGTACCCTTCGGGCTCGATAACGGCCAGGTCGCCGGTCATGAGCCAGCCGTCGCGGAAGGCCCCGGCCGTCTCTTCCGGTCGGTTCCAGTAACCCGGCGTGACCGAATCGCCCCGGACCCATATCTCTCCCACCTCGCTGTCGTCGGGCTCGACCGGCGTACCGTCGGGCCGGACGACCTTGAGCTGCACGGTGATGAACTCCCGGCCGGTGCGGGACTGGTACCAGAATCGCCGTTCCGGAGGCAGGGGCCGCAGATGAGCCTTGAGCAGGCTCAGGGTCAGGTAGGGGCTGGTTTCGGTCATGCCGTAGGTCTGGACGTACTCGCAGCCGAATGTCTCCATGATCCGCCGGACCACCTCGGGAGCGATGGGCGCGCCGCCCGAGAGGATGCAGCGCAGGCCGGGGTATTCGGCTTGGGCCGCGCCGGGCAGGTTGATGAGCATGTTGAGCATGGTCGGAATCATGTTGCTCAAGGTCACGCCCTCGCGGCGGATGATATCGAGCACGCGTTCCGGATCGAAGCGGGGCAAGACCACGTGCCGGCCGCCGGCCAGGGTCAGGGCGAAGACGGCCCAGGCGTCGGCCAAATGAAAGAGCGGGGCCACGTGGGCCCAGACGTCGGCGTCGGTCAGGTGCAGTTCGGCCACCGCGCCCAGGGCATGGGTGACCACGTTGCGATGGGTCAGCATGACCCCCTTGGGCCGGCCGGTGGTCCCGCTGGTGTAGTAGAGATGGGCCACCTCGTCGTCGCCCCCGGACCGGGGCGGCATCCGGTTCCCGGCCGATTCGAGGGCCGCTTCGTAGTCCATGGCCGGCCGGCCGGCCAGAGCGTCCGGTCCGGAACCGATCCAGACGATGCGTTCGACCGATCCTTCCGGCATGTTGAGCGTCTCGTCCAGCCTGTCGGCAAAGTCCGGGCCGGCCAGCAGAAGCCGGGCCGCCGAGTCCTGAAGAATGAACGCGGTCTCGCGGGGAGCCAGACGGATGTTGACCGGATTGAGGATCAGGCCGGCGTACGCGGCGGCGTAATAGATTTCCATGAACTCGAGGGAATTGCAGTCGATGACCGCGATCCGGTCGCCCGGTTCCAGGCCCTGGCCCAGGAAATAGTCGGCCAGCCGCAGGGCCCGTTCCCGGAACTCGAGATAGGTCCGGCGTCGATCGTCCTGGACCGCGGCGGTCCGGTTCGGCCACAGCCGGGCGGCCCGGTCCAGGGTCTCGGCAATGTGCATGTCTATCGATCCTTCTTGAAGACGAAGTCCGTCCGGCCGCCCTTGAATACCCGGACCGCGGTCCAGGTCTCGTTGAGCACGAAGGAAGCGATGCAGCGCGGCATTTTCGAGACGTGGCAGGCGGTCTTGTGGCGCATGCCCAGGCCGGGTTCGACCTTGGCGTTGATGTCCGTGTCGGCCAGGACGTCCAGGGCCGCGATCTGGCCGGCCCCCCGATCGATGACGATGGCCCCGTCCCGGTCCGGGTGAGCCAGGTCCAGCAGGAAGTTGGGGAAGTCCTTGTCCATGACGTAGCGCGGCTCCTGTCCGGCCAGCGGGTTCTGGCCTTCCCGGTAAGCGAACTCGTCGATGTCCTGGCCGTAATAGTCCCCCAGGAGAATCAGGAGTCCGTGCTCCTTCTTGGGCGTGGTCTTGGTCATGGCCATGAGCGTGTCGAGTATGATCTGTTCGTATTCCGCGATCCGCTTGTTGGCCTCCAGGATTTTGGTCAGGTTGACCTTGCCGTCCGAATCGGCCATGGCTGTCCTCCTCGAGCGGGTATTCCTCACGTGGCTCTCGCCATCACCGGCCCCGGGCTCCATGCCCCGGTCGCCGGGCGCCCGAAACCTTGATCGGGCCGCCGGAACTCCCGCCCCTGTTCATTTTGGTCCTGTTTTTATACTACGCCCCGGCCGGCGGCTCAATAGAAATATAGGGATTCGGGCGGGTTGGGGGGCGGGGTTAGCGTATGATAGCATGCTAAATGTCAGATCAGTTGTTGATAGAAAGTTCAGGCACCGAAAAAATGGCCTTACTCTTTGAGGCTAGGTTTATTCCTCGAACCCAGCTATTTGAGCAGACATGGCGGGGACATCCCGAATGGCTGCCTGTCAGAATCATCGCCCTTCCTCTATTGGGCGAAGATTGGCGACTCAGAACCTAGTTTATCGCAGATACAGGCATTTGACTCCATACTCGACCTTCAAGTACCCGTCCAGTACTCTTCTTATTTACTCCTCCCCATTGCTTGAAAAAGAAAGGGACTCCCGCCTCTAAACATTGATCTCTAACATCCTCGACCCAAACTGATTTCATCGGCCTTGCGCCAGGACCTGACTCTCCGCCGACTATTACCCAATCAATCCCTGAAAGGTCAATTTTTTTTAATGGACCCAACATTGGTTCAATGGAAATAAATTTCAGTTCAGCGCCTGTCTGGCGCAGTTGGTCTATCCTGTGAATGAAATTAGTATTTTCCACACTGACGCCCATCCAAATGTGCTTATTCCAGGAAAGGTCCACATCCATAGCCAGCAAACGCTCAGACCTTTTAGTAAGAATCTGGTAGGTATGCCAGTTGGCGATGTTCATAGCGGTAAAGACCTTGTGGACAAACTCTCCCGGAACGTCTTCGTGGAACAAATCACTCATCGAGTTGACAAATATGAGGCGAGAAGATTTCCATTTGAAGGGTATGATTAGTGAAGACTCGTGAACTGCAAGCTGAAAGCCCTTGACATAGTTAGGATGACCGGTTGCTTGAAGTCGTCGTGTCATCCTCTCGGCATAGCAGTTCTTACACCCGAGGCTGATTTTTGAACAGCCGGTCGTTGGGTTCCAAGTAGCCTCCGTCCATTCTATTCCTGAATTACTGGACATTGGCCTCTCCTGCCTTCTCATATTTACTCAGAATAGAGCTAGCTATTTTGGCTCCAATCTCATTATTTGACGCAAAAAAGAGATAATAAATCGTCCTCCCTATGCTGTTTTTCATTGGAATCGGCTTCGGCACAAACTTGAAACCGGCCACATCATGTAGTCTATATCGGTAAGCTTCCACCACGGCCTCATTAGAAACCTTGTCTTCGAGATCTAAATCAGGAAAAAGAACGCCCTCACGAGGGATATAACAAGCGGCGCGCCAAGAGTCATCTCCCCAAAAGGCATTCATCCTTTGTTTTTGGCTTTCAATAACCTTCTCGGGGTTATTCCAAAGAACGTTCATGTTAGCATCCATAATCATAAAATTCAGGAATATTTCTATTGTTCCCATCTCACCCGCTGTTTGCACCACCGACCATTTTGGGTTTAGGTCATACGGATCCAGAAGGCAGAGGGCGCGACGATAATCTTTGTATTGACATTGCGGAAACACGTCCTTTATGAGCACCTCATTACAATCTCCCTGATACACAAAGACATTAGAGCGACCTTCCGCCAGTTCGTTTAGGCGATCAGCTCTACGCCCATCCATGTCTACGAAGTGAAAAAAATCAAACTGAGGCTCGGTTTTTAGAGCAATAGCAGGGCTTCCAGGTATCAGTTCACCGGTTGCTTTCGATTTATGCTCACCAGGACCGGCAAATCCATCTATATATGCAAAACGTAGCCATCGTTGGTTACCCAAAATAGTTGTGTATGACCGTGAATACTCCTCGATGATTCTGAGTTTCATCTCGGTCCAACGACCGACTTCATCAATCTTATGTTCAGGCAATTTCCCTCATCCTTAATGAATAAGTCCCGGATGGCGGTCATCGCGTTCAAGGGGCTTCGGTCCTAATGAAACGCCGCCGGCCGGAGTCGCCATGGTTGTTCACCGCTGGTTACCAAAGCAATTAAGCCACAAGTACTCTGGCCTGCGTTCCTTTCTTGTCCGATTTGGCGATGGGAGTAAAATAAGCCCTGACTCTGCTGCCGGGGACAATTTCGCTGGTGATGCCCTCCTCGTCAAACCGAAAATATTTCACAGGCTCCTCAGAGGACGAATTGGTTACCGGGTTTTCAATGACAACCTGTCTCATTCAAGCCTTTCGTATTCCAAGGAGTACCAGGACAAACTCCAAGAACCAATTGAATATTTAAGATATTTTAGCCTAAAAGACAGGAAGGGGTCAAGAATAAAAGGCAAGAGCCGCGTACATAGCCTCCCGGGTCAGGCGCGGGTGTTCGGCCAGAATTTGTTCTTCGGTCTCACCGGCCGCCAATTTTTCCAGGATCAATTCCATGGGAATTCGCGTCCCTCTGACTGCGGGCTTGTCGGTCATGATTTCAGGATCGACCTCGACCCGGTCCCTTGGCATCGACCGCTTGTCGTGGGCGGATAATTGATTTAAGAAATCCTACCTGATTCCGGGACGGTTGCCAAGGACCCGTCTCGGCTCCCCCGGGACCATCAGAAAAGAATTCCATTTCGGGTCGGGCTGACATATGATCTGTCCTGCCGCCATGGCTGAGAGGACTGTCCTTGGAGTTCATTGCCGACCTGCACATCCATTCCCGTTTTTCCCGGGCCACGGCCCGCAATCTGAACCTGCCGACCCTGGACCGGTATGCGTCACGCAAGGGCCTTTCCGTGATCGGCACGGGCGACCTGACCCACCCGGCCTGGCTGGCGGAGATCGAGGAACAGCTCGAGGAGGCGGAGCCCGGCCTGTACCGGCTGCGGCCCGGCCTGGCCCTGGAACCGGGCGGCGGAGGGGCCCGCTTTCTGCTTTCGGCCGAAATTTCGAGCATCTACAAGAAGGCCGGCCGGGTGCGCAAGGTTCACAGCCTGATCCTGCTGCCGGACCTGGCCGCGGCCCGGCGGCTGCACGAACGCCTGGACGCCATGGGCAACGTGCGTTCCGACGGCCGGCCCATCCTGGGCCTGGACGCGAAAGACCTGCTGGAAATCTGCCTGGAGATTTCGCCCGAGACCTTTTTCATTCCGGCCCACATCTGGACGCCCTGGTTTTCGCTGCTGGGTTCGAAAAGCGGCTTTGATTCGGTGGAGGCCTGTTTCGAGGACCTGAGCGGCCACATCCACGCCCTTGAAACCGGGCTGTCATCGGACCCGGCCATGAACTGGCGGCTTTCGGCCCTGGACCGGTACGTGCTGATTTCCAACTCGGACGCCCATTCGCCGGACAAGCTGGGGCGGGAGGCCAACCTGTTCGACACGGAGATGTCCTACCCGGCCATGGTCCGGGCCATGCGGGGCCAGGGCGGGTTCGGGGGGACCTTGGAGTTTTTTCCCGAGGAGGGCAAGTATCACCTGGACGGGCACCGCAAGTGCGACCAGCGGCTGGACCCGGAGGAGACGGACCGCCTGGGGGGCCTCTGCCCGGCCTGCGGCCGTCCGGTGACCGTGGGGGTCATGAACCGGGTCCTGGAACTGGCCGATCGCCCGGACGGTCACCGGCCGGACGGAGCGGCGGGATTCACGAGCCTGATCCCCCTGGCCGAGGTCCTGGGCGAAGCGTTCGATGTAGGTCCGAAAAGCAAACGGGTCCAGGCCGCGTACGAGGAACTGCTGGCCGCCCTGGGGCCGGAGCTGGATATTTTACGCCGGGTCCCGCTCGATGACATCCGCCGGGTCGGCGGGGACCTGCTGGCCGAGGGGCTGGACCGGATGCGCCAAGGCCGGGTCCGGGCCGAGGCCGGGTATGACGGCGAGTTCGGGACGATCCGTCTTTTCGAAGCCGGCGAACGGGAGCGCCTGGGGGGCCAGACCGGCCTGTTCCAGGCGGCCCGGCCATCCGCCGGCCGGACAAAACGGAAGGCCAGTCCCGAGAAGCCCCCCCAAAAATCGCGCTCCGTCAAAAGCAGGCCCAAGCCCCCTCCCCTGCTCCGCCCGGGCGACGCCCTGCTGGACGACCTCAACCCGGCCCAGCGGGAGGCGGTGACTTATGGCGGCGGACCGTTGTGCATTGCGGCCGGCCCGGGCACGGGCAAGACCCTGGTTTTGACGCGGCGAGCGGCCTGGCTGGTCCGGGAAGGCACGGCCCGGCCCGACCGGATACTGGGCCTGACCTTCACCCGGCAGGCGGCCGCCGAGATGTCCGGCCGCCTGGCCCACGCCCTGCCCTTCGGGCCGCCGATCAACGGTCTGCCGGTCATGACCTTCCATGCCCTGGGCCTGCGGCTGCTCTCGGAGAGCACGGGCCGGGAGCTGAAGGTCCTGCCTGAAGACGCGGCCCTGATCCTGGCCAAGAAGGCGGCCCAGGGATCGCCCTTCAAGACCCGCGATCTGTCCGTCCGGATTTCCCTGGCCAAGCAGGGAATGAAACGGCCGGAAGACCTGGAGGACCCCGAGCTGGCCCGGGCCTGGGAACGGTACGAAGCAGGGCTGGCCCAGGCCGAGGCCATGGATTTCGACGACCTGGTGGTCCGGACCGTGAGGCTGTTCGAGACCTCGCCCGATTTTCCGGCCGCCATTCGGGAACGCTGGCCCTGGCTGTTGATCGACGAATACCAGGACGTCAACCAGGCCCAGTACCGCCTGACCCGCCTGCTGGCCGGAGAGGGCGCGCCCGACCTGACGGTGATCGGCGACCCGGACCAGGCCATTTACGGCTTCCGGGGCGCGGACGCGGCCTACTTCCAGCGTTTTGCCGAAGACTATCCCTCGGCGGCGCGAATCCGCCTGACCCGGAACTACCGTTCGACGCCGGCCATCCTGGCGGCCTCGGCCCAGGTCATCGGCCACAACCCGGGGCGGGAGCGGGCCGAACTGAACGGCGACCGGGACGGTCCGGCCAGGATCACCATGGCCGAGATGGCCACGCCCCGGGCCGAAGCGGAATACGTGGCTTCGCGGATCGAAAGACTGCTGGGCGGGACCAGCCACTTCGCCCTGGACTCGGGGCGGGCCGATGGCGGCCGGGACTCGGACCTGACCCTGGCCGACGTGGCCGTGCTGTACCGGCTTCACGCCCAGGCCCCGCCCCTGGCCGAGGCCCTGGAACGGGCCGGCCTGCCTTTCCAGCAGGCGGGGCAGGAGCCGTTGCGGGAAACGGACGGCCTGGATTTCGCGGCGGAAAAAATCAGTTTGCTGACCATGCATGCGGCCAAGGGACTCGAGTTCGAGATCGTCTTTATCGTCGGACTCGAATCGGGCATCCTGCCCTACGAACCGCCCCGGAAGGACCCGGCCGACACGGCCGAGGAGCGTCGCCTTTTCTACGTGGCCCTGACCCGGGCCCGGCGGCAGCTCTTCCTGACCCGCAGTCTGACCCGGACCTTGTACGGCCGGAAGGCCAAGCCCGGCCCCTCCCCTTTTCTCGACGAAATCCAGGCCCGGCTGAAGGCCGCGGACAAGCTGCCCGACCGGCCCCTCAAACCCAAGGTGGTGCAACTGGGGCTTTTCGATTAGTCCGAACCCGGCACGACCAAACGCGGGAGGATGACCATGACCCGACGCGCCTTTTTAACCTTCTTCATCGGCCTTTTCTTCCTGACGGCCGTCCCGATCATGACGGGCCGGGCCGAGGCGGAGAACGCCAAAAACCTGCCGACCGTGGTCCTGGTGGCCACGGGCGGGACCATTGCCGAAAAAAAGGACCCGGACACGGGCGCGGTCGTTCCGTCACTTTCCGGCGAGGACCTGGTCAAGACGGTACCCGGCCTGGGGGACCTGGCCCGAATCCGGGTCGAGCAGATATTCAACCTGGACTCTTCCGAGATGAGTCCCGAGCGCTGGCTGGAGTTGAGCCGGGAGGTGGACCGGATTCTGGCGGACCCGGAGGTGGCCGGGGTGGTGGTGACCCACGGCACGGACACCATGGAGGAAGGCGCATACTTCCTGGACCTGACCCTGACGAGCGACAAGCCGGTGGTCTTTGTCGGGGCCCAGCGCAGCGCGTCGGACCCGTACACGGACGGGCCGGACAACATCCGGGACGGCGTGACCCAGGTCGTCTCGCCGGAGGCCAGGGGTTTCGGCGTGACCGTGACCATGAACCAGTACATCCACCCGGCCCGGGACGTGCGCAAGACCCATACCGGCAACGTGATGAGCTTCCGCTCCGGTGAAAAGGGCTGCCTGGGCTACGTGGCCCTGGGCCGGGTGGAGGCCTACCGCCTCCCGATCCGGGAAAGGCCCCTGCCCCGGCCGGAGAAACTGCCCCGGGTGGACCTGGTGGCCGTGTATTCCGGATCGGACGGCCGCCTGTTGCGCCATTCCGCGGACACGGGCGCCGAGGGGCTGGTCGTCGAGGCCTTCGGACTGGGCAACGTGAACACGGATACGGCCGAGGCGATCCGTTACGCCCGGTCCAAGGGCATCCCGGTGGTCGTCTGCACCCGGGTCTATTACGGCCGGACGGCGGCCGTGTACGGAGGCGGGGGCGGCGGCGAAACGCTCCGGGAGATGGGCTGCCTCTTCGGCGGGGACCTGACGGCGGCCAAGGCCCGCCTTCGCCTCATGCTGGCCCTGGCCCGGACCCGGGACGCCGCCGAGCTGGCCGGGTATTTTCAATAAGTAAATCCATCATTCCCGGCCCGAACGCTTCGAGGCCGGCTCGTTCATAGGCTTGTAGTTACCGGTCGGCCAAGGCATCCCCGTTCGAAAGGAGCCGGGTCATGAGCGCAGAAAAAGCCGCCTCCCCTTTCCGCCAGATGAAGATGGAGCCCGAACACTGGACGGACTCCAAAGAGATGCAACGGGTCATGCACAGCCTGCCCGGCCTTTTTAGGGCCGTTTTGCTCGAGATGCTGGACCGGCCCTTGAGCCGGCATGAAATCCGGGATTTCATCAGCCACATGGACCTGGGCGTCCGGGCCTCCGACCGCCTGGGGAAAGCGCACCTGGAGTTGGAGGCGCATTTGAGCCGGGCGATCGAACTGGAGGTCCTGGAGGAACGGGAAGGCCTGTATCATCTGACGGCCGGCGGCCGGGAGATGGCGGAGTACATGGAGCGGGTCATCCCGGTTTTCATGAAATGGGCCTACTCGCCCGAGACGGTCACCTCCCTGACCATCTGGGTCCACGTCGTCCTGAGCGTGGTCAAGCTGGGGGTGGGGGTTTTGTCGAGGTCGGCCGGTCTGATATCCGACGGCATCGACAACGCGGTGGACACGGTTTCTTCGCTCCTGGTCTGGCTGGGCATCAAGTACGATCGGGTCCGGCTGGCTTCCGTCTTCATGACCGTGGCCATGTTCGGGTCCGTGGGCGCGGTGGCGCTTGCCGCGGCGGACAAGTTCATCCATCCCGAGCCCGTCCGGGAGGGCGCTCTGGCCATTGGGGTTTCGCTGGCCTGCGGCCTGGTCATGCTCGGCCTTTCATCCTACCAGTACGTGGTCGGCCGAAGGGCCTCGAACCTGGCCGTCATGTGCCAGGCCGTGGACTCCCGCAATCATTTCCTGACCTCGCTCCTGGTCGGAACGGGCATTGCGTTTTCCTTTCTGGATCAACTCTGGCATACGGTCTGGCTCTACTATGCCGACGCGGCCGCCTCCGTCGTCATCGGGCTGCTGATCCTCCGCAGCGCGGTGGAACTGTTTCAGGAACTGTTCCGACCCGCCGATGAGGAGGCCGACGTCAGCCATTTCATGAAAAAGGCGATGGAACGGCGTCAGGAAGCTATCCTGTTTGACTGGCTCAAAGGCCAGCTTCATTCCCGCTCGATGACGACCGAGGAGTTGGAGTCGAGATTCGCCGAAGACTTCCGGGCCAGGCCGCCCCGGGCCGTGCTTCTGTCCGGCATGGGTTTTCATCCGGAGAGCGAGGCCATCCTCCACGAGTACCTGGACCGGTTCGTGGAAAAGAAAAAGGTGGTCAGGGATCAGGGCCGGTATTGGTGGATCGCCGGGTCTTGAGGGGTTCGGGCGGACGCTCGAACTTTGATTCCTTGCGGGGCACAGCAAATAATCCCTACGGGGAGCAGTCCGGAGAATAACGGAAGAGCCCTCACCCCAGCCCTCTCCCGGAGGGAGAGGGTGAAAAACGGGTGGCCCCGTCTGTCGTCAGTGAATCCGCGGGGTGCCTTTTCCCAAAGCGAAATTAGTCTTCCTGACGAAGCCGGGTCCGGTCCGAGGCATCAGCGCCAGGCCCGGCCCCGATCAGATCGGGGCCGGGCCTGGTTGTTCCAGCCGAATGCCTTCTTATTTTTCGAAGATGTGAATGCTCATGGCGGCCTCGCCGTCGCCGAGGGTGCCGCCTCCGTTTTCGACCATGCCGATACGCGGGTTTTCGACCTGGCGCTTGTCGGCCTCGCCCCGGAGCTGGGTGACGATCTCGTAGATCATGGCCAGCCCGGAGGCCCCGATGGGATGCCCTCGGGAGATAAGCCCGCCGCTGGTGTTGACGGGCAGCTTGCCGCCGATGGCCGTGGCCCCGCTTTCGGCAAAGGGTCCGCCTTCGCCGATGGGGCAGAAGCCCATCTGCTCGGTCTGGTGAAGTTCGGCGTAGGCCGTGGCATCGTGCAGTTCGGCCACGTCGAGGTCCTCGGGGCCTACGCCGGCCACTTCGTACGCGGCCCGGGCCGCCCGCTGGCCGACGTCGTTTTCCCCGACACGGTTGCCGGATTTGAGGATCGAGGCCCGGACCTTGACGGCCCGGCTCGAGGGGTGTTGTTTGAGGAACCGTTCCGTGCACAGGATGGCCGCGGCCGCGCCGTCGCCGATAGGGGCGCACATGGCCCGGGTCAGGGGATAGGACACTTCCCGGTCCGCGATGACCTCGTCCACGGTCACGGGGAAGGTGTACTGGGCCAGGGGATTGAGGGCCGAGTTGTTGTGGTTTTTGGAGGCGATGACCGCCAACTGCCGCTGGGTCGTGCCGTAGGCGGCCATGTGCCTTCTGGCGCCGATGGCGTAGAAGTCCATGAAGACCGAATGCCCGCCGGCCTTTTCCTGGGGCGGCTGAAGGCCTTTTTCCTTGGCGTCCCGTTCCTTCCGCTGGCGTTCCTCCTCCTGGAAACGGGCCATTTTCTCCATGGTCTCCTCGACGTCCGTGCCGGCCAGAAAGCCGCCCATGACCTTGGAGCGGTCTTCGTCATAGACCTTTTCCACGCCGATGGCCAGGGCGCAGTCGTACAGACCGGCCTTCAGGGCGGTCCAGGCGCCGTGAAAGGCCGTGCTGCCGCTGGCGCAGGCATTTTCCACGTTGATGACCGGGATGGACTGGATTCCGTTGGCCGACAGGGCCACCTGCCCCCGGATGCAGTGCTGGAAGCTGAGCATGCCCCAGCCGGAGTTGGAAAACCAGGCTGCTTCGACATCGTCTTTGGTCAGGCCGCAGTCCTGGAAGACCAGGTCCAGGGCTTCGCCGGTCAGGACCTTGATGGGTTTTTCCAGGTACTTGCCGAACTTGATCATGGCCGAGCCGAGGACGTAGATGTTGTCGCTCATAAAAGCCCCTTTCAGGAGGTCAGCTGACCATGGAAAAACCGCCGGACACGCTCAGGCACTGGCCCGTGACGTACGGGGCCTGGTCGGATACCAGGAAGGCCACGGCGGCGGCGGCGTCCGAGGGCCGGCCCAGGCGGCCCAGTCCCCGGCCGACGGGGTAGACTTTGAGACGCTTGGCCAGGTTGGGATCGGTTTCGACCGTGGCGTCCGGGTCCATGAACAACTTGGTGCCCTCGTGGGCCGTGGCCCCGATGGCGATGCAGTTGACGTTGATGCGGTACCGGCCGACTTCCCGGGCCAGGGCCTTGGTAAAGCCGAGGATGCCGGCCTTGGCCCCGGAATAGACCGCCAGGCGGGCTTCCCCGATACGGCCCGCCTCGGAAATGATGCTCAGAATCTTGCCCGAGTTGTTCTCGATCATACCCGGCAGCACGGCGTTGCACAGGTTCAGGCAGCCGTAGAAGTTCAGGTTGGTGACCTTGCTCCATTCCTCGGGCGGGGATTCGGCAAAGGTCTTGTAGCCCACGGTCCCGGTGTAGATTTCCACCGGCACGCCCGCGTTGTTGACCAGGATGCCCACGGGGCCGAGTTCGTCGGCCGCCTTGGCCACCATGGCCTTGACCTGGGCCAGATCGGTCACGTCGGCCTGAAGGCCCAGGGCCTTGCCGCCGGCATCGGTAATCTCCTTGGCCACGGCCTGAGCGCGTTCCTCGTACAGGTCGTTGATGACGACGGACGCCCCTTCGGCGGCCAGCACCTTGCCGATCTCACGGCCGACGCCCTGCCCGCCCCCGGTGATGAGTGCCACTTTGCCTTTGATTCCCAAGTCCATGTTCAGCCTCCTTAACTTTAGTGAACTCGACGATCCTTGTCTTGCCAGTAAGGCTCCTTGAGAAGCCTTCTGAGCAGCTTGCCGTAAGGGTTCCTGGGCAGTTCGCGAACAAAGTCCACCGATTTGGGCTTTTTGAAACTGGCCAGGTTGTTCTTGCAGTGCTCGATGATCTCCGCTTCCGTGGCCGTCACGTCCGGCCGGAGCACGACCACGGCCTTGACCGCCTCGCCCCACTGGTCGTCCGGCACGGCGATGACCGCGGCGTCGAAAACCGCCGGGTGCTGGTAGAGCGCGTTTTCGACTTCCGTTGGATAGATGTTGAAACCGCCGCTGATGATCATGTCCGACTTGCGGTCCACGATGAATATGTAACCGCCCTCGTCCATGTAGCCCATGTCCCGGGTGAAGACCCAGCCGTTCCGCAGGGTTTCCGCCGTGAGGTCCGGGTCCTTCCAGTAGCCCATCATGCTGTCGTCGCCCCGCTCGATGATCTCGCCGATTTCACCCACCCCAAGTTCGCGGCCCTCCTCGTCCACGATCTGGACGTCCACTTCCGTGCTAGGGCGGCCGGCCGAGGCCAGTCGTTTGGTCCTGAGGGGGTCGCCCTCGAAGAGGTGGTCCTCCTTGTTGAGAAAGGTGAAGCCCGAGGCGGTTTCGGTCTGGCCATAGCCCTGAATGAGGACCGGACCGAAGATGTCCAGGGCCTCCTTGATTCGCTCGACCGGCATGGGCGAGGCGCCGTAGACGATGGTCCGGATGCTCGAGATATCGTATTTCGTCCGTTCTGGCCAGGCCATCATGAAATTGATCATGGTCGGCACGGCGAACAGGTGGGTCACCCGCTCCTGCTCGATGGTCCGGAACAGCAGTTCAAGATCGAAGCCTTCCAGGATCAGGTTGCATCCGCCCCGCCACCAGGTGGGCTGGATCATGCCTCCGCTGGCGTGCGTCACGGGCCCGACGTGGCACATGACGGTGTCCCGGTCGATGTCTGAATCCGGGACGACGAGGAACTTCCGGCCCATGCACAGGCGGGCTCGATGACTGAGCATGGCCGCCTTGAGCACGCCGGAGGTCCCCGATGTGTAGTTCAGGGTGGCCAGGTCGTCCAGGCCCGCCTGGGCCGGGGGGTCGGTTTCGGATGCTCGAGCCAGCAGGTCTTCGTAGTCGAGCATGTCCGCCGGTGCGTCTCTTATGGCGATGAAGTGTTCGACGGTTTCGATACACGGGCGGGCCTCGGCAATGTCCTTAACGAACTCCGGGCCCAGGATCAGGGCCGAGGCTTCGGAGTTGTTGAGCATATGGACGAGTTCGGAAACGGACAGGCGGGCGTTGAGGGGAACGTTGACCAGGCCGGCGCTGGGACCGGCAAACAGGGCCTCGACGAGTTGGTACCGATTTTTTGACAACATGGCCACGCGGTCCCCTTTTTCCAGCCCCAGCCCCAGGAGGGCGTTGGACAGCCGGTTGACCCGCCGGTAGACATCCACGTAGGTCAAACGGGCGTTCTTGTCCGCCAGGGCGATCCGGTCCGGGTACCACATGGCGCCGCGTTTCAGGTGCAAGCCGATGTTCATAGCCGTCCCTCCATGTCTTGACCCTCGGCCGGGACGATTTGCCGGCCGAGGTCCGAGTGTGACGTTGCGGCGGTCCGATCCGGACCTGTCGGTCCGTTCCGGGCCTAACCCGGATATTGCAGTTGTCTACTACTGCGGCGCCGAAATGCTCGCTGCAACCCTCGTTTCCCGCTTTTTGACCTCGGCGTATCGTTATGATACGCCTGCGGCCAAAAATCGGTCCACCTTCGTGTTTCGCTATGCATTTCGACGCCTCGCTACGAACCCAACCGCAATATCCCGGTTTAAACGAACGCGTTGAGTCCCAGGACCTCCCGTCCGACAATGAGCTTTTGAATCTCGGTGGTCCCGTCCGGAATGGTGTAGCAGCGGGCGTCCCGGAACAGGCGCTCGACCGGGTATTCCCTGGACAGGCCATAGGCGCCGTGAATCTGAAGGGCCTGGGAGGCGACCCGCCATCCGGCCTCGGTCGCGTAAAACTTGGCGATGGAGGCCTCCTTTTGAGCGGACCGGCCCCGGTCCAGCAGGAAAAAGGCGCGATAGGCCAGGAGCCGGGCCGCGTCGGTTTCGGCCTGCATATCGGCGATCTTGGCCTGGATGAGTTGGAACTGGCCGATGGGGCGTCCGAACTGGGTCCGTTCCCGGGCGTAGCGCACGGCGGCGTTGACGGCCGCCTGGGCCATGCCCACCGAGGCGATGGCCGCGTTGCAGCGGGCGAAGGTCAGAAAACGCAGGGCGTTCTTGAAGCCGGCCCCCGGCGCCCGGAGCAGGTTCTCCTTGGGCACCCGGCAGTCCTCGAAGACGAGTTCGGCCGTGGGAAAGGACTTGACGCCCATCTTGGGTATCTCCCGGGCCTCGAAGGGCGAGACCTCCCGCTCGACCAGAATCTGGCAGATACCCCGAGGGCCCTTGGCCCGGTCCAGGGAGGCCACCACGCTGACGTAGTCGGAAATGGTCCCGTTGGATATCCACATCTTGGCGCCGTTGATGACGTAATGGTCGCCGTCCAGTTCGGCCCGGGTTTCGATCCCGGCGGCGTTGGAGCCCACGTTGGGTTCGGTGATGGCCGTGCAGGCCAGCTTTTCGCCGCTGACGAGACCCGGCAGGATTCGGTCCCGCAGGGCCGTGTTCTCGCTTTGGGAGACGGCATGGGCCGTCGAGGCGGCGATGCCCACGGCCCCGCCCAGGGAGGCATAGGCCCCCCGGAGTTCCTCGTGCAGAAGGGCCCAGTCGACGTGGCTCAACCCCGGCCCGCCCTGGTCCTCGCCGACCAGGGTGGCCACGTACCCGAAAGGCTTGAGGTCCCGCATGAACCCGAGCGTGTCCTCTCGGTTCAAGGGTCCCCGGGCGTCGTATTCGTCGGCGATCGGGACAATCCTGTCCCGCATGTAGCGCCGCACGGTCTCCTGGAGCATCCGCTGTTCGTCGTTGAAGTCGAAGTCCATGCCTCTCTCCTCCTTCAGCGGCCGGAGATCAGTTCGGCCCGGGGGCTGCCCGGTCCGAATATATCCAGAGCCTCCCGGACCATCCGCTCGATCAGGACCCGGACCGGCACGATCTCCTTGACCAGGCCCGCGACCTGGCCGGCGGACATGACGCGGGGCACCTTTTTCATCTTGAGATGCTCCTCCCAGTCGAGGGTGTGGTCCTTGTCCACCTCGAGTTCCTGGCGGTCGGTTTCGCTTTCCAGGACTTCGGAGACCCGCTCCCTGAGTTCGTCCTTGATCTGCCGCTGGGCCGCCTTGCTGAAGCGGATCAGATGGGTGTCGGTGTCCCGGGCCATGAGGAGGGCCTTTTTGTAGGCCAGGGAGACTTCGGCTTCATCCGTTCCCAGAAAAACCGTGCCCACCTGGACGCCCACGGCGCCCAGGGCCAGGGAGGCCGCCAGCCCCCTTCCGTCGCCGATTCCGCCGGCGGCCAGGACCGGAATCCGGACCGCGTCGGCCACCTGGGGCACGAGGGCGAAGGTGGTCATCTCCTCGAGACTGGTGAAACCGCCCGATTCGCAGCCTTCGGCCACGATGGCGTCCACGCCGGCCTTTTCCGCGATCCGGGCGAATTCCACGGTGGGCAGGACGTGGATGACGTAAATGCCGGCATCCTTGAGCCGGCGGGTGAAGGCGTTGGGATTGCCGGCCGAGGTGGTCACGGCCTTGAGGCCCTCCCGGATGACCAGTTCGACCTGTTCCTCGGCCAGGGGGGAACGGACCACGATATTGACCCCGAAGGGCTTGTCCGTCAGTTCCCGGACGCGGTCGATCTGGGCTTTGAGTTCGTCCTGTTTCCAGGCCCCGGCCCCGAGGATGCCGAAACCGCCCGCCTGGCTGACGGCGGCCGCCAGAGGGGCCGTGCCGACCTTGAGCAGTCCGCCGAGCAGAATGGGGTATTGAATGCCGAGGGCCTGACAGATGGGGTTGGTCATTGAGTCGACTCCTTGCATCGATCTGTTTGGATACGGATTTGGCGATGGCCGGTCCGCCCGGTTGCTTCGGGAGGTCAGACCGCCTTTTCTTTCTTCAGTTCACCGATTTCGTCCTCGGAGTACCCCAGTTGGGCCAGGATTTCGTCGGTATGTTCGCCCAGTTCGGGCGGCGGCCGCCGGATGACGCCCGGCGTGTCGGACAGTTTGACCGGGAAGCCGATCTGTTTGCTTTTCTCGCCGCCGGCCAGGGTGACTTCCTCGATCAGCTTCCGAAAGAGAACGTGTGGGTCTTGGCTGACATCTTCGAGGGACTGGATCGGGGCCACGGGCACGTCGGCCTCGATGAGGATATTGATCCACTCGGCCCGGGTTTTGGAGGCAAAGACCGCTTCGAGCCTGGTGATCAGTTCGGCCCGGCGAACCCGTCGGGCCAAGGCATCGAGTCCCTTGAACTCCGGGAGCCCGACCGCGTCGCAGAGCCGGTCCCAGAACCAGTTCTCGTGGGCGATGCCCAGAGTGAACCGGAGTCCGTCCCCGGACTCGAAAACCCCGTATCCGGCGTCGTGTCCCACCTCGAAGGGGGCCTGGGCGAAAAAATTGCCCAGGATGGTGCTCATCCAGGAAACGAGGCCGTCGAACATGGACACGTCCACGTACTGGCCCCGGCCGGTCCTCTCCCGGGCCATGAGGGCGGCCAGGATGCCGATAACGGCGAACATGCCCGAGGACAGGTCGCCGATGGCCACGCCGGGCTTGACGACCCGGCCGTCCTCGTCGGCGAACTGCTCGAGCATGCCGGCCATGGCCATGTAGTTCAGGTCGTGGCCGGGCAGGTTTTTATAGGGGCCGTCCTGTCCGTATCCGGAGATCGAGCAGTAGACCAGGCGGGGGTTGATCCGGCTGAGGGTCTGGTAGTCGATCCCGATCCGCTCGGCCACGCCGGGCCGAAATCCTTCGGTGAAGACGTCGGCCTTTTCGATCAGACGGTAGAGGACGTCTCGGGCCGCGGGCAGTTTCAGGTCCAGGGTCAGACTTTTTTTGCTCCGGTTGATGCTGCGGAAGAAACCGGGCAGAAAGCGGGCCGGATCGCCGCCGTCCGGCCGTTCGACCTTTATGACTTCGGCGCCCAGGTCCCCCAGGAGCATGGAACAGTAGGGGCCGGGGTACTGGTGGGCCGAATCGACGAAAAGAATGCCTTCCAGGGCTTTGGTCATGACACTACCTCCTTAAAATGTGAATCGAACAGGCCGCGCCATCGACTCCGCCGATTCCGCCGCCCATGCAATGGGTCAGGCCGACGCGGGCGCCTTCCACCTGTCTGGGCCCGGCCTGTCCCCGGAGCTGCCAGACGATTTCCGCGATCTGGGCCACGCCGGTGGCGCCGAGAGGGTGTCCTTTGGAGAGCAGTCCGCCGCTGGGATTGACCGGGATTCGGCCGCCGATCCGGGTATGGCCCTCCTCGATCAGACGGCCGCCCTCGCCGGGCGGGCAGAGCCCCAGGGTCTCGTAATGCAGAATCTCGCCGATGGTGAAGGCGTCGTGGACCTCGGCCACGTCCAGGTCCTCGGGTCCCAGTCCGGCCATTTCGTAGGCCCGTTTGGCGGCCCGGTCGCCCAGGTCCGAGGCGGTCAGGTCCCGGGGCTCGACGTTGGTGGCCCCGGACAGCAGGACCGAGGCGGCAATGGTCACCGGCTTGTCGCGGAACCGATCGGCGATCTCCCGGGCGCAGAGCACGGCCGCCGCCGCCCCGTCACCGGTGGGGCAGCACTGATACAAGGTCAGGGGGTCGCAGATCACGGCCGAGCCAAGGACCTGTTCCATGGTGAAGGTCTTGTGGTACTGGGCCCGGGGGTTGTGGACGCTGTGGTCGTGGTTCTTGACCGAAACCAAAGCCATCTGCTCGCGGGTCGTGCCGTACATCTCCATGTGCCGCCTGGCCCGCATGGCGTACAGGGCCGGCATGATCAGTCCCTGTCCGGTTTCCAGGTCATCCTGGTCCAGGGGGATGGCCCCGGTGATCTGGGTGGACATCTGTTCGACCCCCAGGGCCAGGCCCACGTCGTACACGCCGGCCGCGATCAGGGACCAGACGCCCCGCAGGGCGGTCGAACCGCTGGAGCAGGCGTTTTCCACATTGACCACCTCGATCCCCGTCAGTCCGACCTCCTTGAGGACGCGCTGGCCGGGGCAGTGGCCCCGGATGACGTTGCCGCAGTAGGCCACCTCGATCCGGTCCCAGCCTATGCCCGCGTCCTCGACGGCCTGGCGCACCGCCGGCGCGCCGAGTTCCTCGAAGCTCCGGTCCGGAAACTTGCCGAACGGAATCATGCCCACGCCGATAATGGCGACTTCCCTCACCTTGCTTCCTCCATGTCCGGGACGGCGGTCGTTCCGGCCGCGCCCGGGTTTCCGCCCCGGCGGATAATGGCCGGGGCAACGGCTTCACCGTTTGGGACGGAACTTGTAGCTGACGATCTTCGCATCCCCTTCGCCGGTCTTGATCGGCCCGACGCACAACTCGACCTGCATCCCGACCTCGAGTTCGGCTTCCCGCCAGTCCTCCAACTGGGCAAAGACCCGGACCCCCTCGGGCAGGTCCACGTAACCCATGGCATAGGGCGGCAGCATCCGGGGCACGGGCAGGCCGCAGACCGTGAAGGTGTGCAGGACGCCGACCGATGAGAGGGGCGTCCTTTCCACCTGGCCGGAATGGCAGAAGATGCAGATATCGCGGGCCGGAAAGGCGTACCGGCCGCAGCTTTGGCAACGAACCCCGATCAGGCGGGGCGCCCGGTCCGGTCCGTCCGTTAACTCGAAAAGTCCGGGTTTGAAAGGTTCGAATCGCTCCGTGTCCATGGATGCGCCCTCCAGCCTCTCAGACAAAGGCCTGCATGCCCAGAATCTCCCGGGCCACGATCAGTTTCTGGATTTCGGTGGTTCCGTCCGGAATGGTCATCATCCGCGCGCCCCGGAAAAGCCGTTCGACCGGATACTCGGTGGACAGCCCGTAGGCTCCGTGAATCTGGATGGCCATGGAGGTCACCTTGACCGCGGCCTCGGTGGCGAAAAACTTGGCCATCGATGTCTCCCGGGCGCAACGGCCCCCTTTGTCCACCAGAGACAGCCCCCGGTATATCAGGAGCCGGGCCGCGTCCGTCAGGGCGGCCATGTCGGCGATCTTGTCCTGGATCAATTGGAACTGGCCGATGGGCCGGCCGAACTGGGTCCGTTCCTTGGCGTACTGGACGGCCGCTTCAATGGCCCGGGTGGCGAAGATGAGGCTGCCCATGCCCACCAGGCAACGGGCGGCCTGGAATCCGATCAGGGTGGCCTTGAGTCCGCCGCCGGAGTCGCCGAGCATGTTTCGCTTCGGCACCCGGCAGTCTTCAAAGACCAGCTCCCCCACGGCCGGGATACGGCCGTCGTCACCCATGGTCGGAATAGGCCGGGCCTCCCAGGGGGAGACATCCTTGTCCACGATGAAACGGGAAAGGCCCTTGGCCCCTTTTTCCGGGTCGGAGGAGGCCAGGACAAAGGCCATGTCCGCGAAGGAACCGTTGGTGATCCACATCTTGGCGCCGTTGATGACGTAGTCGTCTCCGTCCGGGATGGCCCGGGTCTGGATTCCGGCCGTGTACGAGCCGACGTTGGGTTCGGTAATGCACGAACAGCCGACCTTTTCCGCCGAGAGCATGGGCGGGATGTATTTGCGCTTCTGCTCCTCGTCGCCCAGGATGTAGATCGAGCGGGGCGTGGACCCGGCCAGCATGACCAGGCCGTAGATCGACGGGTCCAGTTCCTCCATCAGGCAGCCGTACGTCATGTAGTCCAGGCCGGCCCCGCCGTACTCCTCGGGAATGACGTTGCCCAGATACCCCAGGGGGATCAGCTTCTTGAGCAGGCCCTTGATGTCGTCCAGTGCCATGGGCCGGCCGGTGGGAAACCCGTTCAGATACGGGACCACCTCCCGCTCCATCAGCTTGCGGGCCGATTCCTTGAGCATGCGCTGTTCGTCGGTCAGATCGAAGTCCATAAATTTTACACTCCTTACAAGGTGAATTACTTGCGAAATTCCCGCCTCGACCCGGTCATCCGCCCCGGGTCAGGTTGCTCCATATTTCCGTCGAACCAAAGGGCGGAGGCGTCATGACCCACAAGGTCAGGGCCCGACTCCGGCCGGCAACCCGCCAGGTGTGGGGCAGCCGGGCGAAAAAATGGATGCTGTCCCCCGGCCGGAGGTTATAGGTCCGACCATCGATGGTCCCTTCCATCTCGCCTTCGATCTGGAAGATGAACTCCTCCCCGAGATGCGACGTGGGCCGATCGCCGCTCGAGGTGCCGGGTTCGAAATAATACAGGGCCGCGTGAATTTTCCCGTCCCGAAGCTTGAGGGCCAGGTGCTCGACCTTGATCCGGCCGGGCTTGTCCCCGATGGGCTTCCGGTTTGCGGCCGGGACGAACTCCACATGGTCCTGGAAATCGAAGTCGTCGAGTTCGCCGTCTTCCCCGACGAAATATCCGACCTTGCGTCCAAAGGCGTCGGCGATCTTCATGAGCACGGTGATCGTGGGGGTCATGGTCCCCCGTTCGATCTTGTGGATGGCCGTGCTGGAGACCCCGGCCCGGTCGGCCAGTTGTTGAAGCGACAGTCGTTCCTGGGTGCGCAAGGTCCTGATCTTGCCGCCGATGCTGTGGACGATTTGTTCGATCAGAATCTGTTTCATGGCTTCTTTTATCGTTTAGAAAAAATACACTATAGTAAACGGCCCATGTCAAGCTTTATTTGGCCCGGCCGGCAAAATACCGGCCCCGGGGACGGGGGCTCCCGGGGCCAGGCGATTACAGCTAATTGTTTTATTTAGATTATATTGCAGCTCCCCCCGCCAGGCCGGGGGGAGCTGCAAGTTGAAAGGAAGCGATCCGTTCAGCCGGCGGGCTCGCCCCCCGGGAAGCCTCGGGGCACGCACCTGCCTGGCATGTTCAGCAGCCCGGTTTCGGTGTTATTCCGGGGACGTCGCCGCAGTCGAAATCAGCGCACAGGACACAACGCCTCCCGTCGACGGACTCGAAGACCCGTGAGACGGTCAGGCACAGGCTGCCCGAGGCCCGGGAGATATAGGGTTCGGAGGCGAACTGGGGCAGTCCGGCCTGGATGAGCAGGAAGTAGTCCTTTAGGGACTGGTCCGTGCCCTTGGGAGCCGGTCGGAACAGGGGTGACGGGCGTCGCAGGAGCTTGGCGCCGCTACAATAGGTTTCCGTGGTCTGGACGCCGTTTTCATCGAGGATGTAGAGGCATTCCAGTCCCGGATACCTTTTCAGGGCCTCGATCAGGATGCCGTCGTCGTCTCCGGTGGTCGAGGCGTGGATGCCGTCGCCGCCGGCCTGGATCGTGCCGTACTGGTTGACGGTCACCGCGGCGTTGGCCGATTGCGCGAAGATGCCGCGGCCCGAAGAATTGATGTCGCCGGTCATGTCGACCTGGATCGCGCCGTCCGCGCTCATCGCGCTGATGCCGGTCGTGCTCTGCAGAATGTCGCCGGTCAGGTCGATCGTGACGGAGCCGCCGCCGGCGGCAAGGGCATAGATGCCTTCGGCGCCGGCCGTGATGTCGCCCAATGTCGTGATATCGATCGCCCCATGCACCGCCTCGGCGTAG
>JAHJTB010000189.1 GCA_018830135.1 Pseudomonadota bacterium | reverse complement strand
CGGAACCATGGACGGCATCGAGGCGGCCGCCCGGATCACCGCCGAATTCGACCTGCCGATCGTCTTCCTGACCGGCCACGCCGAACCGGAATACATCGAACGGGCCCAGTCCACGGAAGCCTGCGGGTACATCGTCAAACCCGTACACAAGCAGAACCTGCGACCGGCCATCATGACGGCCCTCAGCATCCATGAACTGAAAACACGGCTCCGAACCGCCCTTCAGGAAAAGGAACTGCTCCTCAAAGAGATTCACCACCGGGTCAAAAACAACCTGGCCGTCATGTCCAGCCTCCTGAACATCCAGGCCAACTCCAGCCAGGACCCGGGCGTGGTTTCCGCGTTGCATGACAGCCAGAGCCGACTGCGGGCCCTGGCCATGGTCCACGAGGTCCTGTACCAATCCGCCTCCCCCAAGGAGATCGAGATTGAAGGCTACCTCGGCCGACTGATCGAGACCCTGATTCAAGCCTATGGCCAGGCCGGCTCCCCGATCCGCTTCCTGGTCCAGGCTCCCGAACTGACGCTGTCGGCCGAACAGGCCGGTCCCCTCGGCCTGGTCATCAACGAACTGGTCACCAACTCCCTTAAATACGCCTTCCCCGACCGTCGTCCGGGCCAAATCGCCATCAGGGCCCGGTTGACCGCCCCAAACGGCGTTCATATCACGGTTTCCGACGACGGGATCGGTTTCCCGCCCGATCTGGACTGGCGCGGCGTCCAAAGCATGGGGTTGAAAATCGTGGTCAATCTGGTGGAAGGCCAGTTGGAGGGCCGGATCGACCTGGAACGCCGGAACGGGGCCGCTTTTACCATCTGTTTCGATAAATCCTGAATACAATCCCTTTCTGGACCGATTTCACCTTTATTAAGGCACGAATTGTCCTTGTTTGATCGACAATTCGGTGTTGAAGGCCAATCGGCGATCCTGAGGTTTCCGGAGGGTCGGGGAACGATCTGGACCTAACTATACGTTTTTTGTTTTATATTACTTTTTAAGTATATTTTTGCTTGACATATTCTGGATCAAACATCACTATATTTACGAAAATCGCTTTTATCCTATATTTTCGTATATCAGAGGCCCAAAAAGGAATCGCGTCCGTGACCGAAACACGCCAGGCCCAAAAGCCCCTCAAGCAGACCCGGATTATGGACACCGCATCCGAGCTGTTCATGCGACACGGCATCCGACGGGTCACCGTGGAAGAAATCTGCCGCAAAGCCGAGGTCAGCAAAATGACCTTCTACAAATACTTTGCCAATAAAACCGATCTGGCCCGCCGCCTCTGGCAGGTCTGGCTGGACGAGGACCTGCGGGAGTTCGAGGCCATCAACCGCCTGGATATCCCGTTCACCGAAAAGCTGACCCGCAAACTGGAACATAATATCGCCCTGCAGTCCCGCTTCAGCGAGGACCTGGTCATGGACCTTCACGAACTTGAAGTGGACCAGAATGAATTCGGCCGGCGCTTCATGGCCTATATCCTGGAGTGCCAGGTAAAGGGGGACATCCGGGCGGAGATCCGGCCGGAGTTCATCCTGGCGGTCATGGAAAAGATGGAGGAACTGTCCCGGGACGAGGCCTTGCGCCGGGCCTACCCCGATATCGAGTCCATGACCCGGGAGTTCTGGAACTTTTTTTACTTTGGCGTCGTTCCGCGACCGGACGTGGGTGAACCATGCGAATCGGATTGATCCGTTACGTCGGTCTGGCCGGCCCGTGCCTGGCCCTGGGGCTGGTCCTTTTCGGCCGGTCGTGGGCCCTCGACTCCGAATTCAGCGGGCAGTTGTCCGGCTGGGTTTCAGCCGTGGAGGTCCAGCGAGAGTGGGAGCATCATCTGGGCCTGCGATACATCCCGCAAATCAGCCTGAGAAAGCCATGGACCGGGGATTCCTTTGTCGATGCCGAACTGTCGGTCAATGTTGCGGCCTCGGGCGGCAGCCTGGACTCGTTCGAGGATTCGAGTCTGAGGCTGTACCGGGCCAAACTCCGCTGCGTCACTCCGAGGACCGAAACCCGGGTCGGCCTGCAAAAGATCAACTTCGGTCCCGCCCGGCTGCTGCGCTCCCTGCGCTGGTTCGACCGGCTGGACCCGACCGACCCGCTCGGACTGACCGACGGGGTCAACGCCCTTCGGTTCAAGTACAGCGCCCAGGACAACGCCAATATCTGGCTCTGGGCCCTTTACGGCAACGACGACCCCAAAGGGTATGAGCGCCAGCCTTCGGCCCCGGAGGCCCCTGAATTCGGCGGCCGGTATCAGCACCCGGTCGGCCAGGGCGAACTGGCCTGCTCGGCCCATTCCCGACGCGTGGACGGCCGAGCGCTCGGCCTGCCGGATTTCACGGAAAATCGCCTGGCCCTGGACGGCCAGTGGGACGTAGGCATCGGCCTGTGGTTCGAGGCGGCCTTCCAGCACCAGGACGCGCCGGGCCTGGCCCTGGACTGGACCCGGATGATCACCCTGGGCGGGGATTACACCTTTGATATGGGCAACGGCTTGCACGTCGTGGCCGAGCACATGTTCGCCACGGCCTCGGAGCGGGCCTTCGGCCGGGAGGAAGAAAGCGCTTTCTCCGCTTTTTCATTAGATTATCCGATCGGCCTCCTGGACAGCCTGACGGCCATGGGGTTTTATTCCTGGGAGCAGGAGGCCTGGTACCAGCATCTGACCTGGCGGCGGACCTACGACCGCCTGGTCTTGAACCTGAGCATTTTCCACTCCTTCGACCCGGCCGCCTCCGGGGTGGGATTCGGGGGGCTGGCCATGGGCGGTTCGGGCCTCCAGTTCATGGTGGTCTTCAACCATTAGTCCGGTTTAACCCGGGTTAAAGGAGCAGGACATGGATGGCGAAATCGTTATCACCACGGAGCATCTGGTTAAATCGTATCCCATGGGCGGCCGTCACTTCACGGCCCTCGATGACGTGAACCTGTCTTTCGTGACCGGGGAGTTTACCGGGCTGGTCGGGCCCAGCGGATCGGGCAAAACGACCCTGCTCAACATCGTTGGAGCATTGGACAACCCTAGCGAAGGCCGGGCGGTTGTTCTCGGCCAGGACACGCGTCATCTGAGCCACCGGGGGGCGGCCCGGTTGCGCAACGAACACCTGGGCTTCATCTTCCAGACCTTCAACCTGTTGCCGGTTTACACGGTCTATGAAAACGTCGAGTTCCCGCTGCTCCTGCTGGGCCTGAAGGCGTCGGAACGCCGGGACATGGTCCGCCAGGCCCTGGACTGGGTCGGTCTGGGCGACAAGGTCCGGTCCCGGCCCGCCCAGTTGTCCGGCGGAGAAGCCCAGCGGGTGGCCGTGGCCCGGGCCATGGTCAAAAAACCGCGCATCGTCCTGGCCGACGAACCGACGGCCAACCTGGACGCGGCCAACTCCCACAAGATACTGCGCATGATGGTCGAATTGAACCGGGAGCTGAACTCGACCTTCATCTTCGCCACCCATGACGAAAAGGTCATCTCCTATCTGAGCCGGATCATTACGCTCCAGGACGGACGCGTGGTCGATGACGCCTTGAAACAGCCCCGGGCGGCCTGAACGCCCTGGCGGCGAGGAGACGGGCATGTTGATTATCAAACTGGCCTTTCGGAATATCCTGGGCGCCGGCCTGCGGACATGGCTCAACGTATTCGTCCTGTCCCTGGCCTTTGTGGCCATCATATGGATGCAGGGTCTGCTGGACGGTGTCGGGGAACAGGTCATGAACAACATGATCGAGACCGAGGTGGGCGGCGGCCAGTACTGGCGCCGGGCCTTTGACCCGTACGATCCCCTGTCCCTCGAAGCGGCCCACGGCCCCCTGCCCCGGTCTCTGGACGAACTGATTTCCCAAGGCCGCGCGATTCCATTGCTCATGACGTCGGGGGCGATCTATCCCCAAGGTCGCATCCAGAGCGCCCTGATCAAAGGCATTCCCCCCGATCAGCACATTCTGAATCTGCCGACCGGCCTGCTTGAAGAGCCGGCGCCGCCCGGGATGATTCCGGCAATGATCGGCCAGCGCATGGCCAAACAGACCGCCCTGAAGGCCGGCGACGACGTCACCGTCCGCTGGCGGGACGTAAACGGGACCTTCGACGCGACGGACCTGATGATCGTGGCCATCATGAACACGAACGTGCCCACGGTGGACAACGGGCAGGTCTGGATTCCCCTGGACCGGCTTCGCGAGATGATGCGGGCTCCTAACGAAGCCACCCTGGTCGTGCAGGGAAAAGGGGTACCAGCCGTGCCTTCCGGAGACGAGCACTGGGTCCACCGGGACCTGGACTACCTGCTCAAGGACGTGGTGGACATGATCCGGACCAAGTCGGTTTCCTCGTCGATCTTTTACGCCATGCTGCTCGGCATGGCCCTCCTGGCCATTTTCGACACCCAGGTCCTGGCCATTTTCCGAAGACGACGCGAGATCGGCAGCCTGATGGCCCTGGGCATGTACCGAGGTCAGGTCATCTGGCTGTTCACCCTGGAGGGCGCCTTGCACGGGCTGCTGGCCCTGGTCGTGGGCGCGGTGTACGGCGTTCCTTTGATGATCCTGTCCGCCATCCGCGGCCTGCCCCTGCCTCCGTCGTCCGAGGGTTTCGGTGTGGCCATCTCCGCCACCATGTACCCCAGCTACGGCCTCAAACTGGTTGCCGGGACCACCCTGCTGATCCTGTTCACCGTGACGCTGGTCAGCCTCATCCCGACCCGTCGCATCGCCCGTCTCAATCCAACCGACGCGTTGAGGGGGAGGACGTCATGACCTGGTTTCTGTTCAAGGGACTGTTGCGGGACCGGCAGCGAAGCCTGTTTTCCGGCATCATCGTCGTCGCCGGGGTGACGATCACGGTCCTGATCTACTGCTGGCTTCAGGGTTACAAGGACGACATGATCTCCAGCAACGCCAAACTGGACACCGGCCATGTCAAGATCATGACCCGGGCCTACAACGAACTTTCCAACCAGCTCCCCAACGACCTGGCCCTGACCGGTGTCGACGCCTTGCTGGCCAGCCTGCGCCGGGACCATCCCGGCCTGGACTGGTCGCCGCGCATCCGCCTTGGCGGTCTGCTCGACTTTCCGGATGAAGCCGGTGAGACCCGGGCCCAGGGACCTGTCTTCGGACTGGGGCTGGACCTGTCCCCGGGATCGACTGAAATCGAACGCCTGAACCTGAAGGGTGGGCTGGTCCGGGGCCGTCTCCCCGAGGGGCCCGGCGAAATCCTGATCAGCGACACCCTGGCCCGGAATCTGTCGGTCGAGGTCGGCGACGTGGCCACCCTGATCTCCTCGACCGCCCGGGGCGGCATGGCAGTCCAGAACTTCACCGTGGCCGGGACGCTGCATTTCGGCGTGGGCCCCATGGACCGAAACGCCATACTCGCCGACCTGGCCGACGTCCAGTACGCGCTGGACATGGAAGACGGGGCCGGGGAAGTCCTCGGCTTTTTCCCGAACATGCTCTACGACGAGCGCGCCGCCGGTCTTCTGGCCTCGGCCTTCAACCGGGCCCGGGCCGATTCCCGGGACGAATTCACCCCGGTCATGCTGACCTTGAGGGATCAGAACGCTCTGGGAGACATGCTGGACATGTTTGAATTCCAACTCGGTCTGGTCATTATCGGATTCATATTCGTCATGTCCATCGTGCTTTGGAACGCGGGTCTGATGTCCGGTATCCGGCGCTACGGGGAGGTCGGAGTCCGGCTGGCCATCGGGGAGCCCAAGGGCCACGTCTACCGGACCCTGTTATCCGAATCGCTCCTGGTCGGTCTGGTCGGCTCGATCGTGGGGACGGGCATCGGCCTGGGCGTGAGCTATTACATGCAGGAGCACGGCATTGACGTGTCCTTTATGACCAGGAACTCGAGTATGCTGATGTCCAGCGTCTGGCGGGCCCGGATCGTTCCGGTCAGCTGGGTCATCGGCTTCATCCCCGGCCTGCTGGCCACCTTCCTGGGCGCGGCCATGGCGGGGGTTGGCATCTTCAGACGCCAGACATCCCAGTTATTCAAGGAGTTGGAGACATGAACGTTCGCCTATGGATCGCGGTCGTCTTGATATGGGCCGCCTGTTCGCCGTCCGCCCTGGCTTTGACCGGAGACGAGGTTTTGCAAAACATCGATAAGAATATGGTCGTGGACCAGGCCGTGCGGACTTCGAAGATGGTCATCAACGCCCGGAGCGGAAGCCGGACGGTGGAATCCAGGTCCTGGATCAAGGGGAGCGACCGGGTCCTGGTCGAGTATCTGGCCCCGGCCCGGGAAAAGGGCAAGAAGATGCTCAAGCTGGGCGATCGAATCTGGAACTACACGCCTGAACCCAACGACCGCATCATTGCCATCGCCGGCCACCTGCTGCGCCAGTCCGTCATGGGCTCGGACCTCTCCTACGAGGACCTGACGGACAACAGCCGGCTCGAAGAGGTTTACGAGGCCTCGATCGAGGGCCGGGGCGAATTCGGGGGAACCGGCTGTCTGGTGTTGAAGCTGACGGCCCGGAAGTCGGATGTGCCGTATTTTACGCGGCGAATCTGGGTGGACCCGGCGCGCTGGCTGCCCTTGAAGGAGGAACGCTACGCCCGAAGCGGCCGCCTGTTGAAAAACTTCGAGATTCGGGAAGTGCTTCAAACAGGCGGTCGCTGGTATCCCAAGGCCATGTTTTTCAAGGACGTGCTGGCCAGCGGCGAGGGGACCCATTTCCTGACCGAATCCATTGACTTCGATGTGGAGATTCCGGAGTCCAGGTTTACCAAGGCCTCGTTGCGCAAATAGCCAGCCCCACTCCCGTCGGCCGTGTAACGGCCTATTCCGGCCAGAGGCCGAACCCCGCAACCGGGTTGTTCAGGCTGCCCCAGATGACGCGGGCCAGGGTATCCGGGCCGGCGTCGTAGGCCGCTTCGGCCGCGGTCCGGGCCACTTCAGGGGACACCAGGTCGGCCTGGTTGAGGAAGGCCACCAGGCGGGCCTTTTCGGGCAGGTTCCGGCAAAGCCCCTGTTCATGGAACAAAACCCGGGCCAGACTTTCCGGGGTCACGGTCTGTCCGGGCTCCAGGCCGGCCAGACGGCCGAACCGCTCGGGCCTGAAAGTCGTGTCCTTGCCCAGGGGGCGCCCCAGGCCGCCGAGGCCGGCCACGGGCACGACGATCGAAGCCAGGCCGGGTATGGCCGGCTCCTCGGTCCCGGGGCCTTTGAGGGGCAGGCCCCTGGAGCCGTCCGCCTCGACGATGATCAGGTCCACATCGCCATCGGAAAACAGGTCGTCCACCACTT
>JAHJTB010000188.1 GCA_018830135.1 Pseudomonadota bacterium | reverse complement strand
TTTTCCAGGCGGGCGGCGACATTGACCACGTCGCCGATGGTCGTGTAGGACTGGCGCCGGGAGCCGATGATGCCCATGATCGCGGACCCGGAGGCGATGCCGATGCGCATGCGCCAGGGATAGTCGTAGCGGGTCATCCGCTCCTGCATCTTCAACGCGGCCATCACCGCCAGCAGCCGGTAGTTGTCGAAATCCACCGGCGCGCCGAATTCGCACATGATCCCGTCGCCCATGTACTTGTCGATATGGCCGTTGTAGTCCAGGATGATCGGCTCCATGTCGTTGATGTACCGGTTCAGGTCGCGAATGACCAGTTCCGGACTGCGTTCCTCCGAATAGGTCGTAAAGCCGACCAGGTCGGAGAACATCAGGCTGATTTTCCGCTTTTCATTCCTCAGCCGGCCCTCGATCATCAGTTTGGCCACCGACGAATCCATGGTCGAGTAGAGCGTCTCCTCGACCCGGGTCTTCAGCCGTTCGACGGCGTCCTTGGACTTTTCCAGTTCCTCGGTGCGTTCACTGACCTTGGCTTCGAGATTGCCGCTGTACTCATGCAGGGCCAGGTTCGCTTCATGCAGTTCGTTCTGGTGCTGGGCCAGGTCGTCGTTCAAACGGCAGGTCTGATCGATTTCCTTGCGCAACTTGTCCTGCTGGATGCCGACCACCGCCCCGGACAGGATCAGGAATCCGCCCCAGGCCAGGACGTAGAGATACAAGTCCAATTCCGTCGTAGGCAGCAGGAACATCCGGGGGTAGATGATGACGTAAATCAATACAAAAAGAATGCACAGAAAGGCGCCCAGGACGGAACTTCGAATTCCAAGGAAATAACCGGCAATGATCACGGGCAGGAAAAAGAAGTTCATGAAGGCCAGTTTGAACGGGATGTAATAGGTAATATAAGAGATGGTGATCAGGATCAGCAGGACGAAGACCTGTTCGAAGTTTTTGATCAGATACTGCTTCAGTCGGTCCACCCGGTGCCCCTCCGGTGTTTCTCCTATATTTGTACAAACCCGGAGCCATGTCAAGTCCATAGAACAGAATGATACCTCCGAGGCGACGCCGCATTTCACCGACCGAGGGGCGGCGATGCCGGATAGTCCGGGAACGGAGCCGGCCGGCCTATCGGGCCCATCAATCTTCTGGACGGGCGCATAGGAGACTGGTAAAATCAATTTTACGCGGCCGTCAGCCCGGAACGGGAATCCCGGCCGTTCCGCTTTCCCGGACCCGTTAACATCAAGATCGAGGAGGAGAGAACCATGCCGTTGATCCATGTCGTCCCGCCCGACCAGGCCCAGGGGGAAATCAAGGAGGTCTATGACGCCGTCAAGGCCGTGACCGGCGTGCTGCCCAGGCCGCTCCAGATGTCCAGCGTCAGCCCGGAGCTGCTCAAGATTCAGGCCCGGATTCTGAAGTATTTCGTCGGCAACCCGAACCTGGGCCTGCCTTTGGCGGCTCATATCCGGTACCTGATCGCCTCGCACAACAATTACCAGTTCTGCACGGATTTCAACGCCAGTCTCCTGACCATGTTCGGCAACCTGACCGAGGAGGACCTCGATGCGGTCGGCAAGGACGTGACCGCGGCCAAACTGGACGACAAGGACCGGGCCATGCTCGAGTTCGTGGTCAAGGCCATCAAAGACCCGTCATCGACCCGGGCGGCCGATACCCAGCGGCTCCGCGAACTGGGATGGACCGATCAGGACATTTTCGACGCCCTGTATCACGGGGCGGGCATGGTTTCGGCCGGCATTATGTTCAAGGCCCTCAAAATGGACGAAGACTAGACGCCGAACCGGCCAACGCACTCTACCGACGCCGTGTCCCCGATACGACCGCATGACGCGGGCCTGCTTTTCGACCCGCGACCGGAATCCGGCCGGCCGCTGGTCATTGGCCACCGGGGCTTTCCGGTCCGGGCTCCGGAAAACACCATACCCTCGTTTCTGGCCGCCGTGGATGCCGGGGCGGACATGATCGAACTGGATGTGACCCTCAGCGCGGACCGGCAACTCGTGGTCATTCACGACTCGACACTGGACCGGACCACCGACGGCCAGGGCCTGGTCTGCCTCCAGACCCTGGACCGGCTGCGGACGTTGGACGCCGGCGCCTGGTTCGGCCCGCAATTCCAGGGCGTTCGGCTACCGACACTGGAAGAGGTCTTCGAGACCCTGGGCCGGCGCGTGTTGATCGACGTGGAGATCAAACGGGAGGCCATCTCCTGGCCGGACGTCGGTTTCCTGGCCGTTCGGCTCGTCGTGGACTTGATCCTCCGCCACGGCCTGCTGGACCGGGTCATGGTTTCGAGTTTTTCCTACGACGCCTTGCGGGAAGCCCGGGCCCTGGAACCGGGTCTGGGGATCGGCGTGCTGGCCGACCGGCCCGAAAGGAACCTGGACGCGGTCAAGCTCTGCCAGGCCGTGGCCGCCTTTTCCTACCATCCCTACGTCAAGGACCTCGACGCGGACCGGGTCGGACGCCTCCAGGGCGCGGGCCTCAAGGTCATCCCCTGGGCCGACGCCTCGGACGACGAGGCGGCCTGCATGGAAATGGCCTTGGAACTGGGCTGCGATGGATATTTTGCCAACGACGTCCGACTATGGGGGGGACGGGCGGCCGCCTATCGCCCCCTGAAAAGGCTGAATTCATGAAATCTCCGCGCCGTCGGCTCGCGCAATCGGTCCTGTCGTTCCTTTTCGTTCTGGCCTGCCTGCTTGCTCCCTTCGAGACCCGGGCCGGATCGGCGACCGCCGATTCACTCGTCCCGGCCCTGGGGCATCTGAAAAAATTTCACCACCTTCCCGGTTTCCGGATCGGGGGGACGTACGAACCCGGTCGCGAGGAGGCCTATGAACGAGGCGGGGCGGGTGGAACAACCCTCGAGTCCCTGGGGGCGGAGCCCCTGCGACTGGCCTACATCGAAGCCGGAACGCCCCGGCGGGACGAGCAGGGCCGGATCATCAACGCCGTAATCGTCAACCCATACTATGACGCGGACGCCACGGTCACCTACTACATGTGGTACGAGGGCCAGAAGGCCAACGAGTTCTGCAAGGGACCGGTCATCGGGCCGGGCCGGCTGATCGACACCGACCGCTACTATGTCGTCTTTCTCGACGCCCTGGGCATGTGGGGCGCCAGCAAGCCCAGCGGCGGCCTGGGCCCCGGCTTCCCCCGATACAGCCTCATGGACCTGGTCCAGGCCAACTACCGCCTGCTAAGGGACAAGCTGAACGTGGCCCGGGTCAAACTCTCCTTCGGCACATCCATGGGCGCCATGCAGAGCTACCTCTGGGCCATACTTCACCCGGAATTCGTCGAAGGCATCATGCCCATCTGCGGCATGACCGGCCGCAACCCGGTCGCCCGATGGCTGTTCCAGTTGATGAACGCTGCCATGAAGAGCGACCCGGCCTGGCGGGAGACCCGGGGCAACTACTACCACCTGCCCAAGGACCGGCATCCCAACCAGGGCATGATGTTCGGCTGGTCCCTGCTGATGCAGTCCATCATGACCTTCGACTATCGCGTCGACCAGCCCTGGTCCGACGTGGAAAAGGAGGTCTTCTACTGGGAACCGCAAGGCGAACAGGGGGCCGCCCTGCGTTCCAAGGCCGAGACCTACGACGTCAACGACCTGCTCTACCGCAATCAGGCCCTGGACGCTTTTGACGTGACCGACCAGCTTCACCGGATCAAGGCCCGCACCCTCATCCTCCACGTCGAGAACGACCAGTGGCTCAGTGTCAAACTGGCCCGCGGGACGCAAAAAATGATCCCCGGGGCCAGGCTGGCCACCTTTCAAAGCCCCCTGGCCCATCTGGCCGGCGGCCAGGCCCCCAACGTGCTCAAGTCAGACGTTCAGGTGTTTCTCAAGGAACTCGGCATGAAATAGCCCGGCCGGCTTCGGGCAGGGCGTCAGCAGTAATATCCCGCCTCTTTTATTTTAGACACCCATTTATTTGACATACTGATCTCAACCTGCTATTCTCTCTTCACCTTGAATCGGAGGGATGCATTATGACCGTTGCCCGAGGCGAAGTGGTCGCCCAAGGCGTGGAAGCCTACTATCATTGTGTGTCCCGATGCGTGCGCCGCGCCTTTCTCTGCGGCCTCGATGCCTACACCGGGAAGTCATACGAGCACCGCAAGGCCTGGATTCAGGCCCGCTTGGAGGAAATCTCTGCCGTTTTCGGCATCGAAGTCATCACTTACGCGGCCATGTCCAACCATCTTCACGTGATCCTCCGAACCCGCCCTGACTGGGTCGAGGGCTGGTCGGACCGGGAGACGGCCCGGCGCTGGCTGACTCTGTTCCCCATGGAGCGGGGCGAGAACGGCCTGCCCAAGGCCGCGAGCCGATCGGCCATCGAGCCTTTGGCCGGTCAGCCTGAGCGGCTGGCTGAAATCCGCTCACGCCTGGGCAGCGTGAGCTGGTTTATGCGCTGTTTAAACGAGTACGTGGCCAGAATGGCCAACCGGGAGGACGGTCGTAAAGGGCGATTTTGGGAGGGGCGATTCAAGTGCCAGGTGCTGTTGGATGATTGCGCGCTCTTGGCCTGCATGGCGTATGTGGACCTGAACCCGGTGAGGGCTGGTGTGGCCGAAACGCCGGAGCGTAGCGAATATACAGGTATTTTCGACCGAATCGAGGCCCGGAATTGCGGTAAGGGCGAGACTTGGCTCTGCCCGATAGGGGACGACAATGCGGGAGACCGCCGGGGCGTGCTGCCTCTCGACCTTGACGACTACTTGTCTTTGGTGGACTGGACCGGCCGGGAAATCCGCTTGGGCAAGCGTGGTGCGATTCCTGCGCATCTGTCGGATATCCTGGACCGTCTTCCGGTCAACCAGGGCCGCTGGCTGGACACGATTCAGGGGTATGGCCGCCTGTTCCACCGGGTAGTAGGAAGGATGGAAGCAATTATGGAAATGGCCCGGTCCTTGGGCAGCCGCTGGCTGGGGGGGGTGAGGGCCGGCCAAGCCGCGTTTACGGCCGCCTGACTGCCCAAAGTCTTCCTTCTCATTCGTTGATCTATGAGCGACAAGGCCCACCCTTGCCAGGTTTTCCATGAATTGACAGCAATCTAACCGTCCAGCCCTTCTTCATCCCGCTTCAAAACTCATCGATTAACCAATGATCGTAAAAGCGGATATGTTGATTGATTAAATAAATATGGATGTCCCTTTTAATTCCTGTCCCTTTTAATTCCTGCCTTTTCATTGCTACAGGGAGCCTTATGAAGCGGGCGGGTTAAACGAGCGTCCCGGCTGCTTCGAGGTCGGACAAGTCCCGGTAGGCGACAATAACCTCGTCAAAGCCGGCGCGGTCCATTTGATCGATCCGTTCCCGGAGGGCGTCAAGGGTCTGGAGCGTTCCGGGGAAGAAGGCTTCTTCGGACAGGGAGAACGCCGCCAGCGCGGCCGTGGGCAGGGTGCGTTCGGTCATGGCCTGTTCGCGGTTGGCGGCCGCTTCCTCACTCCAGAAGGTGGCCACGCCATCAGCCACGCGCAGGGCCGACCGCCAGCTTTCCGGGCTGACGGCGGCCAGATAGATGGGGACGGGCGTTTCCGGCGGGATGGTCCTGAGGCGAAGCCCGTCGATCCTGAAGGCCGGGCCGTCATGGCTGACGCGCTCGCCGGCGATCAGATCACGAACAATGGTGATGCATTCCTCGACCCCGGACGGATATGTCTCGATGCCCGCTTTTTCGAAGAAGCGGGGGATGCCCTTGCCGATGGACAGGGCCAGGCGGCCTCCGCAGAGGCCCTGCAGGGAGGCCGCGGCCTGGGCCAGGACGAAGGGGTGGCGGGTAAAGGGATTGGTCACGCCCAGGCCGATCCGGATGCGGCGGGTGCGCTGGGCGACCCGGCCGGCCGCCAGCCAGACCTCCCAGGGCGAGGCCGACGTGTCCGGCACCCAGACCCGGTAAAAGCCGTTTTGTTCCAATGCCTCGGCCTGCCGCCCGATTTCGTCGAGCGGGCAGACGTGGGAGAGTTCGACGCTGATCGCAATGGTCATTCTTATCGCCTTTCTGGCTGGATCGGGACTGGCCCTGTATTCACTTAATCGGAGCGTATTTTTTATAAACGACTTCCTCGAGTTTGTGGAGGGCCGCCGCTGCTTTTTCCCCACCCACGTTGGTCATCAGGACCATGGCGAAATCGATGTCCGGACGAAAGAGTACATGGGCCAGGTTCTTGTTGTTCGAGCCGCCGTGCATCATCCAGGGACCGGATGACCAGGGGGGCTCGATCCGGCCCCAGCCCAGGGCGTACATGCCGGTCTGTGGGGTGCCCGGCGGCGTGTCCTTGAGGGGGCCGGTCGAAATGATCGGCGCGTGCAGCTTTTTCAGCGTGGCCGGGCCGACCAGCGCGGGGCCGCGTTTGCCTTCCCCCGCGTGCCAGCCCGCCCAGGCCGCGAAGTCCAGGGGCGACATGTGCCCGGTCCCGGCCGGTCCGATGATGACTGGGTTGTCACCGTTGGGACCGGCCAGAAAGGCCTTGGCCCGGCCGTCCTGGATGACGTGGCCCAGGGGCGCGTCCACCTTGCCCATGGAGGACTGCGGCCCGAAACCGGCCGACTTGAGGCCCAGCGGCTCGAATATCTGCCTGGTGATCAACTCCTCATAGGTCGCGCCCCCGGCCCGTTCGATGATCGAGCCGGCCATGGTGTAGCCCATGTTCGAATAGGCGAAGACCTGGCCGGGTTTGTCGACCAGCGGTTCCCGGACCCATTGGGAGACGAGCCAGTAACGCAGTTCGTCGAGGTTGCCCTCCTGGCGGTACGACTCCAGAATGAGGTCGACAAACCGCTCGTTGTCACCGGGCATGCCGCTGGAATGCGACAGGAGTTGAAGCAGGGTCACCCCGCTCAAGCCCGGGGCCATTGTGTTTTTCAACTCCGGAAAGGCTTCGCCGACCGTGGTTTCCCAGCGCAGCCGGCCCTGCTCCACGTAAATGGCCGCCAGCAGCGACGTGAAGGCCTTGGTGTCCGAACCGATGTGGAAACGGTCTTTGACGGTGACCGGAATATTTCGACCGGCCCGTCGGGTTCCCACCGCTCCGGCGGCCACGATCCGGCCGTTGCGGGCCGCCGCGGCCGCCAGGGCCGGCAGACCGGATTCGGCCAGCCAGGGTTTCAATACCGCATTGAGGGATGCAACCCCCTCGGGGTTCGGGGCTTTTTCCCCGGCATGGGTCGGGGATGGCCAAAGACAGGCGAAAATCAGCCCGGCCGCCAGGACCAGGACCGGCATGATACGTGAATGATCAGGGCTTTTTATTTTCCTGAACATGGCCCCACGCTCCTTTCTCGGCGGTTGGAATCGTTCGCCGCCCAAGGCGGGCCGCCCGCCCGCGGGGGTCAGCTTTAAACCCGAATTTTGCAGTCGGCTTCTACCGCGGCGTTGAACTGCGTGCCGCAACGCTCGTTTCCCGCTTTTCGGCCTCGACGTATCCCGCAATACGCCCGCGGCCAAAAAAAACGGTCCAACTTCGCGTTTAGCTATGCATTTCAACGCCTCGCTACCAACCTGACCGCAAAATTCGGGTTAAACGATTCCGGCCGGGCTTTTCCCGGACAGAATTTCGATTGCGCCTTCGACCATGTCCCGCAAGACGTCGGCTGCGCTCCGGATTTCCTTGACCAGGCCGACGCCCTGTCCGGCCATGGGCACGACCAGGTCGCTGCGTCCGCTCTTCGAGATGCTGACGTACAGGTCCCAGATCAGGAAGCCTTGAAGCGGCATGGGCAGGTAGCCCAGACCGGAGCGGTCCCATATGTCGATCAGGCGGTTTTTGATGTGCCGGGCCGTCTTGCCCGTGGAAATTTTGCTGACCACGGTCCCTTCGTCGTCGGCTTCCAGCATGCGCCGGTTCCAGACCTCGGCCCAGAGGGGGCTGACAAACATCGAACCCAGGTCGAAGGCGTCCACATTGGCCTCCCGGGTGGCCAGGAAGGCCGTGCCCACCCAGACGCCTTCCGCGCCCAAAGCCAGGGCCGCGGCCAGGCCGCGGCCGTCCATGATCCCGCCGGCCCCGACCACGGGCAACGGGGCGACCGCATCCACCGCCTGGGGAATCAGGGACATCGTCCCGACCCGGCCGGTGTGGCCGCCGCCGTCATAGCCCTGAGCCACGACGAAGTCCACCCCGGCCTCTTTCAGCCGGACCGCATTCTTGGTGTTGCCCACGCAGCCCGTGACCCGCATGCCGCGACGGCGGGCCTCGGGCACGATCCAGCCGGGGTTGCCCAGGCCGGAGGCGAAAAGGGCCACGCCTTCATCCAGACAGGTCCGGACCACCTCCTGGACCACGTCCATGCTGATCCGGGACCAGAAATCCGTCGGTTCGACCGGTTCCAACTCAAGTTCCCCCATCAGACGCTCGACAAAGGCCACATGCTCGGCCGGCAGAAGCGACTTGAGATTCTCGGGCAGGGGCATCGAATCGGACAGCTCGTGGGGCAGAATCAGGTCCAGCCCGAACGGCTTGTCGGTCAGGCGTTTGGTTTTTTCAATCCAGCCGCGCACTTCCTCCGGACTCAATCCCGAAGCCCCCAACACGCCCAGGCCCCCGGCGTTGGAAACCGCGGCCGCCAGCGTGGGACCGGAGCAGGTGCCCATCCCGGCCAGCATGATCGGATATTCGATGCCCAAAATGTCACAGAGCCTCGTCCTCAAGACCTTGTTTCCGGCCATGGTCATCTCCTTATGGATAAGGTATCGGTTGATTTTCTTTATCTTACAGGATTTTTGCACAAAATTCCAATAATGATTGCCGGAATGGCGCCCGATGTCGGACCGATGAAACCGATATATCGAGGGCCCGATTTCGCCTCTTTTTTATCGGAAAATACGACGAGCCGGCTTGTAGCCGTGATGAAAAACATGTTAATCTCGGACCTGAAATTCAGCAACCCGAGCAGGCGATTTGTCGAACATGCGATCCGATCCCCTGACTTCAGGACCGTCCGGGGACCCTTGGTTCCGGGGCTCGAAACCCGATCACCTTGAGAAAGCGAGGCAACATCCATGGAACTGAACAAGGAACTTCTTCCCGGTGTGTTCATCGATCCGCGGATCATGGAAACGGAAATGGGTCCGATCGAATACGACCTGACCGAAGGCGATGGGCCGGTCGTCCTCAGCTGCCACGGCGGCATCGGAGGAATGGACCAGGCCCGGGTCATGGTCGGCTGGCTGGACCCGGCCGAGTATCGGCTGCTGAGCCCGTCCCGTCCGGGGTACCTGGGCACGCCCCTGGACAGCGGCCGGACCATGGAAGAGCAGGCCGATCTGTTCGCCCGGCTGCTCGACGCCTTGAAGATCGACCGGACGGCCGTGGTTTCGGCCTCGGCCGGCGGACCACCGGGATACATGTTCGCCCTGCGTCACCCGGACCGGGTCTGGGCCCTGGTGGCCATAGACAGCGTCAGCGGCTACTACGACCTCCCGGAGACCGCCGGGCCCATCGCCCAGGCCATATTCACCAGCCAGCTCGGCCAGAAGATCATCAAAATGATCGGCGAGAGAAAGCCGGAACTTTTCCTCCAGCAGTTGTTCACCGCCGAGTCCTATTTCACCAAGGAACAGATAAAGGCCCACATAGACCATGTCCTGGGCGCGCCCGAGGCCCTGACCTTCATGAAAGCCTTCATGGAGACCATGAATCCTTACAATCCCCGCAAACCGGGCACGGAAAACGACATGGCCATCTACCGGGAGTACACGCACCTGCCCCTGGAGGGCATCCGCTGCCCGACCCTGGTTGTTCATGGCACCCAGGACTCGGACGTCAAGCTGTACGACGGGGTATACGCCCATGAACACATCGCCGGATCGGAACGGTTCTGGATCGAGGAAGGCTCGCACCTGGGCTTCTGGCTCAGCCCCAACGCCCACACGGCCCAGGCCGCGGCCCGGGAATTCCTGAAGCGACATCGACCCGAATAGCCGCGAATAAACCGGAACAGCCGGTCTCGGTCCGTTCCCGGGCCGATCGCCGTCAGGAGGCTTTTATGAACCCCAAGGTCATCGAAACCGACGTGCTGGTCGTGGGTGGAGGCGGGGCCGGCTTCCGGGCGGCCATTGGAGCCCGGGAAGCGGGCGCCCGGGTCGTGCTCTCGAGCAAGGGCCCTCTGGCCCGTTCCGGGGCCAGCCCCATGGCCGGGGCGGACTTCACGCTGGACGGCCGGAGCATGAGCCGCATTGAAGGGCTGACCGGGGACCCGGATGACAGTCCGGAGAAGGTCTTCAACGACATCGTCACCCAGGGCTGCTACCTGAACAACCAGACGCTGGTCGAGCAGTACATCCGTGAGGCGCCGGCCCGCCTGAAGGAACTGATCGGCTGGGGCATCCAGGTCAAGGTCTCGGACGAGCGGATGATCTTCACCAGCGGGCTGGGCATCATGGACGCTCTGCTCAAAAAGGCCCGCTCCAGCGGGGTCGGCCTGCTCGAGGACGTGGCCCTGCTGGAACTGACCACCCGGGACGGCCGGGTCACCGGGGGCCTGGGGCTGGACGTCCGGTCCGGCGGTTTCATTCGTTTCAAGGCCCGGGCCGTGGTCATGGCCACCGGGGGCTGGCACAAGGCGTTCCGGCCCAACACCGGCATGAGGGACCTTTCGGGCGAAGGCCTGGCCATGGCTCTGCGGGCGGGCGCCCGGCTGGGGAACATGGAGTTCATCACCTTTTGCTGCAACGTGTTTTACGCCCCGCCCATCTGGCGGGGCAGCATCGCCCCGTACATGATGAGTCTGATGGTTGGCGGCCGGCTGACCAACGCCCTGGGCGAGGAGTTCCTCGAGGCCTACGATCCCTTCTTAGTCCGGACGGCCACGTTTACCGAATGGAACAAGAGTTTCATCTCCTACGCTACGGCCCGGGAGGTCCGAGCGGGCCGCGGACTGGGCCATGGCGGCGTACACTACGCCCGGGGTGACGTGCCCTGGGAGAACGTCGAACTCATCGCCTCGATCGTGTTTCCCAAATGGAAATACAAGGCCATCGACCTGTCGGAGTGGGGCCGGATGCTCGAGGATGGCCGGCCGGTGGAAGTGGGTCCGGCCGTGGAGTACTTTGACGGGGGCATCGTGGTCAACGACCGGTTCGAAACCACGGTGGACGGGCTTTTCGCCGCCGGCGAATGCACCCTGGGCGCCTTCGGGGCCAACCGGGTCTTTTCGGCGATTACCGAAATGCTGGTCCACGGTGCGGACGCCGGGACCCACGCGGCCCGGTACGCGGACCGGGTCGGAGCGGAACCGATCGATAATTCGGTGTTCGCCGAACTCGAGCAGGCGGCCGCCCGGCCCCTGGATCGTCCGGACGGGCTCCGGCCGGCCCGGGTCCGGCGGCGGGTCCAGGAAGCGGCCCACCGCATGCTCGGCCCCATCCGCAATGCTCGCGAGCTCGAAGAATTCATAGGCCTGCTCGAACGGGTCGGGGAGGAAGAACTGCCCCGCCTGGGGGCCGCATCACGGACCCGGACCTACAACAAGGAATGGCTCGAAGCCCTGGAACTGCCCAACATGGTCCGGCTGCTCGAGGCCGCGGCCCGATGCGCCCTGGCCCGGACCGAGAGCCGGGGCGTCCATTTCCGGGAGGATCATCCGGAAACGGACAACGACGCCTGGCTTCAGGAAAGCGTGGTCGGGCTGAACGGCGGCCGCCTCGATACCGGCCGGCGGCCGGTTCAGGTCACGACCATGACGCCGCCTCGGGGCCGGACGCCGTACCTGGAGTTCATCAAGCAGATGATGGAGTCCCGGTCAGACACCGGCGGGAAGCATTAACCCGGATTTTTTACAAGCTTCCTGCCGCGGCCGGGAAATCCTTGCTGCAACGCTCGTTTCGAAGATTTTGGTCCTCGACATATCGCCCTGATATGCCGGCGGCCAAAATCTCCTCCAACTTCGCGTTTCGCTAATGATTTCTCGACCTCGCTACGGAACCCGGTGAGAAATCCGGACTAAAGAGAAGGTAGGTGCCAGCGATGCCGGAAGGCAAGATCAAAGTCAGCGTCTTCAGGTTCGATCCGGCCGTGGACCCCGCGCCGGGTCGGCGGGTCTACGACGTCCCCTTCGAGATGGGTATGAGCGCCATGGACGCCCTGGATTACATCTATCAGAACCTGGACTCCACCCTGGCCTATTACGACCATGCCGGCTGCGCCCTGGGCATCTGCGGCCGCTGCACGGCCCGCATCGACGGCCGGCCGGGTCTGCTATGCCAGACGCCCCTGGCCGGCGGGGACGTGGAACTGGACCCGTTGTCCGAGGACAAGGTCCTCCGGGACCTGGTCGTAGCCCGCCCGTCCGCCGAGGCGGAACCGGCCGAAACCGGTTCGGCCGGGGACCTGGATATGAACGGCGTGCCCATAATCGTCAGGCGGGAGATCGAAGCCCTGATTGCCGCGCCCCTGATCCAGGCCTTTATCGAGGAAGTCGGCCGGGAGAAGGCCCTGGAGATCGCCGGCCGGGTCGTCCGGGAACTGGCCCTGGAGAGCGGCCGCCTGATGGCCGCTTTTGCCGGCGGCAACACCATGGCCGACCTGCAAAAGGCCATCCCCCTGTTCAGTATGGGCGGGGCCTTGGAATTCGAAGTGGTCGAACTGTCCGAGAAACGGGCCGGGGTGGACGTGACTCGCTGTCGATACGCCGAGATGTACCGGGAGCACGGGCTGGAGGAGTTCGGCTGGCTGCTGTCCTGCGGGCGGGATTTCGCCCTGATGGAGGGATTCAATCCGGAAATCCGCTTTACCCGAACCCGGACCATCATGCAGGGCGCCCGGACCTGCGACTTCCGCTTTTCGACCCAAGGCGACTGACCGGCCCCCGGATCAACTCCGTTCCAGGGCCAGTTCGATCAGGCGGTCCATCATCTGGCCGAAGGAGTAGCCGGCCACCTTGGCCGCCAGGGGAAAGAGGCTGGTTTCGGTCATGCCGGGGATGGTGTTGGTTTCCAGGACATAGAACCGGCCGTTCCGGAGCATCAGGTCCGTCCGGCTGTAGCCTCGGCAGTACAAGGCCTGATGGGCCTTGATGCCGATCTCCCGGGCCTGGCGGGCCAGGTCATCGTCAATGGGCGCCGGACAAATCTCCTCGGTGGCGCCGGGTATGTATTTGGCGTCATAGTCATAGAACTCGTAGTCCCGGCCCGGACGGATTTCGATCAGAGGCAGGGCTTCGATCCGGTCGTTGCCCCAGACCGGGACCGTGATTTCGCGGCCCTCGATGTACTCCTCGACGATGACGAACCGGTCGAGGGCGAAGGCCCGGGCCAGTCCGGAGGCCAGGTCCTGAGGGCCGCGGCAGATGGTCAGCCCCAGCGACGACCCGTCGGAGGCGGGCTTGACCACCACCGGCAGTCCCAGCCGCTCGATCACCTCGTCGGGGTCGATCTCGTTTTTTCGATCCAAAACCATGTCCGGGGCCACGGGCAGGCCGTGGAAGCGATACAACTCCTTGCTGGCCCGCTTGTCCATGCACAGGGCCGAAGAAAGCACGCCCGAGCCCTGGTAGGGCAGGTCCAGCAGTTCCAGCAGGCCCTGGACCGTGCCATCCTCCCCCCAGCGGCCGTGCAGGATGATCAGGGCCACGTCCAGGTTGGGGGCGGCTTGAATCAAGGGCTCCAGATCAGCGGGCGGGTCGAAGCGAAAGACCTCATACCGGTCCGGGTCCAGGGCCCCGGCCACCTGGCCGGCGCTTTTCAGGGATATCTCACGCTCGCCGGACCGGCCGCCGCAAATGAGCGCGACTTTCAGTTTGTGTTGACTCATCGGCTATCCGAACTCCTCATTTCATACATAGGGTCGCTAGATTATTGGGACTTCCGGGCAGGAGGTCGAAAATGTCCTGTTCCAGCCGGTAGGCCGAGGCCGACCATTTTTCAAGCCAGACCAGGGCCTCCGGGGTGCGGCAGTAGCGCCGGCGAATGTAGTCCAGGCGTTCGGACAGCGTGGCGATGCGGTCGTCGACCACCCGCTTGTCCGCGTAGTGGACGATTTCGGCCTCCGCGACCCGGCCGGGCGGCCTGGAACCCGACAGGCGCACGTGCTGACGGACCACCGAGGCGATCTCGGGGTAACCCAGTTTTCGAAGCAGCTTGGCTCCGGTCAGGGCATGGTCCAGGCGCCGGTTGAGGCAGTGCAGCTTGGCGATGTCGTGCAACAGGGCCGAGGCCAGGACCAGGGGTTCGCTCAGTTCGCGGCCCTCCGCGTTCAGGCGGCGCGTCAAATGCAAGGCTACCGCGCACACGGCCTCGGAATGACGGACGATATGCTCCGGCATCCGGTAGCGGGCCATGATTTCCAGACAGCTTCTGCGGTCTGGAAAATCTGAAAGGCTTCGAGGAAACATATCCTCATTTTGGCAGAGAGGCCCGGAACATTCAAGCCCAAAAGGGGGTTAGCGGACATGTGAACCGAGTATTCACATGGGCCCGGTGGACCGGGTCCTGATGTGGGCCGATGTGGCAAGGTTTACCCTCGATGCGTAACGGCCGACGGACCGGATCGGAGACGAAGCGGGTCCGGCCGGCCGGCCTTTTGGGAAATTACGTGAATTGGCCGGGTTAGCCGGTGTGGAAATAGATTTCAAGTTTTTTGTATTCGGGCGTTTGAGGGAGAAAACAGGAGCAATAAGCAGTTCACGAATGTGAATGACTTTTTCAACACCTGTGGACAGGAGGGGGCGTGGTCAAAAAAGCGTAACATTTTTGCCGCTTACATGAAACATTTAAACGGCGACAATTTAAAGGCTTTCCGGTTAAGCCCCCGAAAAATCCCCATCTTGGGCTTTGTGCATGGTTGGCCTTCGGGGGGCATACGGATTCTGGCAGATGGGCGTTGATTTCCATGCGGCGATTATTTACAACATTAACGCATCCGGGAATCTGAACACACATCTGGGAAGGTAAAATTTGGATCACGAAATCTTGTGGCGGGCGGCACGTGACGTACTGAAGAACCGCCTGACGGAAACTGACTTCAAGGTCTGGATCGATCCGCTCGCGCCGTTGGGCTGCCAGGGACGGACCTTGGTCCTCGGCTGCCCCAACCGGTTTTTCATGGGTTGGGTCCGGGAGAAGTATCTGGCCCACCTGGTGGATGCCCTGGTCTCGGTTCCATTTGAAGATAACGACCTGTCCGCGGTGGATTTGAAGGTGGCGCCGCTCGGACCGCCGGTTCGAAACGAAAACGGCGCGACCCAGGTCCAGTTCGAGTTGCCGGCCATCGAGGTCCATCGACGATCGCCGCTCCTTTTCAACCGCCGATTCACCTTCGACCGTTTCGTGGTTGGTTCGCCCAACCAGTTCGCCTATTCGGCCGCCCTGGCCATGGCCAGCGGACAGGACCTCAACGCCGACTGCCTCTACCTGCTGGCCGGACCCGGTCTGGGGAAAAGCCATCTCTCCCAGGCCATGGGCCAGCATTTTCTGATCAGGCATCCGCAGCGCAGGGTCTACTATATGACGGCCGAAGATTTCACAAATGAAATGGTTTATTCCATCAAAAACAAGTGCACCGAGGATTTCAAGGACAAGTATCGCCGGAACTGCGACGTCCTGGTCCTCGAAGAGGTTCAGTTCCTGTCAGGCAAGGAAAAAGTCCAGTCCGAACTGTCCTATACCCTGGACTGCCTGGTGGGCAACGGCAGAAAGGTCGTCTTTACCGCGTCCCGGCTGCCCAGGGACATCCCCCGCATCGGACGACCCCTGGCCTCCCGGCTCTGTTCCGGACTGATCTCGACCATCGAACCGCCGGATTACGAAACCCGGCTGCGCATCCTCCAGCGGAAGGCCAAGGAAAACGGGTTGAGCGTGAAAGCCGAGGTCCTCGACTGTC
>JAHJTB010000005.1 GCA_018830135.1 Pseudomonadota bacterium | reverse complement strand
CCTTGCTCGATTCATTGTAACGCTTGGCCAAGTCCGCCCCAATCAGGGCATGAGGGCCTTCGATCTCATGGTCCACCGCCTTGCCGATATCGTGCAGCAGGCCGGCCCGTTTGGCCTGTTTGACGTTCAGACCCAACTCGGCAGCCATGATCCCGCATAAAAAGGCCACCTCGATGGAGTGCTGCAGGACGTTCTGGCCATAGCTGGTCCGGTATTTGAGCTTGCCGATCAGCCGGATCAGTTCGGAATGAATGCCATGGACGCCCACGTCAAAGGTGGCCTGCTCGCCGGCTTCCCGCATGGCCGTCTCGACTTCCTCGGTGGACTTGGCCACAATCTCCTCGATCCGGGCCGGATGAATGCGCCCGTCCGTGATCAAACGCTCCAGGGCCACCCGGGCGATCTCCCGGCGAATCGGGTTGAAACAGGATAAAATGACCGCTTCAGGCGTGTCGTCGATGATCAGGTCCACGCCGGTGGCGGCCTCGATGGCCCGGATATTGCGCCCTTCTCGACCGATAATCCGGCCTTTCATTTCATCATTGGGCAGATTGACCACCGAGACGGTCCGTTCGGTCACGTAGTCCCCGGCATATCGTTTGACGGCCTGGGCCAAAATTTCGGTCGCTTTTTTATCGGCCGTCTCGCGCGTCTCGGCCTCGATCCGCTTGATCATTTTGGCCCCCTCATGCCGGGCCTCGTCCTCCATGGCTTTGATCAGGGTCTCCTTGGCCTGCTCCGCCGTGATGCCGGCCAACTGTTCAAGGGTTTCCTGCTGGGCGGCGATCAAACGCTCCAACTCCCGACTCCCGTTTTCGATCCGCTTTTCCTCCCGGGCCAGCCCCGCTTCCTTCTTCGCGGCTTCCAACTCCCGCTGAGACACCAGGTCGGCTTTGCGATCAAGGTGCTCCTCCCTCTGAATCAGCCGCTTTTCCAACTGGTTCTGCTCAGCCCGCCACTCCCGGGTCTCCTTCTCGAAGGCCTGGGTCATCTGGTAAAGCGTGTCTTTGGCCTCGAGATTGGCCTCTTTCTTGATGTTCGAGGCCTCCCGTTGGGCCTCCTCGATCATGCGCTGGGAAAGTTCTTCAATGGATTCGATTTTGGCTTCTATGACATGTTTGCGCCATAAAACACCGGCGACCGCGCCCGCGGCCAGCGCCACGAGAAAAGCAACACTCAATAACACGGTGGAAACCATCGCCGGACCACCTCCTTATATGATGGATCCCGCCCCATCGCCCCGAAGGACGGTCGGATCGGGGTGGACATGCCACATGTACGCCGGTTCCTCAGGCCTCGAAAAGCCCTCGACCTGGACCGGCCAATGATCTTCTCACAAAAAGGTCGCCAAGGCACAGGAGGCATCCCGGGCTTCGATAGCCCGACAGTTCGCCCCTGGTGAGCCGTGGAAAGAAGATATCGGTTCGGAAAACGATCCTGGGAAGACGCACAGGCAGAACTTTGGTAGCAATCTGGCGGAAGCGAAATGATCAGAGTCGGACCAAAAGGCTGTTTTTATGACGGAATCGTGACTCCCATCGTCTACACCCCTTTTATCCCAAGACCCTGTCCACGCTACGCCGCGACCTATATGGAGGCCGGAATCGGCCGGCCTTCAACTGCCCGGTCGTCTCTATATCGCTTTAAAGGCCCAACAGAAGGCCTGGAAACTGTTTTTAGCGTCCCGAGCACCTACGGCTCGGGCAGGCTGGATTCGATCCGGTCGGCTAAAGCTTGCGCCTCGACCTCGATTTTGCGTCGCAGCCTCTCTAAATCTTCACGCGCTTGCCACAGGTCTGTCGCAGCCCGAAAGGCCGTCATGACCGAAAGATCGAACCGGTTGAGCACCGGTGAACTGTTCTTGATGACTTCGGTCTGTTCGTTAAGATAGTCGACAATGCGACAGACCCGTTCCGCATCGTCGCTGACAATGCGGTAATACTGATCCAGAATCTTGACCTTGACGACGTGCTCTTGATCATGATTCTTCAAGGCGCTTCAGTCACATAGCGGTCGATTCGCTCCAGGAGATCATCCACCTTGGCCCGGACCTGGGCCCGCTCCTGTTCGAAAGCCGCGTTCTGTTCCTTCAACGTCGCCAGTTCGCTTTCTTTTTCCGAAAGCCGGCGGCCGAGTTCATCCTTAATCTGGGCCAGTTCGTCCACCCGGACCAGGAGCGCATCGACTTTTTTGATCAACTGATCGAATTTTTCCAGTTCCATGTTCGCCCCTAAAATTACCACAAGCTCACAAGCACATGATACTGATTTGTACGCATCTGTCAAGCGTAAAGCTGGGGGATTGGGCTCTGGCCGGGAAAGGGGGCGGAAAATCAAGGATTTTTTCAAACAGGCCCCCCCGGGGCCAGTCTCGTTTCGTCATAATCTCGACGATTTTTAGTCAATAAAAAGCGTCATAAATCAAACGGCGCCCAGGGTCCGGATGGTGGAAAGGGGACGGGGCGTCAGCTCCGGAATCAGTCAACTAATACTTGCCAAAAAAGAGCGAAATGACCAAAATGGCCTTATGGGGCCGATCGTATCGGAATGGACCACGCCTCGAATCGGAAGCCGAACCCCGGTCCGGGCCGGCGAAGGGAGACGGCGGGGCCACCAGGTCCGACCCGGAGGGACAGGCAGGTCATGAGCGGGACCAAAAAGGACGTCAGAGATATCGAACCGAAACAGTTTCGGAAAAACCCGGTCAATGAGACCTTGAAAACCGCCTGGGACTTTTCACGGCACCTGATCGACAGTTCTCTGGACATGATCGTGGCCGTCGACCAGGACCGACGCATCGTGGAGTTCAACAAGGCGGCCCAGGAAGCTTTTGGCTACCGGCCCGAGGAGATATTGGGCCGCCCCGTGGACGTGCTGTACGCCGATATGGAGGAGAGCCGGGAGGTGTCCCTGGAGGTGGCCCGGAATGGAAGCCTGGTCCGGGAAATCACCAATATCCGGAAAAATGGGGAACCCTTCCCCTGTCTGCTCAGCGCCGCGATGATCCGGGACGAAAACGGCCGGGTCATTGGCGTGGTCGGCAACTCCCGGGACGAAACCGAGCGCAAACGGGCGGCCGAGGCCCTGCAAAACTACAGCAAACGGCTCGGCGAACTGGTCGAAACGCGGACCACGGCCTTGAAAACGGCCAATGAGGAACTGCACCGGGAGATCGCCGAGCGCAGACGGACGGAGACCGCGTTGCGGGAGGCGGAAGTCCGCCTGATCCGGCACCGGGACGAACTGGAGGACGCGGTGGCCCAAAGGACGCTCGAACTGGAAGAAAAGAACCATGCCCTGCAGGTTCAGGCCCAGAAGCTGAGCGAGATGAACGCGGCCCTGGGCATTCTGTTCGAACAGCGGGATACCGACCGGCAGGAACTGGAAAAGACGCTGATGCAGAACATCCGG
>JAHJTB010000187.1 GCA_018830135.1 Pseudomonadota bacterium | reverse complement strand
GCCACTACGACTTCAGTTTTTTATGTAAGTCGTCACTGTTTCATCATGAAAACATATCTAACGAGCATTTAAATCAATATGGACGTCGCATGCTAGCTGAAAATATTCAAAAAACGCTATTTATCTAAAGCCATCAAGAATCCACCGGCCGGTATGGGAATCGAGGCCGCATAGAAAGGCGCGGCGCACGCACCAAATAAATGGGTGTCTACCAGAGTTTCTCGACACGTTACCCACTCGAAATAGCGAAGAGCCTAAAAAACAAGAAAATCATGCGGCAAGCACCGCTATTTCTGTGTTTCAGGTTCTCTAATTACGATTTTAGTCTGTTAACCGGCTTAATGCAGATGTTGGGCGCTCTTGCACATTTTAAAAACAAACCATTCCCATACACCAAATCAAATTGCATGGGCGAGGCCCCTCAGTATATCCCCGGAATCAACCGATAGCGCACGCGCCGCGCATAGTCTCTATAGCCCGGCAACTCTTCCTGTAGAGTCTGGTCTTCCAGTGCGGTTCTGATCACCGCTATGATCAACGCCACCGCCGCCGGAATAAGTGTCCACACCGAGCCTAAGGCCAGCACAATACCCAGCAGTGGCAGAATACTTCCGGCATAGCCCGGATGCCGCACAATCCGGTATGGGCCACTGTCACACACCACATGCCCTCGATCCGTCTGAATACGCACCACGCTGGAGAAAAAGCGGTTCTCCGCCAATGCCCACACACCGAAAGCGTATCCGAGCGAGATCAAGATGAAGCCAATCACGATGAGCCATAGCGGAAATACGGGGGACCAGCCAAAGCGATGATCGAGCCCTGCCACAATGACCATTGGGAACACTACACTCAGCGCCATCAGCGGAGCAAGCACTTTGTTCCAAGCTTTCGCGCTTTGGATCTTCCTAATATTTTGTCGTTCGGCTAACAACCCCGGATGCCGCTGTTCCGCCCAAATGCGCCCCCCTATGGCGGCGGCAACGATCAGCAGGGAATAGACCCACGCCTGCCACCAACCGAAATCCCCTCCGCATACCAATAGAACTAGTGGTATGGAGAGATACACCACAACTAAACCGATCCACTGGCGAGGGGACACTGTTTGAACTGCCTGTTGACTAACCGTCTTTGATGACATGCCATTCCCCAAAATCACGCGACTTTTATTGAGCGCCCAAAAATGTTTATATAATAAGACCGCTCTATAAGACCGCTATAATACGAATAAAGGTTAATTGCGGACAGCTGCTTAGCCTGATTCATGTCGGATCAGGCGCGGTCTTGGGCCAGATAATCCTGGCACATGCCGATTCCCTCCTTTGGATTCAGGGTCCAGGCGTCCGCGCCGGTGAAGTCCCGCACGGTTACGGTAACGGGCCCCCCGCCGATAATCACGAAACGGTCGTCTCGCAGTCGGCGTTCGACCAGCAGGTCCACGACGGCTTTCATGGATTGAAAGGTCGGGGTGATCAAGGCGGACAGGGCCACGATGCGGGCGCCGGTCTCTTCCACTTTATTGACAATCGCTTCCGGCGCCACGTCCACACCCAGGTTATGCACCTCAAAACCCGATGCCTTGAACAGCGTGGCCACGATATCCTTGCCGATATCGTGCACGTCCCCTTTGGGCGTGGCAATGACCACGGCGGCGCCGGCGGAATCCCGGGCGCCTTCAAGCAGCAGCGGCTCCAGTCTGGATGATATCTTCTGGAAGATATCCGCGGACATGATCAACTCGGAGAGAAAATACGCTCCCGTGCCGTACAGCTCTCCCACCCGTTCCATTCCGGCCTGGCACTCGCTCAGTATTTCCATGGGGTCCCGGCCTGCTGCCAGGGCCTGGTCCGTCAGTTCCAGGGCTTCTTCGAATTTCAAGTCCGCAAGGGCCCGGCCGATGCCGGCCAATGGTCCGGCCATGGCTTCAGCCTCATGTCGCGGGGCCTTTTCCGACTTGATCCGGGCGCCGCCCGCCTTGCCTCGATAGTTGAGCCCTGTATCCACCATGGCGCGAAGGTTCTCCGGCTTCACGTCCACCGGGCATTCACACCCCGAGGTCAACATGAATCCGCCGCCGTCGCCCACTTCATCGATCAATCGTTTGCAGTACGCTTCCACTTCCTCCGGCTGCCCCACGGAGAGAAGGGCGGCCGGCACGTCCCCGCTGATGGCCATGTGCCCGTTGAGGATTTCTTTGGCCCGGAAGATATCCGTGGCGCTGTCCAGGTCGCATACGCATTTGCCCTTGGGCAGCTGTTTGAGGTAGGGCAGGTTGATGCCCCAGTCGGTATCGAAGTGAAGCCAGGGAATGATGTTTTCGGATATGAAGGCATCGACGTACTGCTGAAGGAACGGCCATTCAAACCGCTCGAATATCGGGAGGCGGTAATAGAAGCCCGATCCCCGCTCCAGAACGATAAAGGCCACGTTATTGTCGTTGTTCCGGCAGAGTTTTATCGCGTTTTCGATGAAATCCGGGGCCGCGGCTTTCATGGCCGCTTCCACCTTGTCCGGGCAGGCATACAGATCCTTGGTGAATTCGGTCAGGCTCCGGCACAGGGAAAACGACATCAGCGGTGAATCCACGGCCGCGCCCACGAGGATGGGCAGGCCTTCACGACGACAGATTTCCTGGTCCTCGATATAGGCCTTGTTGCTGAAGCTTTGCGCCATCCTGAGCCGTTCCAGGGATTTGCGTTTGATCTTTTGGTAATGCTCGTCCCAGAAACCGTTCCAGCCCAGTGCCGCGATCTCATCGTAATCCTCACGTTCGAAAAGGGGCCGCTCGTCGATCTGGTGGATATCATCCACCCCCACTTGCCGGCCGGGTATCAAATTCCGAACCGGCGCGGCGCAATGCCTGCCCGGCAGCATGGGCCAGAAGAAATTGGGTTTGGTGCCGTAGTCAAAGCCGTATTCACGAAAGGCCTTGAGCAGACATTCCCGGGCCAGATCATGGTCGGCCCAGGCAGCGGCCTGCGTCTCGCCGGCCAGCCTGACCGCGGCGTACATGATTATCGGAAATACGGGGTGTCTGTCGACGGGTTCCAGAGCCACGGTGGCCTCGAAGCGCTCCACGGCCGTCATCGTCTCATTCATGTTTCCTGCTGCCTCCCGTCGCCGGCGTACCGGTCATTCGCTACGTTTAAACTTGCATGGAGGGCGTATTTCCGGCGGCTTGCCGCCGGCTGGCCCGCCAACTAATATAGGTCTTGTTCCTTACATGCCGAAGACTCCCCGCAGCTTGCTGAGGGGAGCTTCCACGCGGCCGAAGCGTTCAACGATTTACTGAACATGCCCCTTGTTTGAAAATACATAGCATTGGCCGGATATCTTTTGCCACTATAAAAAGAGGCTTTCGGTAATCTTTTTACCTGGCATTATGCGGAAACCGCTGTGATCTCCCTGTTTCGAGCCCTCTGACTCCGATTTTGGCCTGTTTACAGGCCTTGATACGGACCAGGGGGCCTGGGTCCATATATCAAAAGGCGATTTCTGGCCGATTTTTCTTAAAATATAACATTTCTCGAATTTTCGGACATGGTAGTCCAACGATATACTCGGGGTCAATCCGAAATCCTCCCGTCAGCCGTCCCCCAATATTTTTAAAAGGACATCCAGATAAAGATAGGAAGTCTGGGTATTGGAGATCAGGCGGTGGAAAAAGCCGCCTAGTCGGCTCTCAATAAATGGGTGTCTATAGATGTTAATCTTTTTAAGAATTCAGGAACCTTTGGGTATTGCTCAAAGCAACTTCTAATTATAGCATGAAAAACTTGAAGGTTAATATCATTTTCGCAAATTAAAATGTGCCCAAGTTCATGGCCAAGCAGAAAGGTGAAATAGGTCTTGAAATCATTTATTAAGGAACAATAATAGGGAGAAAGCCCTATATAGTAATCCCATTTGATATCAATATTTATCTTAAAAATGGAATCTTTTATAAGGTAAGGTACCAAGACTCTTGACATAAAAAAAGAAACTGGGAACCCTATTTTCTCTTCTTCGGATGGGCAAATACAAAGCTGACAACCGGACATTGAGACTTCTTGTAGCGTTCTATTTATTAGTTCTTCAGTATGCTTGATTTCATCACAAATGATTAGATTGCACATGACTTTTATCTCCTTTTCTGATCCTGCCATGTTTCCAGAATGAACATTGTTGCGGTGTGGGCTGAGTTGACGGATAGCCTTGCCTCAATTGACCCTACTACAGGAGCAGAAGGGCCTCTGCCGTGGGCTGATCCAACATGAGTTCGTAAAGCTGCAATTCCATCTAACACAGAAGTCAGGCCAGATATGATCCTTTGAAGGTCATCCGCGAGGGGTGACTGGAGGTCTGGAGGTAACAGGCGTCCCTTAATTGCTTTCCATAGTGCCCCTAACGTCTGCTTATCTGGCATTTGAAGGCCATTGTCTTCTATATAGGTCTTGCACAGTGACTCTAAGATTGCGCTTGCTGCAGTGATCGCTCCCGGTGGGTCAGTCTCAACCATTGCGAGGCTTCTCTTGAAATCCTCCTCTAAAGCAGGAAAATCACCTGAACGGAGTATATCGACCAGTTGTTTTGACGCAGGCCCTGATCCTGATGTATGGATAATACCGTTCAAGTGGTATGTCAGGCCGTTCTTTGCAAGCACCTTTCGGATTTTTTCTTGCCCTTCACGCTGAGCCTGAAATACCTCAGTTGGATCAGCGTCCATGAAATCCTGGATAGCTCTACCCAGGACTTCAAGAGGATTTGTATCATAGTCATCGTTACAACGGGAGAACCATACCCTGCATTTCTCAACACAGTTACCACACGGAGGCTCACCCGGTGCGCCTGATCTTTGAAAGAGGGCATTTAGCTTCCCATGGCTGTAATAGTGTGAGGCAAGGACCTCTGCTACAGCCCCTATGACTGAATTTGGAATAATCTGAGGCTCTTCCAAGAGAAATACCTCGCAAAAAATTAGTTATTATGGTAGTTATCAGAATCCTATAACCAGTGTAGGGATTGTGTGCATCTAAGTCCAGCAAATTCAGTTTTAATCACAGTTGGTTTAATTCCCCAGACCTTGCTCGACTTTCAATCGGCGTTTTTCGTTTGATACCCCGTAGCTTGCTGCGGGGTGGTTCATTGAACCAAAATAGTTTCCGTTATGTTTTTATTACTTTCAATGCGTTTAGAGTGATTGAAAATAACTTCTTCAACATCGCTTGCTTTAACTGAATTAGATTTCCCGTCTAAAATCTTCTCAAGTGCTAAATACATATTGTGTTCAGCGATAATTGATGCGAGATCTTCAGGAGGTACTGGCTCAAATAGATAAAACCTACAGGCACCTTTGCCATATGTGTTTACCTCACCGATAACAGTAAACAGGCCATGACAGTAATCATATCTGTCTTTTCCAGTAAGGTGCCCTGTGATTGAGGTGTTCTTCACAGGTGGCCATCCATGTTTTTTTTCTATTCTTCTACGCACAGGATTAATGAGATCGAAAAGCGATTTAGATGGACCAGAGTCATCGGAACTACATAAATTAATTGGATCAAAAGGTTCATCTTGAGAAATATTCCCAATTAATTTCTCTCTTTTAAATGACTCGTTTAAAAACCAACACTCTATAAGGAAGTTCAACATAGATATATGCGCAGATGTGCTAAGGAATGTTTTGTCAATTCTTAACAATGGGAGTTTCCCAGTTTCACAAATATTGTTTTTTATTTTGTCGCGTTTAATTACTTTTGGGTCGTTCCAATGTTGAGGTCCATCACATTCAATTGAAAAAAGCACATCATAATCCTCAGAAAAAATTACAAAGTCAAAATGGGAAGATAGAGCATAACGATATCCGTCTCTTGATAGCCCTAATTGATCAATATCTAAGCAATCAGCGACTCTGACCTTAGAGAAAACATGCGCACCGTATTTTTCTGATGCAATATTCGCTTGTTTGTAACTTAGTCTTTCATACTGGTTACAGAATAGATTTTTTTTATGATTATGCTTCTTTACCAAAATTTCTACTCCGTTCCATCAAGGGTAAAGTTAAGGGCAGCGCTAATTAATTTAATCCAACTATGCTTATATAATTATGTAATTATTCCACTCTTCAGAATTCTGATAATATCCCATTCATGAAACTTTATTCACTGCGTTTGCTTTGATCTTGATACAGACTATACACAAATAATATTTCGAGTCAATTAATTTTCGAATTGTGTCTGTCGGTTTTTCTATCAAATAATATCGTCTTCATTCCGAAACAGTAGGTAATATCGTTCTATTTCGGCACATCCCACTATCTCAATCCATTTACCACCCCTCATTCTCCACGCCGGCCCCGGTCTGGTATCCATATGGTATCCAGCCCAACGCCCCTCAACCAGCGTCATTTCTGCCTTCCCGGGTCGAGTGTGGTAGCCATATGGTAGCCAGAAGGGAATTTCGGGTGGATTTAACTAAAAAAGGGCAAATTAGGTGGTGCCTAACTTACCCTTTTTATTGACTTTCATGGTCGGGACGACTGGATTTGAACCAGCGACCCCCTGAACCCCATCCATTATATTTCTTGGGCGCAAAATAGACTATCCCATTGATAAATAAGGAGAAAATGAATATTCAGTGGTAGAATCCCAAGTTTAGTTCTGGCTGCATAATGTGCCAGATATCAACTGGTTATGATAGGGGTTGGCTGGAGATGGTAGCTATATGGTAGCCAGGATTTGGGAGGGGAAAGGGGGAGACGGGGAGTGGTTTGGGCGGAGTCATGATAAAAGGGCATTTACTCGCTCGAAATAGAGCAGAGCCAAATTCAATATCTCATAATAAGGCCTATCAAGTAATCACGGCAGTATAGCGAAAATTGCGTTAGTGCCCTATAATCAGTACGTCAACTCTTTATGGCTCTTACAAAAATGCATGCACCAAGGAAAGACTCCTCAGCAACCTCTACGATCCCGCCGGAGAATTTTATAATATCTAACAACTCTTCCCATTCAGGATAAACTACATCACCATTCGCAATAAACTTGTCCCAAACGTTCAATCCACGAACGAGTTTCAAGTGCATAGCCCAGTACAACCCAGCTGGATTATGGAAGAATTCATCTATTACCTGTTTTTTAAACAGAGAGCCGAAATTTCTTCCATGAATAAAATAGAGAAAGTAAGCTCTTCCACCAGGTTTCATAACGCGGAATGTTTCTATAACTCCAAGTTTCCAGCCTTTTATAGGCATATAGGTTCCTGCGAAAATATCAAATACTGCGTTGAATGTCTCATCAGCAAATGACAACTGGCTCATGTTGCCTTTATGAAAAACAACATTGACGGGGTTACTCAATTTTTCCTTGGCCAAGTCCAAGGCTTCATGGCTGAAATCCACAGCATGGACTTTTCCTCCGGATAGTTCATCAATGCCCATGGAATCCAAAATGAGAGGAATATTACGTCCAACACCACAACCCTGCTCAAGCACGATTGCTTTAGAATCAGGGACGATATGGCTGAATATCTGCTCATTCATATCTTGAAAGCATTTTAAGCGGGTTGCCATTGCCCAAAATCGCTCAAGATAATAACGATTCCAAAATCTCTTACCTCCGTCTTCTATCATTTGCCCCCCCAATTTATCTTTTTATTGGTGCTATGAATAATCTATCCTATCTTTTTATTGCAGATTTTGTATTTAATATCGTATATCTGATTTTCAAATTCCTGTCAAGTTTCATTATTGTCAAAAATTTAATTCTGGATAGTATTTATAGCTAGTCGTTTCGTGATGGGTGATATGTGAGAAAGCCGATGGGCAAAACCCGGTGGTATTATTACACTAATCGATTTTGGTGTTTGTTAAATACATTATGAACTGAACCTCTGCTTATTGCGACAATACACTTAACAATGGGTAGCCTTGATCTCTGTTGGACTAGCACAGTTATATGCTTTAATTTCTTTTTCAGATTATTTAGGAATGCAGGTAATAATATCAACTTTTCCTTATTAGTTGGGATTCTAATTTTGATCTAAAACCTCTTATTATCGGTCAGATAGGAGAGAACGGCCTATCAACACCCCAATCTTGAATCAAAAAAATTCCAAGTAAGAACCCCGTATACGAACATTCTTAAGAAACGGGGAAGCCGGAGACACCCATTTATTTTTTGGGCTTCCAAATAAATGGGTGTCTGTCAGCATCTACTTCTGTCAGCATCTACTGACCGGGTTTCTTTTTCCGGCCCCGGTGGTTGGGCTTCAGGTAAGTAGGCGTTCCACCTGAAGGGGTGGTAGGAGCGGGTGGACCCATTAATTGGTCGAATTTTTCAGCCTTCTCGGCCAGAGACAGCAGCGTATGGATCGTTTCTTCCCGTCCGCGATCCAGAATGGCTTCGGCCTCTTTCCGGGTCATCGTCAAAGGTGCTTCCGGAACGGCCCAGCCGGGAGGTGGATGTATTGGGTTTCAATCATGCCTAATTATATATCATTTAACTTAATTTATGTCAAGATTTTTCAGAAAGCTAAAGTGTTACAACAAAACAGGGCCGCGGCAAGCTTCAATCTTCCGGGTCAGGAGGAGGCTCGGGCCCGGACCGGTCCTCAAAGGCCGCGATCCGCCAGACCAGTCCAAAGACCACGGCCAGGCTGAGCAGAATGATCAGGCTGGAAGAGAAAAACAGGGCCAGGAAGACGCCGGGGTGGTCCTGGTGGTAGGCGGTGACCATCATGAGCAGGCCGAACCCCAGAAAGACGAGGCCCAGCAGGGCCGGAATGGCCAGACGGAGGCGGGACCCGAACATCAGGCCGGGTTGGCAGGGCCGGGGCCCGGACCGAAATACAGGCGGGCCTCGTTTCCGGCCGGGTTGAAATCGATACGGTCGGCGAAATAGCTGGCCAGCAGCAGGCCCCGCCCGTGGATGCTGAGCAGGTCGGTCTTGCGGCCCCGGGACTGACGGTGCGCGCGCCAGTCGAAACCGGGGCCCATGTCCCGGACGAGGTAGTGGAGCCCTTCGGGATCGAGCCGGTATTCCAGGAAGACCCGGCGTGACTTGAATCGGGGGTCGGCCAGGCGTTGCCGGAAAAAGGTCATGTAGTCCCCGGCCCCGAGATGATCGGACTTTTCCTCCGGGGAAATTTCCAGATTGCCGTGCTCGATGGCATTGAAGATGATCTCGTGCAGGGCCACGCTCAGGCCGCGACAGCGCTCCGGGTTCAGGTATTTGGGGGCGCAGATCGCAAGCTGATTGACCGCACCGGCGATCTGGTCCGGATCGTTGTCCAGTTCGAGATGTTTTTCCTCGAAAACCACGGCCCCGATTTCCAGGGTCGGCCGCTCCGGGGCATGCCGGCGGAGCAGGGCTTCCTGGACCACGCGCTTGAGGACGTCCAGCCGGAAGGGCTTTTTGATATAGTCCCGGGCCCCGGCCCGCAGGGCCTCGATGGCCACGCTCTCGGAACCGAAGCCGGTAAAGACCACCACGGCCGTCTCCGGCCGTTCGGCCTTGATCCGCCGCAACAGTTCGATGCCGTCCATTCGGCTCATGAGCACGTCGGTCATGACCAGGTCCGGAGACTCCCGCCGCATGACATCGAGGGCTTCGTACCCGTTCGAGGCCTCGACCGGGCGCATGCCCAAGAGCTTCATGTAGTCCGTCAGAAGCTCCCGGACGGACGACTCGTCATCCACGATCAAAATGGTCGGCAAAGAGTCCATGTCAGCCGTTTACGCCTTCCCGGCCGGCGGACGACTCCAGATCCTCGGGCGGATCGGCCGGCAGCCCCATCATACGCTTCAGTTCGGGGGACAGTTCCTGGTCATGCAGGTCGAACTGGCCCAGGGCCTCGAAAAACAGGTCCAGCTTGTCCTCGAAGGACTGCTTGCGGTCCAGGACCAGCCACCGCTCGCCCTTGAACAGACAGTGGCCGCTGCGCAGCCTCAACCCGGCGAATCGCATATCGCCGTAAGCCACCCGCAGTCCCACCTTGCGGGACAGGTGTTCGAGCTCCTTGAGCGTCTCTTCCTGCTTTTTCGCTTTTTTCGACGCGGCCATCCGTTCCTCAGAAGGCCGGCTTGCGGGCGATCTCGGCCTCGATCTCCGAGGGGTCCCCCGCGTTGAAGCTGACAAGGTTGCGCAGATGATAAAAACTGTCCAGGTCGATTTCCACGAAGTCGATGCCCAGGCCGTCATCGTCGACCCGGGCCACCTTGCCCTTCATTTGAAGGTTCAGGGAACTGGTCGATCCGGACAGTTCGAGAATGATATCCACCGGCGTCTCCAGGGGGAGGCGGGTCCGGGTGCCGACGTACAGCCCCTTGAGGCTGATGTCCCGGGACTCCAGGCCGGACAGTTCCCGATCTCCGAAGATCAGGGTCACGCGGGTGGTGAAATGCACTCGGGTCCTGATACGTTGTTCTTCGCTCATATTCGCGCCTCCCTCCCGGTTGAAGATCGATATCCCGGCCCGCCCCTCTTGATTGGCCGGGGCCGACGAAGCTTTCACCCCGAGCAGATAGTCCGGGCGCACATTGCTCAGGGCCCGGAAGATGTTGCCCCGGACCTTGTCGTTGGCCCGGGCCAGCCGGTCGATGACCGCCCCGACCTCGCCGCGCCGGGATCGGCCGCTGCTGGGGCAGTGACTGGCCGTGATCGGAAGCTTCCAGGCGGCGGCCATCTTGGCGATCCGGTCTTCAGGAACCATACATAAGGGCCGGATCAGGGTCAACAGGCCGTTGAAAAACGGCTGGACCGGAAGCATGGTGCTGATCTCGCCGCTGTAGAAGATATTGAGCAGCAGCGTTTCGATCAGGTCGTCCCGGTGGTGTCCCAGGGCCACCTTGGCGCAGCCGTACTCCCGGGCCAGTTCGAAAAGACGCTGGCGCCGCCGGCGGGAGCAGAGAAAACACGGGTTTTCCCGGTTGAACTCGGAATGAGCCAACGGCCCGTACCCGGTGACCTCGAAATGGTGCTCCAGCCCCAGACCGGCCGCGAATGTTTTCAGGGCCGCGGTCTCGGACGGGTCCTCGTAACCCATATCCAAATGGACCGCGACCAGTTGATAGTCGATGGGAACCCGCGCCCGGCGGTCCTGGAGATAGCGCAACAGGACCAGGCTGTCCTTGCCGCCGGACAGCCCGACCAGGATGCGGTCCCCGTCCTCGATCATCCGGTACCGGTGAATGGCCTTGCCGGCCAGCCGGCTGAAATCTTTTATCAGATAGGCCATGCTCCGGTTTTCGAGACGGCCGGCGAGACAGCCATCCCCCCTGATAAAGATAATGAGTAAGAGGTGGAAAAGTCAAGGACCGAGGCCAGGGCGGAAGATTCCCGCCGGCCCGGTCTCCGGATCGGACCCCGCGGGCCGTCCCGGTAATATGCTCATGTATTGACGTGGTTGCGAATCTTCTTTCTCCCCGGCCCTGAACCGGACGAACTCTCCGGCCCGGGCCGCGCTCCCGGAAAAAAGCGGCGGCGCGCTCCCGAAAGAGGGGCCGCCGTGAGTGGTCCTCCGCCTAGAAGGGGGCTCGACGAAGGGCTCACGGCGGCGCGATGGGAAGAAACGGGATTATGTAATCCCGTATCCGCCGATGGCGGACATCGCGATTATACGGTTGTTAATGATTTTGTCAAGCGATCAACCGGGAAATGGGGAATACCGGGAATGGGCGGGACTGTCCGCCATATCGCGTCTGAAAAATAAGGCGGCCGGCCGTATCCCGGGCCGGAACCCGCTTCAGCGGAACTGAATGACGAAGAGGGTCATGTCGTCGGCGAACTCGACGCCCCCGGCATAGGCTTCGACCTCGGCCCGGATGAAGTCCACCAGTTCGGCCGGGTCGCGGCTCGGGTCCCAACCCGTGAGCAGTTTTTCCAGCCGGTCCCGACCGAACTCCCGCTCCCGGGAATCGACCGCTTCGGTCAGCCCGTCGGTATACAAGACCAGGCACTGGCCCGGTTCCAGGGCCAGAAAGGCGTCTTCCCAGGCGCCCTGAAAAAAACCGAGCACCGTGCCGCCGGCCGGCAGCCGGAACACCCGCCCCGGTCCCGGCCCCAAAAGGAACATGTCCCCATGGCCGGCCGAACAGAAGTTCAGGCGCATCGAGTCCTGGTGGAACAGGCCCAGAAAAAAACTCACGAATTCCGGGTCCGACCCGATGTTGTCCAGCAGCGCGCCGTTGAGGCGCTCGACGATCCGGGCCGCGGATTCGCCTTCCGGAGTCAGGACCTTGAGCAGGGCCCGGACCATGCCCATCAACACGGCCGCCGAAGCGCCGTGCCCGGAGACGTCGGCAATGGTGAAGAACAGACGGCCCCGGTCGTCGGTGAACAGATCGTAATAATCGCCGCCGGCCCGGCTGCAGGGCCGGTAGAAAACAGCCGAACGGACCCGCTCGCCTTGCGGCAGTCCCCGGGGCAGCAGGCGTTGCTGGAGCCGGCCGACCATGCGCAGCTCATTGTCCAGGGCCTTGAGGGCGGATTTGAGGGCTTTCTTGAGGCGGATTTCGCGGATGCCGGCCTGGACCCGGGCCCGAAGCTCGCCGGCCTCCAAGGGCTTGACCGAGTAGTCGTTGGCCCCCAGTTCCAGGGCCCGGATTTTGTCCGTCACCTGGTCCAGGGCCGTCAGGACGATGATATGGACGTCCTGAAAACGCTCGTCGGCCCGAAGACGGGAGATGAGTTCGAATCCGTCCATCTCCGGCATCATCAGATCGGTGATGACCAGGTCGGCCGCGTGCTCCCGCAGCCGGTCCAGGGCCTGCCGTCCGTTGTCGGCCGTGAAAATGGGCAGGTCCATGTCGGAGAGCACGCGGCTGGCGAAACGCACGACGATCCTGGAATCATCGACGACCAGAATGCTCATGTCGTCGTCTTTCCATTCCATGGATCGCTGCCTCCGTTCGAGAGTCCAAGGCGCCCCGCCCGGACCACGCAACCCGTCGGCGATGTCACATGATCAACGGGGTTCCCCGGGCGGTCTCGAAACCTCCGCCCCCTGGCGTTTTATTTTTTGGTTTTGGCCGATTTCAGGTTTTCAGCGGTTTCGTACGCGTTTTCGGCCATGCTGAACTTCTTCTGTTCGCGGTAGATATCGCCTAATACCTTGTGGGCCACGTGGCTTTTGGGGGCCAGGCGGATGGCCAGCTGGCCTTCCGCCAGGGCGGACATGGTATCGCCCAGGCGCTGATAGGACATGGCCATCCAGATATGCGCCTCGGCCGATTTTTCCTTTTCCTGGACCACCGTCTTGAGCATGGCCAGGGCTTCCTCGAACTTCTGGTCCTTGTAAAGCAGGCGGGCCTGGATCAGTTTCAAGTCCAGGCTGTCCGGCCATTTGGCCAGCATGTCCCGCAGACCGGATTCGGCCCGTTCGAACTCGTTGATGGAAAGCAGGTACTTGATGAAACGGGCGCCCTTGGTCGCATTTTCCGCTTCCCCCTGGCCCCCTTCCAGCACGGCGGCCAGCTCTTTGGCCGCCCGGCTCTCCTCCGTCCGCCCCAATTGGAGATAGGCCCGGGCCAGGCCTTTTTGCGGGCGAGGATCGGCCGGTATCAGGCGGGTGGCTTTTCTAAAGGCGTCCGCGGCGGCCGGAGAAGACCCCGATTCGATGTAGGTCTCCGCAAGCTCGAGCCAGTATTCGGCGTTGTTGGGCTCGATGGCCACGGCCTGGCGCATGTATTCGGCCGCTTCGCTCAACTTGCGGCGCTTGATGAAATAGCGGGCCAGCGTCACCCGCGAAGCGGCGTCCACGGGGTCGGCCACGATCCGGCCCAGCAGCCTGGCCATCTGGGTCAGCTGCTCCCCTTCCTCCTTGCTGCCGGACCGCAGTTCGAGCGACCCCAGGTGAAGGTAGAAATCCGGGTCCCTGGTCCAGCGTTCCAGCCCGGTTTGAAGGAGCTGGCGGGCCCGGCTGTCGTTGCCAAGGGCTTTATAGGACAGGCCCAGCATCTTGAGCAGGTCGGCGTGCCGCGGGTTCAGTTTGAGCAGGTGTTCGGTGTGGGTGACGACCAGTTGATGGAGCCCTTTTTCCATCATGGCCCGGCCCATCTTCAGGCCCTTTTCCAGGTTGTCCGGGTCGATGCGTAGCGTGTCGAGCCCGTCGGCAATGGCGAATTCCCGGTCGGCCTGGTCCCGGAAACCCATGCGGAAATACAGCTTTCCCAGGCCGTCGTAGGCCGGCACGTACAGCGGGTCCTGGGCCAGAGCCTCCTTAAAGGCCTCCACCGACTCCATGACCCGCTCCCGGCCGGCCAGGCCCATGGCCTTCTTGGTGAGAATCTCGGCCGAGGCTCCGATCCCGAATAATAACAACAGCCGGCTAATAATACTCATGTCCGCCTCAAAGGGAGACGTTCGGCTTGATAAAGCACACGGATTATCCGCTCGATCATAACGATTGCAACATGTGCTGTCAAACAGGAAAGTTACAGAGGGTGCGGGCGGCATCAAAATGCCCCCTTTCAACGGGCCCTGTTGGCCGGTTATTTTACACAAGGTAACCATTACCATGAATCGGGCATATCATTTTTCAGCCGCCAGCGGGGCCTTTGGCCGAAGGACGACTCCGGCGCCGAGTCCCTGACTATATATGGAAAAGGCGCCGGCCGGAGTCCTGAGGCCACAGGCCGCGACAGGACTGAATAGTTCCTGCAAAAGGCCGAGATGTCTTGACTCGCCAATCGCTCGGGCCGTAAAATGAAAAAAATAATTCCAATCGGTCGGGAGAACCGGATGCGCGCTAAATCTGCTTTCAAATTTTCGGCCGGCCGGGCCGGAAGAAAAAGTCCACTCCGGGAGTGGACCGAAATCATTCTCATGTCCGTCTTTCTGGCCCTGTTTGTACGGACGTTCGTGGTCGAGGCCTTCGAGATTCCCTCCGGGTCCATGAGGCCCACCCTTCAGGAAGGAGACTGCATTCTGGCGCTCAAGCCCGTTTACGGATTGAAGATGCCCTGGACCGGCCGGGTGCTCGTTCCCGTGGCCGAGCCCGAACGGGGCGATGTCGTGGTCTTCGACGCGCCGCCGACCCCGGGCCAGGACTACGTCAAGCGGGTCGTGGCCGTGGCCGGGGACACGGTCGAAACCCGGAACGGCAGGCTGCGGGTCAACGGCCGCCCCCTGGCCGACGATCCGGGCCGGTACGACCCGGCGGCCCCGAAGGGCGACTTCGGACCGGTCCGGGTGCCGCCCGGCAAGCTGTTCGTCATGGGCGACAACCGGAACCACAGTTTCGATTCCCGGTACTGGGGGTTCGTGGACCTCGAAGCCGTCCGGGGCCGGGCCGTGGCCATCTACTGGTCCTGGGACCCGGACGGTTGGGGCGTTCGCTGGTCCCGTATGGGCCGCATTCAGTAGCCAGGCGTCCTGGCTGCCCAAAGGCTCGAACAGTTATGGATATTGGCCGGGGCCTCCTTCCTCGAGGCCGCGCCTTCAAGCCTGGATATGCTCCTTCGAGGGGTTGACGATTCGAAGAGCCCGGCGTTCGTTTGACCCATGTGGAGCAAATCCATTTTCATCCTTCCCTTGTGCTTGGCCAGCCCGGGAATGGGGACCCTGATGAACGGACCGGGGAGCATAAAATGAAGAAGGGGCCGAGGCGATCCCGGCTGATCGGTGCGCTCGCCGCCGCCTCGGCCCTGGTCCTGCTCCTGGCCTCCGGGGCCGTTGCCGCCCGGGAGGCCCTGCGTTTCGAGGCCGACGACACTCTTGCTGAAATTCAGGAAAAAATCAGTAACTACGGATATCAGTTCACCGTGGGACACACCTGGGTCTTCGACCTGCCGCCCGAAGACAAGGCCCGGCTCCTCGGCCGCCGCCGACCGGCGGGACCCGCCGCGAAAGCAGAGCCCCCCGACATGGGCCCCCTGGCCGCCCACCTGGGCCGGGCCCTGCCCGGCCGGTTCGACTGGCGGGACGTCGACGGGCGTTCCTACATCGGCCCGATCAAGGACCAGGGCCTGTGCGGGTCCTGCTACGCCTTCGGCGCTTCGGCCGCCGCGGAATGCGCCTACAACTACGCCATGGGTCTTTACGACGAATCCCGGGCCGAATTTTCCGAAAGCTGGATCATCTGGTGTCTGGGACGGCTCTCCCCGTACTACCCCCATTTTTACGGCTGCGACGGTTCGGACTACGACTACATGGAACTCGAGGCCCTGACCCGGGTTGGGGCCGTTCCCGGATCGAATTTTCCGTACCAGGAGGACGATCCCGGAGACTGTCCGTACAGCGGGGCCGCCATCCCCTTCCGGACCTGGGGCCGGATCGGCTGCAACGACATCGAGGCCATCAAGACCGCCATCCTGGTTTACGGCGCGGTGGATGCCTCGGTCTGGGTCGGCTCGGCCTTCGAGGCTTACACGGGCGGCATCTATGAGGACTCGAAAAAGACCTGCGACGACACCGACCCCTGCTATTTCACTTCCACGAATCATATCATTGCCCTGGTCGGCTGGGACGACAACGGGGACCCGGACCACGCGGGCTACTGGATTCTCAGGAACTCGTGGGGGGAAGGCTGGGGCGAGCAGGGCTACATGCGCCTCAAGTACACCTCGGCCAACGTCGCCTGCGAGGGAACCTATCTCTACTTCGCGCCGACCATGGTTTCCCGCACGCCGGCGCCGGATGCCGCCGGGGTGGACCCGGGCGCTCCCATCACCATGATCTTCAACCAGGCCATGGACGCCGCTTCCCTGAGCCGGGCCTTGAGCTTGACGACCGAGTCCGTCAATCCGGCCCGGCGCACGGTCAAGGGGACCGTTCGGCTGAGCGGCGACGGCCTGACCGCCACGTTTGTTCCGGAACGCGGCCTGGACACCGGCCGGGACCACCGCGTCGTGATCTCCACCACGGCCACCGACCGGGACGGCGCGGCCCTGCCCCGGGAGTACGCCTGGAACTTCAGCACCCGGCCGCAAACCGACGACGCCCGGAGCCAATCAACGGAAAGCCTGGGCTGGTTCGGCGGCTGTTTCATCCAGGCCGCCGCCGGTCCCTGAAACGCGCCCCGCACCTCTTTGACCGGGCCGTCCCGGAAGGGCGAAGGTGAAACATGCGCAGTCGAATTCATGAGCTGAACCGGGTCCGGGTCGAAGTGGCCAAGGCCCTGGCCCACGAGACCCGCCTTCTGTTCATCGACGCCCTCAAGGAACGGGGGCGTTCAATCGAGGACCTCGCTTTCCTGGCCGAGATCGAAACCGACACGGCCTCCCGGCACCTGGCCGCCCTTCTGCGGGCCGGCCTGGTCGAGGAGCCCTCGCCGGACGGGCCGCCCCTCTGGCATCTCAAGACCGCCTTCCTGATCGCCAGTATGGAACTCATGATCGGCCGGCCGATTATCAGCGAGACCCGCAGGGCCCGGCCCCGAAGGGTCCGGGCCGGGTTTTTCGACAAGTACTGTCAGGGGAGCGGAATCGACGTGGGGTTCGGGGGCGACGTTCTGGCCGACAACTGCCAGGGCTGGGACGTGGAAGACGGAGACGCCCAGCTTCTGGCCGCCATCCCGGACAACCGGTTCGATTTCGTCTACTCCTCCCACACCCTCGAGGACCTGGACCGGCCGGACGTGGCCCTGATCAACTGGTGGCGGGTGATCCGGCCCGGCGGCTACCTGATCATCTACCTGCCCCACCGGGACCTGTACGAAAAAAAGACCCGCCTGCCCTCCCGCTGGAACCCGGACCACCGCCGCTTTTTCCTGCTCGACCGGGACGACCCCCCGGACACCCTGGGCCTGATACCCCTGATCGAACGGACCCTGTCCGGATACGACCTGCTCGAAGCCGCGGTCCGCGACGAGGGGCACACCATCGACGATCCGGACGTCCACAGCGACGGCGAGTATTCCATGGAGGTGGTCCTGAGGAAACACCCGGACTGAAATGGAAAACGGGCTATAGTTCGATGGTGAAGGTCGTGCCCGGACCCGAAGCCATGGCCACCCGGCCCCGAAGCTGTTTTTCGACCAGGTCCCGAACCAGTTGAAGCCCCAGCGTCCGGGTATCGCGAAAATCAAGGCCCTCGGGAAAACCCACTCCGTCGTCCCGGACCTCCACCCATAACCGGCCGTCGTCGTTTCGGCCGGTGGTAATCTCCAGCCGGCCGGCACGGTCGCCCGGAAAGGCGTGCTTGAAGGCGTTCGAGACCAGTTCGTTCAGGACCAGGGCGCAGGGAATGGCCTGGTTCAGGTCCAGGAACAGGCCCCCGGCCCGCGCATTGGCCACCGTCCGAATCCGGGGGTTCGAGTACGCGCCCGTCAGGGCTTCCAGCAGGTTCCGGACGTAATCGGTCAGGTCGATGTCGGCCAGATTGGCGGACCGATAGAGCATCTCGTGGATCAGGGCCATGGACTGGATGCGGTGGGTCAGGTCCCGGAACGTCTCGGCCTGGCCGGGGTCGTCGATCTGTCTGGACTGGAGGTTGATCAGGCTGGAGATCACCGTCAGGTTGTTCTTGACCCGGTGATGGATTTCCTTGAGCAGGATTTCCTTCTCTTTCAGCGAGGCCCGGACCTCCTCCTCGGCCCGGATGTGGTCGGTCATATCCCGGGCGAAGCCGAATACGCCCACCACCCGGCCGTCGATCATTTCCGGTCCGGCGATGAACTCGCCGACCTTGTACTCGCCGTTTCGAGTCAGAACGCGTATTTCAAAAGGGGCGGTGTACTGGCCGCCGAGGACTTGCAGGTAATTGGCTTCAGCCAACTCGCGGTCGTCGGGGTTCAGGATGTCCAGGAAAGGCCGGCCGATCCAGCCCTCGACCCGCCATCCGGTAATGGTCTCGAAAACCGGGTTGATCGAGATGATCGCGCCGCTCTCGGCCGATAAAGTGAATATGACGTCCGGGGAGTTCAGGAAGAGCTTGCGGTAGCGTTCCTCGCTGGCCAGGAGCAATCTTTCGGCCGCCTTTTTTTGGGTGACGTCGGAAAACATGATCAGGGCGGCGGGCCGGCCGGCCCAGTCGAGCCGGGCGGCGGTGGCTTCGACCCACTTGGACCGGCCCTGGCGGTCCAAAATTCTGAAGGTCCGCGGCACGAGCCCCTCATCCCCTGCCTCCCGCCCCGCGGGCCATGAATCATCAAATAGCGGCGGGTCATCCGGCGGCAGCAGTCCGGAAACCGGAAAACCGGTGATTTCGTCGGCCCGGAAGCCCGTGATTTCCAGGCCCTTGGGGTTGCAGAAGACGAACCGCCCGTCCTGAATCACGGTGATGGCCTCGTTGGCCCGGTCCACGATGAGGCGGTACTGGGTTTGGGCGTCTTTGAGGGCCTGCCGCAGCCGTGAATTGGACAGGTTCAGTTCGGCCCGGGCCTCCCGCAGCCCATGCAGGGCCAAAAACTCGCGGTACCGGTACTGCCGGTTGATCCAGGCCACGGACAGCAGGATGGCCAGGGTGAAGCCGATGATGATCAGGTTGCTGACATACAGGGTCCTGATGGTCGGATCGTCGGATTTCGGGACCAGGGCGAAGAAGGCGAGGCAGAGGACCAGACTGTGAAAGGCCAGCCACTTGACCTCGGCGATCATGATCACGTTGAAGACCAACAGCAGGACGCTCAGGCCGACCGAATACATCACGCCCGAAGGCCCCAGGTCGATGACCATCTTGATGACCACGGCGCCCATTACGTAGAAGGCGGCCGCTCCGACAGGGAAATTCCACCGGCCCAGGTCCCGGAAGCAGGCCAGGACGAACAAGGCCAGGCAGACCAGGGCGGCGGCCAGGCGGTATACAATGAACGACTTGAAATAAAAAGGGAAAACCAGGTAGTCCACGATCCCGAAGGCGGCGAAGACCAGGCCGCCCACCAGCAGCAGCAGGCAGACCCGTGACCGCAGCAGGGCGGCTTCGGTTTCCCGGAATTCAGCCGGAAGATCGTTCGGTTTTTCCATCAATCAATCGAGCCTTAAAAGAAAAGCTCGTCCGGGGCTGACAAGTCTGGGACCTGGTTCGCTCAAGTCCAAATGGATGATGAACGCGTTTCCGCCTCGTTTCTTTGCCAAGGCCCCCTGGATGAACGAAGCGGTATAGCGACCGTGTCAGGTTATGTTAGCCCGGATCGCGGTGACGGTCAACACAATGTCGGCGTCTTGGCCCCGGCTTCGACGAATGCGTCCGCCGCCATTTCGAATGGGCGGTGATGGCCGGGGAGCATTTCGGGCTTGACATGCGGTCGAGGCCACTGTATATACAAGCTTGTATATTAAAGCTATTTATCCCGAATTTTGCAGACGAGTTGGTGGCGAGGCGTCGAAATGCATAGCGAAACGCGAAGTTGGACCGATTTTGGGCCGCGGGCGTACCGCTGGATACGTCGCGGCCGGAAATCGGGAAACGAGCGTTGCCGCAGGCAGTTCGACGCCGCGGTAGAAGACAACTGCAAAATCCGGGTTTAAGGGAGGCCGGCCCGCAAACCATGTCCACTCGACTCGTCATACTCGGCCTGCTCCGGAACCAGCCCCTCCATGGATACGAAATCAAAAAAATGATCGAAGAACACATGGGCGACTGGACCGACATCGCCTTCGGCTCCATCTACTTCGCCCTGGGCAAGCTGGCCGACGAAGGCTTTGTCGACATGATCGCCACCGAACGCCAGGGACGCCGGCCCTCGCGGAGCATCTACGAAATCACACCGGCCGGCCGGGCCGAATTCCTCAACCTTTTGCGACAGGTCTGGACCCGGCCCCAGCGCCAGCATTTCATTCTGGACCTGGGCCTTTTTTTCATCGATTCCCTGCCCCGTGAGGAGGTGGCCGACTATTTGGCCCAAAAGCTGACCTGGCTGGAAGCGGTGCGGGACCACCTGGCCGGTCACAAGGACGAAAACATGGCCCGGGGGGAGGTCCCCCGAGTGGCCGGGGCCATTTTCGACCACAGCCTGGCCCATTTGGAGGCCGAGTTGGAGTGGACCCGGGAGGTGTTGGACCAGGTGCTTTCCGGGGTTTATTGAGGCGGCAGCCGCACTACCAGGTCGAATCCTGACCCGGCGAGCCGCGGGCATGTTCGACATGCAGGAAAGAATCCTTTTGTTTGGTTGGCGGGCTTCCCCCCCGGCAAGTTTTCAGAAAGGTGATCATCTTATATATACAAGATTGAATATTGTGGATTGTATAAAAAGGAGAAACCGCTCATGACGCCCCTGATCATCATGGCCGCCCTGGCCATGGCCGCCGCCCTGATCGTCCGCCGCAAACAGGCCTTCAACTTCCGCTGGCAGCCGACCCGGCACACCTGGGCGGCCCTGGCCGCGGGGCTGGCCGCTTTTCTCCTCAGCCTGCTCCTGCTCCTGCTGCCGCACGGTTCCTGGCCGGGCCGCGTCGTCACCTTCGTCTTCATCTGGGCCGGACTCGGATTCGCCCTGCCCTGGGCCTGGACCCTGATGGTCGAACGCGCCGGGCCGTCGGCCATGGGGCTGACCCGGGAACGCTGGAAATCGAGTCTGGTCCTGAACCTGGCCCTGGGGGCCATGATGGTGGGACAGACCCTGTCCCAGGCCGATCCGAGCCGCATCGATCCCGTCCTGCTGGGCCGGGGCATGTTCGTCCTGCTGACCGGGAACCTGTTCGAACTGTTTCTCTATTACGGCTTCATCCACCTGCGGCTGGAAAAGGCCTTCGGCATCATCCCGGCCATCCTGGTCACCTCGGCGGTTTACGTCTTGTGGCACGCCGGGACCCAGCTTCCCTTGGAAGCCGATCCGTGGCAGGGGGCCTTGAAGCTGTTCTTCGTCGGGATATTGTATCAGTCGGTCTTCAGCCTCACCCGGAACCTGCTGGCCATCTGGCCCTTTTTTGTCGGGGCCGGGGTCATGCACGATTTCATCGTCAACGTCAAAGCCATGGACCATATGAGCGTCTTGGTCCCCTGGGCCGCGCTGACCGTGGGGCTCATGGCCGTTTGCGGCCTGGTTTTGTCCAGGCTGAACCGGCGCGTCCGTCCGGGTTGAACGCACCCTTGCCCGGCCCGGCCGGGGTCAAGAGGATGCGGCCGCCCCGGACCGGACGCCGACGCCCTTGAAGAAGGTATAGCAGAACGTGCCGTCCGCTTCGGCGGTCCGGTACAGGGCGGCGATGCCCCGGGTCCAGGTCGCCTCGTCCACCAGGCCCAGTTCCAGGGCCGGGTCCCGGACGCCTTCGATCATGGCCGTAAAGGTGTTCCGGGTGAACCCCTCGACCAGCGACGGCCGGCTGGAATCCACGTAGACCATGCGCGGCGAGACGTTCACTCGGTCAAAGCCCGCGCCCGTGATCAGCGGGTACAACTGGCGGCCGATCATCGAGTTGCCTCCGGCCCGGGCCTGAAGCTCGACCTGGCACCGGATCGCCCGGTGGGCGTCCGGATCGTCCGGATGGAAGTAGGCCGAGCCGTGGTCGCCCTCGATGACGGTAATGGTCCCGCCGGGCCGGATGAGGGCTTTCAGGCGGCGCAGGGCCTCTTCGGGCTGGGCCAGGTGTTCGAGCAGGAAGCAGACAAAGACGTGGTCGAAGCTTTCCGGCAGGAAGGGGAGCCGAAAGATATCGGCGCACTGGAAGCATACGTTGTCCGACCCGGTTTCGGCCAGCCGGCGGCGGGCCTCGTTCAGGGAGGTCTCGGATATGTCGATCGACGTGAATTGGGCCTCGGGGCTGTTTATTACCAGGGTGACCGTCTGGGCCCCCACGCCGCATCCGGCCTCCAGAACCCGGCTTCCGGGAGGATAGACCGTGTCGCCATGCAGCAGGTCGGTCAGCGTCGTGGCCTGGTCGATCAGTCTCGTGTTTTCGCGCGGCGTATACCCGTGTACGTAGTCGATGGTCATGAATCCCTTTCCAGGCCGGCAGGCCGGGGTTCCAACGAGGGGCGTTTTGATTTATACTCCAGGTCAGGGGCCGCCCGATCCGGCCCGGGATGATCCAGGCCGCTTCGAATGCAGGGGGCCATGTCCCGGACCTCGATTCAGGACGATATCACATGAGCCGTATCCATATAGTGCACTCGGCGGCGAAGGCGTCCATTCCAGGCTTTCTGGCTGCCGGACTGGTCTGCCTGATGCTCCTGGCGCCCGCGGCGGCCCAATCGGCGGACCCGATCTTT
>JAHJTB010000186.1 GCA_018830135.1 Pseudomonadota bacterium | reverse complement strand
TGTACTCGGAAGTGCAGGTTGGCCATGACCAGTTCCGCCTGAAAATCGAGGTGGTCTTCGGCCCGCCCCCTGATCACCCGGACCACGTCCTGCAAACCGTTGAGTTCCACGTTGCCCGTGGCGGTCTCCGCGGCCAGGTGGCTGTATTCCACGGCCAGGGCTTGTGTGGCCCCCAGCCGGGCGGCTGCCAGGGCCAACACGCCGGTTCCGGCGCCCAGGTCCAGGACCCGGGCCGGGCGCTCACGACTGTAAATCCGAACCAGGGCTTCGAGGCAGGCCCGGGTGGTCGGGTGTCCTCCGAAGCCGAAGGCCAGGCCGGGGTCGATCCGGACGACGCGCCTCCCGGGCTTGTCCGGGACTTCTTCCCAGGCCGGAACGATCGCCAGGGGTCCCACGGAAAAGGCGGCGAATCCGGCCCCGTCCTGCCACTGGCTGTATTTCATCCGGTGCACGTAACGCAGTTCCAGTCCCCGGGCCGCGGCCAGCAGGCGCTCGACCTCTCCGTCGGCCAGGGCGCTGAAAAACAGGAAGGTGTATCCCCCTTCGATCCAGAACCCGAGGAACCCGCTTCCCAATTCCCCCCGTTCCGCTTCGTCCCACTCGCCCCGAACTTCATATATAACCAGGTCTTCGGGCGGCAGTCGTCGCCGGATCACGTTTTCAGCTCCGGCAGGACGGCCTGGATGCGGCTCGTGAACACGGCCCCGGGCCTGAGAAGGCGCGGCGGGTCCAATGCGACGTCGATCAGGGTGGAAGGCAGGGGGCCGGGCCGGGGGCCGCCGTCCAGGATCGCGTCCACCCCCTCCCCGAAATAGGCCAGGACCTCGTCCGCGGTCTCGGCCGGGGGCCGGCCGGCGGGATTGGCGCTGGTTCCGGTGACGGCCCGGCCGAGGGCCCGGACCAGGGTCCGGACCAGCGGCAAGCCCTCGACCCGCAACCCGACCCGCCCGTCCGGGCCGGCCAGGGCCGGGTGTAGACCTTCCACGGCCTGAAACAACAGCGTCAGCGGTCCGGGCCAGAAGGCCTGGATCAGGCGAGCGGCCGAGGCGGAGGTCTCCCGGGCGTAGACCGGCACGCGCTCCGGGCCGTCCAACAACAGGAGCAGGGGCTTGCTCCCCTCCCGGCCCTTCAAGGCCGCAAGCCGCTCCAGGGCCCGGGGCTGGTCCGCGGCGGCCATGAGCCCGTAAAAGGTCTGGGTGGGCCCGGCGATCAGGCCTCCGGACCGGAGCGTATCGATGGCCGGCTGGATGCCGGCCGGCACAAGCAGTCCTGGGTCCGCGAAAATAACGGGCGGCATGAACGTCCTTTGGCGGGGTCCTAGTCCAAATCCCTGGCCGTCGGGATTTTGGATTCGCAGGGCACCCCGGTCTGGCAAAGTCCGCAGCCGTACCCGTCGAATCCGTAGTTGGCTTTGACGTAATCGGCGGTGCCCGGCCAGAGGTGGGCCATGCATTTGGCCTTGTCCTTGCCGGCTTCGGAAATGGCCCCCACCGGGCAGCGGGGGATGCATTTCTTGCAGGTGCCCTGGGTGAAGAAGAGGCAGTATTCCCGGTGGTTTTGATAGGGCCTCGGCGTGGGCGGCACGTCGATCCGGGCGATCACCGACCCGACCCGCATGGCCTTGCCCTTGGCCGTGATCATGGCGTCGCACAGACCGAAGGTTCCCAGGCCGGCGGCATAGGCGGCGTGCCGCTCGGACCAGGTCGAGGCCAGCACGTACGGACCGCCGGTCTTGAACTCCCATTGCGGAATCAGGACCGGGGCCAGGGCCTGGACGCCTTGTTCCGTCAGCGCGGCCACGACATGCAGCCTCAGCTTGACATTGACCTCCTCGCCCATGATCCGGGCCCGGGCCCAGCGTTCGGCCGGAAAACGGGTCTCCTTGCGATTGTCCGCCTTGGTGGCCCGGGTCTGAGGCAGAATGTAGCTGACGACCGTGAGTTCCTCGGGCCGGACCTTCACGTCCGGAAAGGCCAGTTCGAACGCCTCGATCGGGGTCCAGTGAAAAGGCCCCACATGCTCCTTGTAGTCCTGATAAAGCGGGTCGCCTCCCTTCGAAAAACCGACCAGCGGCGTATCAAAGGCCGGCTCGTCAAAAGGCGGCTGGAGCGTGTTCTCCGGCGAACGTTCGATGAAATCCACGATGACTTGTTCCAGCCAGGCCGCACGGCCGGCGGCGTCGTCATGCCCCACGGTATCCTCCTTGTCATTCGGAAACTAACGAGAACTTCAAAGAAAACTAGGGACAGTCACCTATTTTTCTCTAGTTTTCCAGTTTTCATTACTTCTTGATACGCGCCTCGACCTTGGCCGCCTTGTCTTCCACGCCCCGGGCCAGTTCCAGCTTGTAGTCGGTCAGCCGGCCGGCCAGCTTTTCGTCCGCAAGGGCCAGTATCTGGGCCGCCAGAATGGCCGCATTCTGGGCGCCGCCCTTGCCCAGGGCCATGGTGGCCACGGGTATGCCGGGCGGCATCTGGACCGTGGCCAGGAGCGCGTCCATGCCGTTGAGCGGGGAGGAGGGCAGAGGCACGCCGATGACGGGCAAAGTGGTTTCGGCCGCCAGCACACCGGCCAGATGGGCCGCCCAACCGGCGCCGGCGATGATGACTTTCAGGCCCCGTTCCGAGGCCGTTCTGGCGTATCGGCCGGCCCGGTCGGGCGAACGGTGGGCCGAGGCCACGGTCATTTCATAGGGCAGGCCGAATTTTTCCAGCATTTCGGCCGCTCCGCTCATGGCTTCGAGGTCGGAATCGCTTCCCATGACGATTCCCACGACGGGTCGGGTCATAATTCAGACCCCCAGTCGCCGCAAGGCCTTCCGGCCGATGTCGCGGCGGTAGTACATATCCGGCCAGGAGATCATCTCCGCGGCCGTATAGGCCCGATCAATGGCCTGGCCCACGTCCGGTCCCAGTGCGGTCACGCCCAGGACGCGGCCGCCGCTGGTGACGATCCGGCCGTCCCGTTCGGCGGTGCCCGCGTGAAAAACCATCACGTCCTCGACCCGGCCGGCCTGGTCGAGCCCGGAGATCACGCGGCCTTTTTCGTACCCTCCCGGATAGCCGCCGGAGGCAAGCACCAGGCACAAGGCCGCCCGCTCGTCCCATTCGACTTCCACGTCCGAAAGCCGGCCCTCGATGATGGCCTCGAAAATCTCCGCCAGGTCGGTCTTCAGACGCATCAGCAGCGGCTGGCACTCGGGATCGCCGAACCGGGCGTTGAACTCGAGCACCTGAGGCCCGTTCTCACCGATCATCAGGCCGGCGTACAACACGCCCTTGTACGGGCAGCCCTCCGCGGCCATGGCCTCGATCGTCGGCCGCATGATCCGCTCCATGATCTCGTCGTGCAGATCGGCCGTGACCACCGGCGCGGGCGAATAGGCCCCCATGCCGCCGGTGTTGGGCCCCTGGTCGCCGTCGTAGATGGCCTTGTGGTCCTGGGAGGTGGGCATGGGCTTGATGGTCCGCCCGTCGGTGAATACCAGAAAGGAGGCCTCCTCGCCGACCAGGCAGTCCTCGACGACCACACGGTCCCCGGCCGAACCGAAGGCCCGGGCCTTCATGATCTGGTCCAGGGCCTCGACCGCGTCCCGGGTGGTCGGACAGATCAGCACCCCCTTGCCCGCGGCCAGGCCGTCGGCCTTGACCACAATAGGCGCCGGCCGGCTCCGGATGTATTCGGCCGCCGGCCCGTACTCCTCGAAGACCGCATACCCGGCCGTGGGAATGCCGTACTTTTTCATCAGGTCTTTGGCAAAACCCTTGCTTCCTTCGATGCGGGCCGCCGGGGCCGAAGCCCCGCAGACCCGGATGCCCGCTTCGGCCATCCGGTCGGCCAGGCCCAGGGTCAAGGGCGCCTCCGGCCCCACCACGACCAGATCGACCGCTTTATCCCGGGCCAGGGCCACCTGGCCCCCAATGTCCTCGGCGCCGACCGCCACGCATTCCGCCTGGCCCGCGATCCCGGCATTGCCGGGGGCGCAATAGACCTTTTCCACCCGGGGGCCTTGGGCCAGCTTCCAGGCCAGGGCGTGTTCCCGGCCGCCCCCTCCCACTACGAGTATCTTCATGCGCACCTCATTTCCCGGCCGCCAGCTCGCGGACCCGGGCCAGGGCCTGATCCAGCTTTTCCGGATCGGGCCCGCCCGCCTGGGCCATGTCCGGCCGGCCGCCGCCGCCGCCGCCGACCTCCCGGGCCATGGCCTTGATCATGTCGCCGGCATGAAAACGGCCCTGCAGGTCCGGGGTGACGATCACCAGCAGCACGGCCTTGCCTTTGTTTTCCGCGCCCAGGGCGATCAGCCCCGAACCGATCCTGTCCTTGAGGCGGTCGCCCATTTCCCTCAGGGCTTTGGGGTCCTCGACCTTGACCCGGGCCGCCAGGACCTTGACCCCGCCGATCTCCTCGATCCGGTCCAGAACTTCGTCCGACTGGCCGGCCGCGGCCTTTTGCTTGATCCGTTCAATCTCGCGATCGAGTTCCTTCTGGCGCGACAGGACCCGGTCCAGCCGCTCCGGCGCATCCGAGGTCGAGGTCTTCAGGCGCTCGGCCACATCCTTGAGCAGCCGCCGCTCGGTCAGGATGGCCTCGACGGCCCCCCGGCCGGTCAAAGCCTCGATCCGGCGGACGCCGGCCGCGACCGAGGCTTCGGAAACGATCAGGAAGGCCCCGATATCCCCGGTCCGCTCGGCATGCGTGCCGCCGCATAGCTCCATGGAGAAGTCGCCCACGCTGACCACCCGGACCTCGTCTCCATAACGTTCCTCGAACAGGGCCACCGCCCCGGTCTGCAAAGCCTCGTCGTGAGACATGACTGAAACGCCCACGGGCAGGTTTTCCCGGACCTTTTCGTTGATCCGAAGCTCGATCCGCTCCAATAATTCCTGGGGCACCTGCTCGAAATGGGTGAAGTCGAAACGCAGCCGGTCCGGGGAGACCATGGAACCGGACTGTTTGACGTGATCGCCCAGTTCCTCCCGCAACACCTTGTGCAGCAGGTGGGTGGCCGTGTGGTTGCCCATGGTGTCCCGCCTGAGGGCCTCGGCCACTTCCAGCTTGAAGCTCAGGCCCGGACGGATTTCACCGCTTGCGACCCGGCCCCGGTGGACTACGATCCCTCCGGGAAACCGGAGCGTGTCCGTGATTTCGACCTCGGCCCCCTCGCTCCGGACCCGTCCGGTGTCTCCCATCTGGCCGCCGGACTCCCCATAAAACGGCGTCCGGGCGAAAACCAGGTCCACCGCATCGCCCGCTCCGGCCTGGTCCGCCTTGTCTCCGTCCTTCATCAGCAGGACCAGTTCCGATTCGGCGGTCAGGCCCTGGTAGCCCAGAAACTCGGTCGTGAAGCCGGAGGCGGTCAGGTCGGATATGGGCGCCGGCACGGCGGTTTCGCCGCTGCCCTTCCAGGAGGCCCGGCTCTGGGCCCGCTGGGTATCCATGGCCTGGTCAAAGCCGGCCACGTCCACGGTAAAACCGTTCTCCCGGCCCACGTCCTCGACCAGGTCCAGGGGAAAGCCGTACGTGTCGTAGAGCCGGAAGGCCACCTCCCCGGAGATGATGCGTCCTTCCGAATCCCTCAGGCGGTCCATCTCGTCGGACAGCAGTTTGAGCCCGTTGTCCAGGGTCTCGGAAAAGCGTTCCTCCTCGCTCTGGATCACCTTCTTGATATAGCTGGCCCCGTCCATCAGTTCGGGATAGGCCCGGCCCATCAGTTCGACGACCCGGCCGGTCACATCGTGCAGAAAGGGCTTGGTCAAACCGATCATGCGGCCGTGGCGGACGGCCCGCCGCAGAATCCGTCGGAGCACGTATCCCCGGCCCACGTTCTCGGGCATAATGCCGTCCCCGACC
>JAHJTB010000554.1 GCA_018830135.1 Pseudomonadota bacterium | reverse complement strand
TTCGATAGACTCCAACTCATAGCGGTCATTGCCGCCGAGATCGAGGATAAACGCATAGCTGCCATAATAGTCGTTGCGGCCATAGCCGCCGATGGCAATTGTGCCGACAGGACTCTGCACTTCGTATTGGAACTCTGTGCCGTCGCACTTGCAGGCCCTTCTGATGAATTCGATCATCTTCAGTGAAGTCTCATGCATCGTCAGAACATAGTCGTATGAGAGCGATCTTATCTCAGAGGCATCACCAGAATCTCCGACCAGCTTCAGCGCTATCGGCATGAATCGCTTCGAGAGCTCCTCCTCATACTTCTGCAGGCTGTCCAGCTCGTCAACCGGTCTGAATTCATCCTCTATGTCTTCCAAAAGCAGCTCTGGAAATGTATCGATCACGAATGCGAGCTCTTCGGCAGTCAGCTTCATCTTGAATCGGTCAATCCCGGATCTGACTTCGGAAGTGACGAGATAAATTGTCTCGAAATGATTCCTGATCCCATCGATGCACTCGGCGAAACAGCCTGTCTCTCTGCTAAACGATGGATAATCAAGAGAGACTCCCCTTGGCTCAGGCCAGCTCCTACGCCAGATACTCTCCTGAGCGAGAAACGCTTTCGAATCGAACCCGAGGAGTTTCTCAAGCGATGCCTCATCTTCTTCAAAAAGAAGTCTCGATATGTCGTTCGCAAAATCTATCAGCTCCAACGGATGCTCTGTGAGTCTGTCGACTATTGGCAGGCGAAACGAGTCGATTTCGACATTATCTGTGCGGAATGGAATGTCATCAGGAGTCAGTTTGATGCCTTTAAGCGCCTCTGTGAGCGCCTCTGTCGGGATTATTGGGAAGATGATCGAATCGATCATCTCGGTCTGAGCAGAAATAGACTGCGTGGCGAGCCCAACGAAAATCAGAAGTGCCAAAATGGAACGTGTGGGATTCATTTAACGAAATTAGTGAGCCGGCTATCCAATGTCAAATCAAAACATTATGCAACCCGGAAAATCGAAGGCTTCCAGTATGAGGCGTGGAGCCGTGCTTGCTTACGGGCTTGTTGAAAAACCCGAACCACGTCATTGCGAGCGAAGCGTGGCAATCTCCGCGGTCCTCACATGTGCAAGCAGAGGCTGTGCCTCTGCGCTCTTCTCTGCGGCACTCACAGGAGCACAGCTCCTGTGTGCACTTTGATGCGGCACAGAGATCGCCACGTCGCTCCGCTCCTCGCGATGACGGCTTTTTCGCGCGGGCAGGAATCCTTTCCTGCCCGATTTACTCAGCTGTCAGGAAAGGATTCCTGACAGCGCAGGGTGCAGCCTTAGTCGACATAGAGATCGCCACGTCGCTTCGCTCCTCGCGATGACGGCCTTTGTGTTACGCGAGACTTTTTCAACAAACCCTGACAACAGAAAGACGGCGACCATTTGATGGCCGCCGCCCTTCCACACGTTCGCAAATTGCGCGGAGTCTTCTTAGCCTATGACGTCGTTCACTGTATTGGTGAGCGTTCCGGCGTCGGTTATGGTCCAGGTATCCGCCGTTGCGTCATCGTCGATACCGGGATCCGGCGCGTTAGCCATAGCGGTGAATCCGGTCGCATCGGCAGTGGGAACTGTATACGTGTAGCGATTACCCGCCATAATCTCGACGCCGATCGTGGTCAGGTTAGCCGTATAGGTGCCGTACTCCTGGAAATACGCACGCTCCATCACGTAGATCTGCTTGAGGATCTGCTTGGCTTCTGACTGCTTCGACTTGGTGCTCGCCGTCATGAATCTCGGAATTGCCAGCGCGGCAAGAATGCCGATGATGACCACGACGATCATGAGCTCGATCAGCGTGAAGCCTTTTTGGGATTTGTGGAACTTTGACAACATCTTTGCCCTCCTACGAGCTTTGAGTTGATTTTGGTTTCTGCTTCTTTCTCCGAATTCCTCGATTTCCTTTCTTCTCTCCTCGGCAACTTCTGCAAAGATCACGCCCATCGGCGAAAACTTTGCGAGAAATTTTCATCCCTCTGTTTATCCCTTTGCGACGCAATACAATCGATTTTGTGATGTCTCCTTCTCTTGTTCGAAATCACTGTTTAAACCATGCTCAGGATCGTTCAAACTCTCTCACTTTGCCCTTGGCGTATCGCAAATCGCAATAGTGCTAACTCGATGCGTCGTCCGAAGTGTTTGCAAGATTCCCTGCGTCGTCTATAGTCCAGACATCAGGTGTAGGGTCATCATCCAACCCGGGGGCAGCGCAGGTAGCGGTTGCTACGAAACTACCGCCATTCACTACTATGCTGTACGCATAGCGTGAGGTTGACATCAGTTCTACCAGTATATCTTTGTAGGCATTCGGATTGGCTGGCGTTAGCACCACACCACCCGGATCCCAATAGGTTTCAGTCTCTTGATAATGCGCCCGCTGGTTGACATAGATTTGTTTCAGGATCTTTTTTGCTTCCGATTGTTTACTCCGAGCTGCCACAGTCATGAACTTCGGGATAGCCATTGCGGCGAGAATGCCGATGATCACGACTACGATCATCAGTTCTATCAGCGTGAAACCTGTTGTCCTCACCCGTCTCAAATGTTACTCCAATCTT
>JAHJTB010000185.1 GCA_018830135.1 Pseudomonadota bacterium | reverse complement strand
CGAACAACGAATTCAATGCCTGGATGAGACGGAAAAAGACCTGGAAATCGTCGGCGTCCCCTTTGACTACCGGGGCCGAACCGCCGTCCAGATCGTGGCCCGGGACGTGACCGGCCGCAAACAAATCGAGGCGGCCCTGCGCAACAGCGAAATGAAGTTTTCGGCCTCCTTTCACTCGGCCCCGGTCATGATGACCATTTCCACGATCGAAGACGGAATCTATCTCGACGTAAACGACCGTTTCCTCCGGACCTGTGGATTCACCCGGGAGGAAGTCATCGGCCGGACCTCCGTGGACCTGGGATGGATTTGGGCCGAAGACCGGGACCGTTTGGCCGGGATGCTCCGGGAAACAGGGCGGGTCGAAGACCTCGGTCTGACGCTTCACGCCAGGGACGGGCGTCCGATCCATGCCATCTACCACGGCGAACCTATCGACGTTGATGGCCGAATGCGGCTCCTGTCCATCGCCGTGGACGTCACCGAACTGAAACGGGCCGAACGGGAGCGGCTGGAAAGTGAAGCCAGGTTCCGGGAGTTTTTCGAACGCGACTCCAACTGCTGCTACATGATCTCGCCGGAAGGCCTGATCTTGAACGTCAACCAGTCGGTCCTGGACACCCTGGGTTATGACGACAAGAGCGAACTGGTCGGAAAGCCGCTCCTGACCACCATTTACCCTGCCTCCTCCAGGGAACGCGCCGCCGAACTTCTCGCCCGCTGGAAGGCTTCGGGCGCCCTGAAAAACGAAGAGATCGCGGTCAAGACCAAAAGCGGCCGGGAACGGACCATGCTGCTCAACGCCAGTGCCGTCCGGGATGACGACCGGCTGCTCTATTCCGTGTCCATCCAGACCGACATCACGGAACGCAAGCGTTCCGAGGAGGCGTTGCGGGAAAGCGAGGCCCGGTACCGGGGCCTGTTCGAGAACAGCCTGGCCGGCGTGATCCTTCACGAAGCGGGCCCGGATGAAGATAGCGGGTTGGGCGATTACGTATGCATCGGCATCAACCGGGCCTTCGAGGAGATGACCGGACTCGAGGCCCAAAACGTGGTCGGCCGGCGGGGGCACTGGTTCCTTCCCGCCGGGGATATCGAGTCGGTTTTTGAACGGTACAGCCGTATCGCCCGGACGGGCCGGCCCGAAGCCTTCGAGTATTTCGCCGAAACCCTGGACCGCCACTTCCTGATCAACGCCTTCCAGTTGCAACCCGGCCGGTTCGCCACCGTTCTCCTGGACATAACCGAGCGCAAGCGGGCCGAGGAGGCGCGGGAAAAATGGGAGGCCCAACTGCGCCAGTCCCAAAAGATGGAGGCCATCGGAACCCTGGCCGGCGGCATCGCCCACGACTTCAACAACATCCTGGCCGCGGTCATCGGTTATACCGAACTGGCCACCATGAGCGCGCCCAAGGCCGGGAAACTACGACGCTACCTGGACCAGGTCCTGGCAGGATGCCAGCGGGCCAAAGACCTGGTCCGGCAGATACTGGACTTCAGCCGCCAGAGCAAGCGCGACCGCCAGCCGGTGGAAATCTCCCCGGTCATCAAGGAGACCCTGAAGTTTTTGAGGTCCTCCCTGCCCACCTCCATCGAAATCACCCAGACCATCGATACCGAGCCCCTGGTGGTCAACAGCGACCCGACCCAGATTCATCAGATTCTGATGAACCTGTGCGCCAACGCCGAATTCGCCATGCGGGGCAAGGGAGGCCGGATGGAAGTTTCCCTGACCCGGGTGGACCTGGACGAGACCACCGCATCCCGGCCGCTGGACCTGCCCCCCGCTCCCTACTGCCGCCTTACGGTCAGCGATACCGGCCACGGCATGGACCGGGAAACCATGAACCGGATATTCGAGCCCTTTTACACCACCAAGGCCCCGGGGGAAGGCACGGGCATGGGCCTGGCGGTCGTCTTCGGCATCGTCAAGGACCACGGGGGCGACCTCAAGGTATACAGCGAACCGGGCCAAGGTACGACCTTTCAGGTCTACCTGCCTCTGGTCCTCGAGCCCGGGCCGCAAGCGGTCGAGGACGAGACCCGCCCGCTGCCTCGCGGAACCGAGCGGATACTCTTCGTGGACGACGAGGCGGCCATCAGCGATCTGGGCCGGATGATCCTCGAGAGTCTGGGCTACCATGTCAGCGCCTTCAACTCGAGCCTCGACGCCTTGTCCTTTTTCGCAACCCATCCGGATGAAGTCGACCTGGTCCTGACGGACTACACCATGCCCCGGATGTCCGGGACCGATCTGGCCCGGGCCATGCTCAAGACCCGGCCCGACCTGCCGATTCTGCTGTGCACGGGCTTCAGCAGTCAGATCAGCGGGGAAGCGGCCCTGGCCCTCGGCATCAGGCGCTTTCTGATGAAACCGCTGGATGTCCGGGAAATGGCCGAAACCATCCGCGCCGTTCTGGATGAACAGGACGGTTGACGGTTCACTAAACGGTGAAGACGATGGATCGAAAGAATGAGGTACTGAACCCCGGTTCGGATGGACAAGCCCTGGTGATCGATCAGGATCAGGCCCCGCAAGATGCCCCCGACCCGCGCAGCCGCCAGCATGTGCTGGTCGTGGACGACGAGGAATCGGTCCGCTTCCTGCTGAAAAGCTTCCTTAATCAGGCGGGCTATCAATGCTCGACGGCCGCCAGCGCGGAAGCCGCCCTGAGGCTGATGAAAAACTTCAAAATGGACGTGGTCATCACCGATATTCTGATGCCCGGCCTGAACGGCATCGAACTGCTCGAACGGATCAAGGCCCAATACGCTTCCGACGTCATCGTCATGACCGGCAATCCCCGGGGCCTGGACTACAAGGACGTCATCGAAAAAGGGGCCAGCGATTTCCTGCTCAAGCCATTCAGAAACAACGAACTGCTCATCCGTCTCAAGCGGGTGATCCGGGAACGAACCTTGATCTTCGATCTGAACGAAGCCCGGGGGCAGTTGCAGGAAAGCGTCCAGTCTCTGACGCAGGTCCTTAACGGGACCGTCGGCGCCCTGACCGCCGCGGTCGAGTTCCGGGACCCTTACACTTCGGGCCATCAGCGCCGGGTGACCGAGCTGTCACGGGCCATGGCCGAAAAGATCGGTCTGCCGTCCGCTCAGATCGAAGGCATCCGGATATCCGGCATGCTCCACGACATCGGCAAGATATCCGTTCCGCCCGAGATTCTGGTCAAGCCGGGCAAAATCGACCAGGCCGAGTTCACCCTGCTCAAGCGCCACCCCCAGGTCGGGCGCGAAATCCTCAAGGGGGTGGATTTTCCCTGGCCGGTGGCCGATGTGGTTCTTCAGCACCACGAAAGGATGGACGGGTCCGGTTATCCCGGGGGGCTGACGGGGGAGGCGATCCGGATCGAGGCCCGGGTTCTGGGCGTGGCCGACGTGGTCGAGGCCATGTCCTCCCACCGGCCCTATCGTCCGGCCCTGGGAATCGAGGCGGCCCTTGACGAAATCGAAGCGCACAAAGGCAGGCTCTACGACCCTCGGGTCGTCGAGGCCTGCCAGGCGGTCATCACCGGGGATCAGTTTTCGTTCTGAGTCGGGCCGGCCTTCAGCGATCCGGCCGGGTCCCCGGCGGGCCGCAGTTCCTTTTCCGAAGGCCAGCCGCCAAGGCTCGCGTCCCGGCCGGCGCCATGGATGAGCCAGAACTCCCAGTCCAGCCCGACTTCGTTGCCCAGTCCGCTCCTCGAAGCATATTTCAGTTGCCAATCGAAGGCGCCGGAAGAAAGGACCGGGCCTGGGCGGTAGCAGGGCCGGTACAACGGACCGGGGCGGCACGGCCCGGCCTCTTGCCGGGCCCGGGCCCACAGGCCGGCCCGTTCTTTTTCATCCCCGGCCAACTGACCGGCCAGGACCAGGGCCATGGCCCGGGCCGAGGTCCCGGTCTCCGCCTCGAGGCCCGAAAGGACGTCCCCGGCCGAAATCCGCCCGCCGCTTTCCCGGACCCAGCGGACCTGGTTGGGCAGCAGCATGGCCTGCTTGCGGCCGTCCACCCTCAAACGCCGGACGGCCGCGTAGGCCGCCTCGGCCGGGCCCGGCCCGCCCAGGCTCAAGGCCAGAAAGAGCACGTTGTTCAGCAGCAGCGGCCGCTCCGGGCTTCGGGCCCGGTCCAGGGCCAGGCGGTAGTGCTCCAGGGCCCGCCGGCCCATCTCCGCCTTCCGTTCCAGAATGCCTCGCAGGGCCAGCAGGTCCCCCCGCATCCTCTCCGCGGCCGGCCCCCGGTCATCGACGGCCTCGAGTTCGGTCGCGGCCCGGTCCAGCCAGACCGGCTCCCCCCGACTCCAGGCCGCGGCAATCAGGCCCCCGGCCCGGCAGAGGCGCAGCCGGAGACGCGCGGCCTCGTCCAGCCCGGCGGGCATGGCCGCGGACATTTCCCGGATCGAACGTTCCGGACCTCGAACCAGGATGAAAAGGGGAAGCCATGCGGCGTAAACGTCCGGACTTTGCGGATGGGCCAGGCGGAGTTCCTCCAGCCGTTTCAAGGCCACGGTCCCGTACTCGGCGCCTTTGCCGCTGCTGTTGAACATGAGGTCCATGAACTCGAGCCAGACGCCGCAGAGCCCGGCCATGACGGGCCTGAAGGCCCGGTATTCATCGACCAGGGGCCCGATTCGGCTCAGCCCCCGGCCCAGGGCTTCGGACCCGCCGTCGGCCGAGGCTTTTCGCATCGCGTCCACGTAGGACAGACCGATGCGCAGTTCGTAATAGTCGGCCTCCCGGGCCCGGGTCCGGCCGGCGGCCTGATCCAGGATGTTCAGCGGCCCCGACGCATTCTTCAGGTTCTGCTCCCAGACCGCCTTGGCCAGGCCCGTCCAGGCCGCGATCGGCCGGTCGTTCTCATCGAGAAGCGTCCGGTACAAGGGCTCGGCCTCCCCCGGCCTTCCGAAGTCCATGAGAATTCCGGCCCGGCTCAGGCGCGATTCGTAATCGGTCTTCCCGGCCAGGGCCTCGAAGCGGATGGCCTCCCCACGTGCCTCGGCCGCCTCGGCATATGACGGGTCCTTTCTATCCTTCCCGGTCAGGGTCTTCCAGACCGCTTCGGCCGTATCGTAATAGCCCCTCCGGACGGCGTCACGGATGAGTGCGTTCTTGATCGGGGCCGTCGGTTCCCGGACCGCCATCAGGCGGCGGGCCTGAAGGGCCAGGACCGGGTCGTCGTCCCGCCCGGCCAGACTCCTCAGGATCGTTACCGCGGCCTCCGAGGTCAGGTCCTTACGATCGAGGACCTGATTGCAGGTCCAGAAGTAGGCCCGGGACGCGTCCCGGGACAGCTTGTCCAGACCCTGGAAAATCGCCCTGACGTCGCCTTCGGCCCGGTCGGCCTTGTGTTTGAAACCTTCCGACCAGATATCGGTAAACGGACTCGAGGTGAAAAAGGCCAGGGTTCCGTATCCTCCGGCCAGCCAGACCTCATCGGCCAGGGTCGGCGGATCGAGTTGGGCCAGGCGCTCGCAGACGGCCAGAAGCCGAAGGAAGGTCACCAGGTTCACGCCTTCCGAGGCCGGGCTGAAGGACAGTTCGTACCGGGTCCCCAGGTCCTGTTTCAGGGGCTCTACCAGGGCCCGCAACCGGTCCGCCTGGTCCCAAAACCCCTGGGCCTTTTGCGCCTTGACGAATTCGGCCAGGAACTCGGGCCGCGATTCGAGCAGGGTCGGCCGGGGGCCGTCGTACCGGGCCAGCAGCCCGCCTTCGGAAACCGCGGGCAGGGAACGGCCGCCCGCCGGATAAGCGGCCCGGGCCGGGCCTTCCGGCCAGACCGCGGCCAGGGCGGCCAGGACCAGGAACCATGGAATCAAGCGCACGCATCTCATTTTTCGACCATACCTCTGAAGCCGTCCCGCTTTCATTTCAGGACGACCACGTGTTGCGGTTGGAGGCGATCGACGGCCGCGACCGGCAGACCCCGCGGTCGACCTGATGATTGGGCGGAGGCGCAGGCGGAGCATATGACGCCGGCCTCGATCGAACGAATTCATTAGGGACACTTTTTTGACATTATCTTGAAGCCTCTCCGAAAACAAGTTAATATACCCTCACTTTGTCAGGTCGCCAGAGGCTTTGGGTCAAGCGTTGCAGCCGGAATCCGGTTGATTTACGGGTTGGCGGAACTGATTGACCTCGAGCCTCCTGGGACGCACTTTGATCGATCACGTCCCGTACTCCCGCGACTCCGGAATCGGCGGATTTGACCATTCGCCGATCCGGCGGCGGCCGCCTCTGACCGCCGATCGTTTCGGGCCTGGCGTTTTGTCTTTTCACCCAACCAAACGATAAACCGAGGAGGGATGTTCAAATGACGCGGCCGCGGGGCAAGAACCGGATGACCGTCTTCACCCTGACCATGATGACCGTGGCCGCCGTCGTCAGCCTCCGGGGGCTGCCGATGATGGCCAAGGAAGGGCTGTCCATGGTCTTTTACATCCTCTTTTCCACGATCATGTTCCTGCTTCCGGCCTCGCTGGTGGCCGCCGAACTGGGCGGGGCATTCAGCCGGGAAGGCGGCGGGGTATACACCTGGGTCAAGGAGGCCTTCGGGTCGCGCTGGGGGTTTACCGCGATCTGGCTGCAATGGATTCAAAACGTGGTCTGGTACCCGACCGTTCTGGGGTTTGCCGCCGGCGCCCTGGCCTACCTGTTCATGGACCCGGGCCTGGCCGACCAGGGGGTCTTCACCGGCGCGGTGATCCTGATCTGCTACTGGGCGGCCACGCTGGTGACCCTGTCCGGGTCGAGCGCGGCCGGTTCGGTGACCAAATACGGCGTCCTGCTGGGCACCGTTCTGCCTGGAATACTGATCATTGTCCTGGGCGCCTTATGGGCCCTGATGGGCAATCCCCTGGAATTCGCCCCGGCCGGGTCGCACGGGGCCCATGCCCGATTCTTCCCGCACATCACCGGATTGGGCAGCATCGCTTTTCTGGGCGGCATCATTCTGTTGTTCGCCGGGGTCGAAGTCCACGCGGTCCACGCCAACGAACTGGAAGAGCCGGGCCGACAGTTTCCCGAATCCATGTTTCTGGCCATGACCATCATTTTTCTGCTGTTCATGCTCGGATCGCTCTCGGTGGCCGCGGTGGTGCCGGCCGACCAGATCAGCCTGACCGCCGGGCTGATGCAGGCCTTCACCCATTTGCTGGACAAGTTTCACATCGGGTTCATCACGCCTTTCATCGGACTGCTGTGCGCATTCGGGGCCATCGGCGGGGTGATGTCCTGGATCGACGGCCCCAGCCGGGGACTGCTGGCCACGGCCCGCAACGGGGACATCCCGCCCCTGATGGCCAAAACCAACAAGAACGGCGTTCAGATCAACATCCTGTTGATTCAGGGGGCCATCGTCAGCGTTCTGGCCTGCCTGTATTTCATCATGGCCAACGTCTCGGTGGCCTTTTTCGTCCTCTCCGCCATGACCATCACCCTGTACCTGGTGGTCTACATTCTGATGTACGCCGCGGCCATCAAGCTGCGCATCTCCCGCCCCGATCTGCCCCGGTCCTACCGGATACCCGGCGGCGTCCCGGGCATGATCGCGGTGGCCGGCATCGGCCTGCTGGGTGTGAGTTTCGCTTTCATCGTCAGCTTTTTCCCGCCAACCGACCTGCCGGTGGGCAATCCGGTTCTCTATGTGGCCCTGGTGGCCTCCGGCCTGATCATTTTTATCGGTCTGGCCATGTTGATGCAGGCCGTCAAAAAACCGGACTGGAAACAAGGCTGACCGCTTATTCGACCAATTTAAAAAAATCATCAGGAGGTTGATTCATGGGACTTCATGAAAAGGACAAGGTTCGAGACTCCCTGCTGGACGACGTATTCGCTTCCGCCGATCTGTCGACCAGCCTGTCCAAATACCGCCTGCCCGATCGGGAACACGACCCGAGGCACATTTACCAGGTGGTGCGCGACGAACTGTTGCTGGACGGCAACTCCCGACAGAACCTGGCCACGTTCTGCCAGACCTGGCTGGAGCCGGAAATTCATCGGCTGATGGAAGACTGCATCGACAAGAACATGATCGACAAGGACGAATATCCGCAGACCGCCGAGATCGAATCCCGCTGCGTCCACATGCTGGCCGACCTGTGGAACTCGCCCGCGGCTGACAACACCATCGGCTGCAGCACCACCGGGTCTTCCGAAGCGGCCATGCTCGGCGGCCTGGCCCTGTTATGGCGCTGGCGGAAGCGGATGAAGGCCCAAGGCAAGCCGGCCGACCGCCCCAACCTGGTCACCGGCCCGGTTCAGATATGCTGGCACAAGTTCACCCGGTACTGGGACGTCGAACACCGGGAAGTGCCCCTGGAAGGCGACCGTTTGATGATGACCGCTGAACAGGCCGTCGAATACTGCGACGAAAACACCATTGCCGTGGTGCCCACCCTGGGACTGACCTTCACCTGCGCCTACGAACCGGTCCGGGAGATTTCCGAGGCCCTCGACCGCCTGGAAAAAGACACCGGCCTGAGCGTTCCCATCCACGTGGACGCGGCCAGCGGCGGTTTTCTGGCGCCCTTCGTCGATCCGGACATGGTCTGGGACTTCCGGCTCGAACGCGTCAAATCCGTCAACGCCTCGGGCCACAAGTTCGGCCTGGCCCCCCTGGGCGTGGGCTGGGTCATCTGGCGGGACAAGGATTACCTGCCCGACGACCTGATCTTCCGCGTCAACTACCTGGGCGGGGACATGCCGACGTTCGCCCTGAACTTCTCCCGGCCCGGCGGCCAGATTGTGGCCCAGTATTACAACTTCCTGCGGCTGGGCCGGGAAGGGTACCGCAAAATCCAGCAGGCCTGCTACGAAACCGCGGCCTGGCTGGCCGACGCCATCGGGAAAATGGGTCCGTTTGAAATCATCTACGACGGTCGGGGCGGCATCCCGGGCCTGTGCTGGAAGCTCAAGGAAGACCAGGACCATCCCTTTACCCTGTACGACATGGCCGACCGGCTTCGCGGCCGGGGCTGGCAGGTGCCGGCCTATTCCATGCCCAAAAACCGGCAGGACCTGGTCATCCAGCGGATTCTCGTCCGACACGGCGTCAGCCGCGACCTGGCCTCGCTCCTCCTCGACGACATGCGCCGGGCCCTCGAGCATTTCGAAAAACGCCCCGTATCCATCCCCATGACGGAAAAGGAGGTCGGCGGGTTCAAGCATTCCTGACCCCGAATCCGCGAAAACACCGAGGAGGTTTCCATGAACCGGATCGTCTTCGCCCTGGTTGCACTGAAAACGCCGTCTTTGCGAGGAGCGAAGCGACGAAGCAGTCTGGTGCGCCGCCGGGAATACACTCACGGCCACGGCGACCGCTTTTTCATGCCCCCTGACCTCCGCCGACCACCCGTCTTCCCGCTGGTTGTCGGGTAGGTGGGGAGAGCAATCTCCCCACCTACCCATCCGCCAGCGAAAATTTCAGACGTACAGGAACACCTCGACCCGAAGCGCATTCCAGGGGCCTGCCTCAGGACAAATCTTCACGGCCCTGCACTCGAGTCGCGCCCCCTGCCGGATCAGGCGACTGATGTGGCGGTTGTCCGACCGGGGGACATATCCGAGTTTATCGCCCCCCCATTCGAGGCGAACGGCGAACTCGTCATGGTTGTTTAACGGCTCGGCGGTCATGGTCAATAGGTCGCCCGCCTTCAATAGCCCAATCAGCGCCGGCCCCCGATAGCATTGCAGCCCGGCCACAGAGAACCGGTTGAGCAGGTATTCCTTTGCATCCCTGGCCTCGTCCATCTCGTGTCTGGTCACCGCCCCCACAAAGGGAACCGCCACCATGGAAGACAAAAAGGAACGACGGTCCATGGCGTCACCCCCATACCCATATTATGGCGAGTCTACCCGGCGCCATTGTCAGATCCGGACAAAGCCGCGCTATTTTTTTTCTCGGAGGGATTTTTACTGCCCGTTTCCAGGCTAGCCCGGAAATGATCGGGGAAGTCCAGGGGGCGCCAGACTGCCTCGCCACTTCGCATCTCGCAGTGACGGTGCCTGTAGGTGACGTCTTTGTAAGGCGCCGCAGGCGCCAAAGGAGGCTGATAAATCCGCATACGCAAGTGTTCCGCAGAGAAGTCCGGCCCGCCCTGAACCTGACCCAGTAGCAGTAACCGTTTCTAAACCCAATTGCCTTCCGGCTTCCCGAGGGACCGGCGCCCAGAAGTTTTTTTCAACCCGGCCTTATCCTCATCGAGGACGATACGGGAGCCGTCACGGTTAATACCATACGAAAGATATTGGGAAACTCTTCCCGGGGCGGAACAGTACTCCTTTTTTCTACAACCCGATATCCTCCAGTGTGTCGGAGGCCAGCCGGACCAGGATGGGCGGGTGTTGGTTCATGCGGGCGAAACGCTCGTCATCGGTCTGGCCCCGGGCGTAACGGATGTAGATCTGCTGGACCACCACGGCCGTCTTCCACAGGGCGAAGGCTTCGTACCACCTGGCCCGGTCGACCTCGACGCCGGTCCGCTCGGAATACCGCCGGATCATGTCGATGCGCGGCGGCATTTGGGTCAGATCGGGATTCTCCTTGCGGTTGCGAATATAGTCGTCACCGTGCTCGGGCCAGTAGTTGAGCAGGGTGCCCAGGTCGATCAGCGGGTCCCCCACCGTGGTCATGTCCCAGTCGAAAAACGATTTGGCCCGGTCCGGATCGGCCGGATCGAACTGGCAGTTGTGCAGTCCCAGATCATTGTGCACCAGGCTGACTCGCGGCGGTTCCGGTATCGATCGTTCCAGGCGTTGATGAACCTGGTCGAACAGCCGCAGTTCCCCCTCCTTGGCCAGATGCCATCGTTTATGCCAGCCCGACACCTGCCGCTGGACAAAGCCGTGGGGTCTGCCCAGGTCCATCAACCCCATCTCGGCCGGGTCCAGGCCGTGCAGCTCGGCCATGGCCTCGACCAGGGCCATGCTGACCCGGCGCTCCACCTCGGGGTGATGAGCCAGTTCGTCCGGAATCGGCCCGTCGATGACCACGCCGGTCCGTCGTTCCATGACGAAAAAGACGGCCCCGGCCACGCTTTCGTCTTCACAGATCAGATAGGCCCGCGGCGCGCGATCGAAGTGGCGCCACAAACGGGAGAGCACCTTGTACTCCCGGATCATATCGTGCCCGCCCGGGGCCAGCGGCCCGAAGGGAGGCCGCCGCAGAACCAGCTCGCGATCTCCGAATCGGAGGAGATAGGTCAGGTTGGCGTGGCCCCGTGGAAACTGGAAGACCGACATCCGGCCCTCCAGTTCGGGCATCTCGGCCTTCAGGCGCGCCTCGATCCGCGGCCAGTCCAGGTCTTCCCCCGAACGAACCGGAATGGCGTCCGATGGTATTGAATCCGTCATGTCGACGATACTCCACGCTGGGGCGGTCATCCGCTCCGGAGTTTCTTATATTGAATCGTTACCCCGGTTGGGCCGGGATCATCCCGGCCCGCCCGGTTTCAATGAATAAGGTCCGGGTCTACCAGAGGCCGTACTTCTGCACTTCGGCCCGGCCGACGACCATGTGGTGGACTTCGTCGGGTCCGTCCGCGAAACGCAGATGCCGCATGTCCGTGTACATGCCGGCCAGGGGCGTCCACTTGGATATGCCGGTCGCGCCATGTATCTGGATGGCCGCGTCGATGATCTGACAGACCTTATCGGGAACTATGGCCTTGACCGCGCTCACATAGACCCGGGCCTCCTTGTTGCCCAGCACGTCCATGGCCTTGGCCGCCTGCAGCACCATCAGGCGCATGCCGTCGATGTCGATACGCGCCCGTGAAATGACTTCCAGGTTCTTGCCCAGCTTGGCCAGGGGCCTGCCGAAGGCGATCCGGGTGCCGCCGCGCCGGACCATGAGTTCCAGGGCCTTTTCCGCCTGGCCGATCGAGCGCATGCAGTGATGAATCCGTCCGGGGCCCAGACGGACCTGCGAAATCTCGAACCCCCGGCCTTCGCCCAGCAGGACGTTTTCCCGGGGCACGCGCACGTTGTCAAACTTGATGTGCATGTGTCCGCGAGGCGCGCCGTCTTCGCCGAATACATGCATCGGGCCCAGGATTTCCACTCCGGGGGTGCCCATGGGCACGAGTATCTGGGACTGCTGCCTGGACGATGGTGCGTCCGGATTGGTTTTGACCATGGTGATCATGATCTTGCAGCGAGGGTCTCCGGCCCCGGATATATAGTATTTTTCTCCGTTGATGACCCATTCGTCGCCGTCGAGCACCGCCGTGGTGCTGACGTTTTTGGCGTCCGACGAGGCCACGTTCGGCTCGGTCATGGCATACGCGGAGCGAATCTCTCCGTTGAGCAGCGGTTTGAGCCATTTCTCTTTCTGGGCTTCGGTGCCCACCCGCTCGAGCACTTCCATGTTGCCGGTGTCGGGCGCGCTGCAGTTCAGCGTCTCGGAGGCCAGTTGGAATTTGCCCAGTTCGGCCGCGATGTAGGCGTAGTCCAGGTTGGTCAGGCCCCGGCCGATCTCCGAAGTCGGCAGGAAGAAGTTCCACAGACCCGAGGCCTTGGCCTTGGCGCCTTCGAGCAGTTCCAGCTGACGCGGGTGCCAGGACCAGCGGTCTTCCTTCTCATGCTGGAGCTGAAAGAACTCCTCGGTGATCGGTTCCACGTTTTCCTTGATGTGCTTCTTGACCGCGTCCATGAGCGGCTGGGACTGTTCCGACATTCTCAGGTCGAACAGTTCCGGGTTCAAATTGGCAGACATCGCATATCCTCCATTCATTGGTTTGCTTGATCGGGCGATCAGGGCCGCATCTCCCGTACCTCGGGCCCCTGCGGGCTCACCCAGGGAGCGGGCGGCAAGCCTGTGGGTTGTTCTCGACCGCTTTGCTTTTACGGATTTCCAACCGATAGGTATAGTAGCCCAATACCCTTGCCCGGTCAAACGGACCGGGGAATTTTGTCTGCATATTAAAGCTCCCCTCAGCAAACTGCGGGGAACGTGCCCGCCCTGCATGTTCATGCGCCCGATTTCATGAAGCCGTTATGATCCGGCTTCCGATCCAACCGCGGGCTGCGCGCCTGCCGCGGCCGTGAAATCCGGAGCAGAAACGATTCGGGCTAACTGATTTCGAAATCCGCCTTACCGTTCGAGGCGCCTGTTGCATCGACCACCACCGTTCGAACGGCCAGGTCCCCCAGGCGCTGCCAGTTCTCGGTGAAGGCCGCCACCAGAACCGGCTGCCATACCGCCTCTCCGTGTTCCGATATGGTGGTACCGGTCCGGTAGTGAATCGTCTTCCCGGCCTGGACGAAGATGTGGATCGATTCTCCCCGGCACAACACCTGTAATTGACCGGCTATCCCGTACAGGCATTCCCGGGTCGGCAGGGCCAGACTGCCGCCGGACCGCCACTGCCCCTTCTCGAAAATCCACGGCCCGGCACCGTCCGGCGTGACCGCCACGACCGCGGGCGAGCCTCTGTAAAAAAAGGGCCGCGAGATATCGCCCAGTCTTTGATCGTCCATCAGGGTATTGAGGCGCCCCTGCCGGTAGTACCCCACCGTGGATGATGAGATCAGCCAGATGCCGTCCCGGTCAGCCAGAAGGCTGAAACCTTTTTGATGAAAATAATCCACCCATCATTATGGATATCATGAATATAAACGGAAGGAGGATCTGTCCCAAGACCGCCACTCCACCCAACACGCCGGCCGCAATGACGAACCTGCGCTTGTGCCTGGTGCTTAAATATCCCTTGGCCGCCAACCCGGAATCATGGATCATCATCTCCAAGCACCTCTATCGTTCGAGCGATTTATTCATAAAAAAACGGATAAATAAAGCCAGGGCAGTCTGAATGCCATGGCGAGTGTTCGACCTTATGCCAAAGCCAAAAGGTTATGGGGGCAGAAACGGGTTCTGATTTCGAGTCCACGCTCTTTGGGTATTGCTCATGTGTGCCCGCCTTCGGCGGGATGAACGATATTGGATTTGGGGCTCCCCCCCTCACCCCTGATCTAGTCAGGGGTGAGGGTCTTTCAGCCTTCCCGACCGCCATGAATGAACCGTTTTCACCAGGCAAGGCACCTGAGAGAATCAAGTTTCTTAGCCCGACTTTCGCTATTCGGGGGGTATTGTTTTTGTAACCCCCTGAAAAACAAGGAAACGGTTCAAAAGGTCTTCACCACAGTCCCGAGATTGCCTGCCGAGATTTCCGGTGGAGACTGGGGCGGTAGCGAGAGCTTG
>JAHJTB010000018.1 GCA_018830135.1 Pseudomonadota bacterium | reverse complement strand
CTGGGCAAGATGCAGGGCATCTTTCTGGAGGCTTGGTCGGGCGGGGCTCGCACCCGGGACGGCAGCCTCCGCTATCCCCGGAGGCTGGTGACCCTGCAGGGGGCGCTGGCCACGGAAAAGGACCTCCTGGTTCAGCCGGTGGGTCTCAGCTACAGCGCCCTGCCCGAGGACCTGAGTCTGTCCCAACGGGCCGGGGCTTTGAGTTGGATCAACGGCCTGCCCTATTTTCGCAACTGGCTGCGTTCGCCCCACCGGCCCATCCGGGCCTTTGTCCGGGCCTTGTCGGGGCTCTACGGCCGGGCCTACATCAGCTTCTGCCGTCCCAAGCTGTTGTCCGAACTGAACGAACTCTGGTCCCAGGACGCCGGCGGCCTTCACAAGGACGAGTTCGTGGCCCTGGACAGCATGAAGGAGATCGCCCGGGCCAAAAAGGTCATGGCCTCCCATCTGGCGGCCCGCGGCCTGATCCGGGCCCGGGGCCGGGGCGGCGATCTGACGGCCGCGACCCGGGCCGAACTCGAGGCCGTGACGGAATACCACCGCCGGAACTTCGGCTGCGATCCGGACCTGGAGGACTTCATCATCGATCACGACCTGGAGGAGGTGGTGGCCGACGGACTGGCCATGCTGGCCCGCCGCAAGGTCGTCGGCCATGCCCGGAGCGGACGCCTGCCCAAGGTCCTGGCCGAAAACGGCCTCCAGTATTTCGCCACCCACGCCGACCGGCGACTGTACAGCCCTTCGGCCAAGGAGAACATCGTTGTCGTGGGAGCCGGGGCCTGGGGTTACGGTCTGGCCTGCCTGGTGGGTAACCGGACGCTCGAGGACAAGCGATACCTGAACAGCAGCCTGACCTTGTACGACCCCCGGGAGGAAATCGTCGAGAGCATCGCCGATACGCGGACCCATCCCGTTGACTTTCCCGAGATTCGCCTGCCCAAAAACGTCTTCATGACCCAGGACTGCAAGGCCGCCTTTCGCAAGGCCACCGAAGTCATCGTGGCCACCCGGTCCGACCTTTTCGAGAAAGAGGTGGGCCGCCTCCTGGAGGAGTCCCAGCAGCCGGTCAGTCTGATCATCGCCACGCGGGGTTTCGACCAGGCCTCCCATCGCCTGCCGATCCAGATCGCCCGGGACAAGCTCGAAGCCCGGGGACGGAACGACATCACTCTGTTCGTGCTCTCCGGACCGGTCACCCCGGCCAAGCTGGTCGAGGCCCGGGGCGGGGACCTGGTCCTGGCCGGCCCGCCGGCGGCAGCCAACGCCCTGGCCAACCTGTTTTGGAGTCCGGGCTTTTCGGTTTACGTCTGCGACGACCCCGTCGGGGTTCAGTTGGCCGGGACCATGGCCGAAGTCTACAGCCTCCTGGGCACGTACCTGCTGCGGACCAAGGAGATGTCGGGTAGGGGACAGGTAGGGAGTTTCCTGCGCGAGACATCCGAGGAGACCATGAAGCTGGCCTTGGCCCTGGGCGGCCGCCGGGAGACCTTTCTGCCCGACAACCCGGCCTGGGCCGCCGAATACGTCGCCGCCGGCCTGGGCGGCCCCGGGGCCAATTTCGGGCGCCGGGCCGGTGGCAGGTTGAGGCGGGCCAAGCTGTCGGCCCGGGACTTTCTCGAAAACCAGCCCGAGGACTTCGAACAGACCGCCTATCGCCTGATCGGATACACCGGTATCCGGTCGGCCTGGCTGACCGCGAAAAAATTCGGACTGGACCTGCCCCGCCTGGCTCAGGCCCATGATATTTTTTGGGAAGACGCTTCCTGATCCGAGGGCCGGACGCCGAAACCGCCTTATAATCGCGGGGGACGCCCGGGGCCCGGCGGTTTGTCGGTCGGGACCGGCTCCGGGGAACGGTCGTCCTGATGGGGAAACGAGGGGGGCTGGTCCACGGGTACGAACCGGACCATGCCGTTGAAGGACGGGCCGGGCCACCAGTTGCCCAGCAGATACTCGGCCAGTTCGCCCAAATGATCAAAGGTCAGGTCCGCCCCGGCCGCAGCCAGTTCCTCCCGCCCGATCCGACCCGAGGCCACGCCGGCCGTCAGCGTGCCGGCCTGCATCCCGGTCTTGACGTCAATCGGATGGTCGCCGACCATGAGCGTGTTTTTCGGCCGCACGGCCAAGACATCCAGGGCGGCCTGGAGGTGGCCCGGGTCCGGCTTGACCCGGACCACGTCGTCCCGGGCCAGAAAAGTGCCGAAAAAATCGCCCAGGTCCGGAAAGACCAACCGGACGGCCGATTTGATATTCCGGGTGATCAGCCCCAGTTTCAGGCCGTGGGCCCGAAGCGCGGTCAGGACCGGCCGGGTTTCCGAAAAAAGAGCGGCCTCTCGGGCGGATTTGAGTTCGATGTTTTCGATGATCGTCCGGGCCCGCAGACTGAAGTTCCGGGCCGCGTCCGGGTCGCGGGCCAGCAGGTCGGCCTCCACGGCCGCCGTGGTTTCCAGAACATAACGGACTTCCCGACCCTCGGCCTGCCAGTCGTACTCCTCGGCCAGGCTCAGGATGCGGGACAGCATGAGATCGAAATCGATCTCGAGCCGGGCCAGGGTCCCGTCGAAATCGAACACCACGGCGTGCAGCCGCTCGGCCAGGTCCCGGTATAGCGTCTGACGTGGACTCATCCATGACTATTTAATCTCAAAAACCCGATCCTGTAAAGCCGAAGTTGGTGAAAGACGTAATCCCGGCGTGATCGGGGGCCGTCCCAAACCGACCCGCCGCGGCCTTCGGCCTCCGGCTTCCGACCGACGCCTTGGCCATCATACATACCGGGATTCGGCGCCGGAGTCATCCTTCGGCCAAAGGCCGGGGGGGCGGCTGGAATCATCGAGGCCCCCGTTCATGGACTGATTACGCGAGATGTTGCTTTTTATATTGATTTTACTCACATAAATCGGATACAATCACTTCATGGCCAGCCCGGAAACAAACTTCCTCATCGCCGCTGCAGTGCGATCCGAGGCCCAGATCATAGAAGACGCCCTGCGCGGGAACGGGTTTCTCAACATCACGACGGTCATGAACGGCAAGGCCGCCTTCAACCTGATCCGCTTCAGGCCGTTGTATTTCATTTTCGCCGCCTGGGAACTGCCCGAGTTGTCCGGCCCGACCCTGATCCAGGAAACCCGGAAAAATCCGCGTTCGGCCGGCCTGCCCTGCGTCCTGATCGTTCCGCAGGAAAAGCAGGACGTCCTGACCCGCTCCCCCGACTTGTTCGTTAACGGCCTGCTGGTTCGTCCCCTGACCCAACCGGCCATCCTGGACACCGTCCAGGACGTGCTGGACAAGGACGAAACGGGCCGCTGGCCGGGCCTGTCGGAAGCCGAGGCGGATCGGCTCCTGGACGAAGGCCGACCCGAGGAGGCCCTGGCCCAATACCAGCAGACCATGCTTCAAGGCCGAACACGAATGGCCGGCATCCACACGGAAATGGGCCAGGCCTATCTCGATCTGGGGCGGTACTCGGAAGCCGTCGAGGCGTTCGAGGAGGCGATCAAATACGACCAATGGCTGCCCCGAGCCCAGAGCGGACTCGGCCTGGCCTACCTTCGCCTGGGCCGCCCGAACGAGGCCGGCAAGGCCCTGGAAAAGGCCCTTTCCCTCGATCCTCACAATGATCGAACCTACTATTACCTGGGGGAAAGCCTGCTTCAGGACGAGGACCACGAACGGGCCGAGAAGATGTTCCGCAACCTATTGCGCCGACGGCCCCGGGACATGCACATTCTCAACCGCCTGGGCATCAGCCTTCGCCGTCAAGGCAAATACGACCAGGCCCTGGCCTTGTACGGCAAGGCACACAAACTCAACGATCAGGACGAAAACCTGCTTTACAATCTGGCCCGCTGTTATCTCGAGGCGGGCCAGCCTGACAAGGCCACCGAGTCCATCGGTCGCGCCTTGACTATTAAACCCGACTTCGAACAGGCCAGACAGCTTCTGGCCGAAATCAAAAAAGCCTCGCCCTGACCCGTCCCGGGGTCGTTTTACTTGGCCGGACGCCGGAAACCGGCCGGTCGGAGGATTCCATGGACCCAGTTCGCTTGTACGCCGTCATCATGGCCGGCGGCAGCGGAACCCGATTCTGGCCCTTGAGCCGGGCCGGCCGCCCCAAGCAGCTCCTCGGCGTCTGCCGGCCCGAGCCCATGATCCGGACCACGGTGGATCGCGTCCGGCCCCTGGTCCCGCCCGAACGCATCCTCGTCGTCACCGCCGGTTCCCACGCCCAGGCCGTCCGATCGCTCCTGCCCGACCTGCCGCCGGACAATATCCTGGTCGAACCGGTCGGCCGAAATACGGCGCCCTGTATCGGGCTGGCCGCCCTCGTCGTGCGCCGCCGCGACCCGGACGGGGTCATGCTGGTGCTGCCCGCGGACCACGTCATTGAAAAACCGGCCGCTTTTCTGAACCTGGCCCGGGCCGGGGCCGGACTGGCCGCCTCCCGGGAGGCCCTGGTCACCCTGGGCGTCGTGCCCTCGTATCCCGAGACGGGTTTCGGATACATCGAGACCGGAGCGGACGCCTTCGAGGCCGACGGGGTCCGGGTTCTGGCGGTCCGGCGGTTCCATGAAAAACCCGACCTGGATCGGGCCAGGGCCTACCTTGCCTCCGGCCGGCATTTCTGGAACAGCGGCATCTTTCTCTGGCCGGCCCGGACCATCCTCGAATGGATGGCCCGTCTGCTCACCGAACTCCACGGCCGGCTCCAGACCCTGGTCCCCTCCATCGACGAACCGGATTTTCAGACCGCCCTGGACCGGACCTACCCCGATCTGCCCGCCGTCTCCATCGACTACGGGATCATGGAAAAGGCTGACGGCGTCCTCGTAATCCCGGCTGATATCGGCTGGAACGACGTGGGCTCCTGGAGTGCCGCGGCCCGGTACTGGCCCCGGGTCGAGGGCAACGCCCTCCAGGGAACGGGCCTGTTCATCGACGCCGAGGACTGCGCGGTCTACAGCCCGGACAAGCTGGTGGCCTTGATCGGGGTCCGGGACCTGGTCGTGGTCGAGACCCCGGACGCCCTGCTCGTCTGCCACAAGGACCGCGACCAGGATGTTCGGGACCTGGTCGAGGCCCTGAAAAAGAAAGGCCGAAACGACCTGGTCTGACCACCCTGCTTTAACCCCTTCGGCCTGCACGTTTTCCTGATCCTTGACTTTTTTCCTATCTGCCTCCAGACTGTCTATGGTCGTCCCACCGAACCGGAGCCCGATTCGTTCGCACCGTGACGCCAGGAAAACAGGAAAATCGAGGGGCCGATTTACTGCTTTAACCCGAATTTTGCGGTTGGGTTCGTAGCGAGGCGTCGAAATGCATAGCGAAACGCGAAGTTGGACCGATTTTTGGCCGCGGGCGTAAAATAGCATACGTATAGGCCAAAAAGCGGGAAACGAGCGTTGCGGCGCGCATTGGAAGATTCCCGCGGCAAACCGCGGGAATGGCCCGCCTCGCATGTT
>JAHJTB010000184.1 GCA_018830135.1 Pseudomonadota bacterium | reverse complement strand
GTCCTGTGGTCAATCGCCCTGGCCGTTTGTCTGGGCGGCTGCGTGCCGACCCGGAGTCCGGGCTGGAGCCCGTCTTCCCAATACGGCGACCCGTCCCTGATCGGACTGGTCCTGGCCGAAAAAGTCAGCCTCCATGTCCAGCCCCGGGCCTCGGTCGGGCTGGTCCTGACCCCGTCGGCCGAAGCCCGGTACCAGGCCCTGATCCAACCCGGGGACGTCCGGGTGACCTTCCGCCGCCAGGGTCGCGGGGATGTGTACCTGGCCTGGGCCCCGGCCGGGGAGGTCGAGGCCGGCGAGGTCACCGTCCTGCTGCTGGGCCATGAGGCGGACGCTCCGGGAACGGACCTGAACATCGTCTGGCCCGAAAGCCGGGCGCCCCGGCTTACCGGCCGGGTGGAGCCCGGCCGGGTGACCTACCTGGGCCGGGTCCGGCGGGACGTGTATTACCGGCCCGCTTCAAAGACGGACCAGGCGGCTGCCGCCTGGGACATGGCCGTCGAGTCCGAGCCCGACCCGGGGGGCCGGGCCATCGAGGGCCTCTGTCTTGATTATCCCTGGCTTCGGGACAGCCTGCTCAATCCGCCGAGCCGGCCGGGCTCCTGAATCCAGGCCGGCCTTCCGGCCGGCGCGTGAAGCTTGACCACCACGAAAATAATCCATTGATGGAGTCGCCCGATGAAAAAGGCCGAAATCAAGAAACTGGAAAAAGCGCTCAAACACCAACCCCGCCTGGTCTGGGACGCGCTCAAGCCGGACCAGCGACCGGAACTCGATGAACGGGCCCGGGACTACAAGGCCTTTCTCGACGCGGCCAAGACCGAACGCGAGGCCGTCCGCGAAATTACGGCCCGGGCGGAAAAGGCCGGTTTCAAGCCCCTCGATTCCGACGGGCGATCCGGGCGCCGCGTTTATGCCGCCTTCATGGACAAGGTCATGGTCCTGGCGGTCACCGGCCGACGGCCATCATCCGAAGGGCTGCGCCTGATCGTTTCCCATATCGACGCCCCGCGCCTCGACCTCAAGCCCCGGCCCCTGTACGAGGACGTCAACCTGGCCTTTCTCAAGACCCACTACTACGGCGGAATCAAGAAATATCAGTGGATGTCCCGCCCCCTGGCCCTTCACGGCCGCGTGGTCAAGGCCGACGGCCGGATGGTGGACGTGGTCGTGGGCGAAGACCGGGACGACCCGGTCCTGACAATTTCCGACCTCCTGCCCCACTTGGCCGGCAAAGTCCAAGGGGACAAAAAGGTCTCCGAGGCCTTTCCCGGCGAAAAGCTCAACCTGGTCGTCGGCTCCCTGCCCCTGGGAGACGAGGAGGTCAAGGAACGCTTCAAACTGGCCATCCTGGACCTGATGCACCGCCGCTGGGGCCTGATCGAAGAGGACCTGATCAGCGCCGAATTCGAAGTGGTCCCGGCCGGACCGGCCCGGGACGTCGGGCTGGACGGGGCCCTGATCGGGGCCTACGGCCAGGACGACCGCATGTGCGCCTATACCAGCCTGGCCGCCATCCTGGCCCTCAAGGACCCGGAATACACCTGCGTCGCGCTTTACGTGGACAAGGAGGAAACCGGAAGCGACGGCGCGACCGGGGCCCGGTCCCGCTATCTGGAAAGCTTCCTGGCCGACCTCATGGCCGCCCGAGGCGAAACGCCGTCTTCGGCCGCCCTCCGCCAGACCCTCATCGAAACCCGGGCCATTTCCGCGGACGTCAACGGCGCCCTGGACCCCGACTACCAGGAGGTCCATGAAAAATACAACGCCGCCCGGCTCGGCTACGGACCCTGCGTGAGCAAATACACCGGCAGTCGAGGCAAATACGGAGCCTCGGACGCCTCGGCCGAATACATGGGCTGGCTGCGGGGCGTCTTCAACCGGAACGATATCGTCTGGCAGTCCGGCCTGATGGGCAAGGTGGACGAAGGCGGCGGCGGCACGGTGGCCATGTTCCTGGCCCAGTACGGCATGCAGATCGTGGATTGCGGACCGTCGGTGCTCAACGTGCATTCCCCCTTTGAAATATCCAGCAAGGCCGACCTGTACATGACCGTCCGGGCCTACCAGGCCTTCTACCGGGCCTGATCCGCCCCGAGGGGCGGTCCGTCGAGGTGACGGGAATGGATGCGCTTCTGCCCTTCAAGTCCCTGGAGGCCTTCGAACAGTGGGTCCTGGCCGACGTGCTGACCACCGGGACCCTGATTCAGGCCCTGCTCCTGGTCTTCGTCCTGATCCTGGCCCTGGCCGTGGGCCGGCCCATCGGCCGTCGACTCCGTTCCGGCCTCAAAGACCGCCTCGCAACCCGGACCCTGATCGCCGCCTTTCTCGAAGCCCTCATTCAGCAGCTTCCCCTGGTCCTGGCCGTCCTGCTTCTGCCGGCCGGCATCCTGGCCGCCCAGCGCCTGGTCCAGGCCGCCTTCATTCTGAAACTGGCCCAGAATCTGCTCCTGGCCTGGGTGGTCATCAAGCTGGCCACGTCCATCATCCGCGACCGCCTCTGGGCCAAGCTCATCGCCTTGTCCGCCTGGACCCTGGCCGCCCTGGATGTCCTGGACCTCAACGCGCCGGCCGCCCGGCTCCTCGATGGCCTCGGCTTCAACATCGGCCGGATTCATCTGACCGTTCTGTCCATGATGAAGGCCGTGGTCATCCTCCTGGTCCTGCTCCGCGTCTCGGGCTGGCTGGTGGACTACCTGGAAAAACGCATCGAGGCCGTCGGGGACCTGAGCCCGTCCACACACGTCCTCCTGGCCAAGATCATCAAAATCTCGGTCTTCACCGCGGTCGTCATGATCGTGCTGGACAGCGTGGGCATCGACTTCACGGCTCTGGCCGTCTTCAGCGGGGCCGTGGGCGTGGGCGTGGGCTTCGGACTGCAGAAGGTAGTCGCCAACTTCGTCGCCGGCATCATCCTCCTGGTCGACAAGTCCATCAAGCCCGGGGACGTCATCCAGCTGGGCGAAGTCTACGGCTGGATCACCAGCCTCCGGGGACGATACGTCTCCGTCATCACCCGGGACGGCACCGAATACCTCATCCCCAACGAAGACCTCATCACCAACCAGGTGGTCAACTGGTCCTTTTCCACCCGGTCCGTCCGCCTCAAGCTGCCGGTCGGCGTCTCCTACCAGGCCGACCCCCGCCGGGCCATGGCCCTCATGCTCGACGCGGCCCGGAAAACGGAACGGGTCATGGACGAGCCCGGGCCCGTCTGCCATCTCAAGGGCTTCGGAGACAGCTCGGTGGACCTCGAACTCCGCTTCTGGATCGATGATCCGCAAAACGGGATCAGCAACGTCAAAAGCCTGATCCTGCTTGAAATATGGGACCGCTTCCAGGAAGCGGGCATCGAAATCCCCTATCCCCAGCGGGATGTCCATCTCGACGTGCGCCCCCGGGAGCCCGCCAAGGGCTGACTCATCCCCGGCTCAGGTCCGGACCCGGCGCCCGCCGAAACAATGAATGGTCCTCGTCCCCGCCGTGAACTCGCCCCCATGAGGCAGACCCTTGACGATGTGCAGTTCCTCCCCCGGACCCAGCGTCCTCCCGCCGTCCGGCAGCACGACCTTGTACCGCCCCTGGATCACGACCATGTACTCGTCGAAATCATGAACGTGCTCGGCTGAAACCCCGTCCCGGCCGGCCGTCCAAAAGGCCATCTGGCTGCCGTCGCGTCCCTCGAATACAAAACCTTCCAGTCCCGCGCTTTGGGAACCGGCCCCCACGGCGTTGGCCGGGTTCTTCATGAAATCTGGAAAATCGTCCATAATACCGCTCCCGGGTTTTTGGTCCACCATATCCCGGATGGGGCCGCCACGACAAGGAGCGCCGGGCCGTTTTGACTTGACCCGCCCGACGGGACAAGGTTACATGGCCTCCAAACACACCGTTTACGAAGGAGAACCGCCATGCTGGATTTGTTTTCACTCAAGGGAAAAACCGCCCTGGTCACCGGGGGCTCGCGGGGCATCGGCCGGATGATCGCCAAGGGGTTTCTCCAGGCCGGGGCCAAGGTCTACATCACCGCCCGCAAAGAGGGGCCTTTGAATCAGACCGTGGCCGAACTGTCCGAGTTC
>JAHJTB010000183.1 GCA_018830135.1 Pseudomonadota bacterium | reverse complement strand
CGTCCGGGAACTGGAAAACTGCATTGAACGGGCCGTCCTGGTTTCGAACGAACGGGTCATCCATTCCTACCACCTCCCGCCGACCGTGCAGACGGCCGAGGCCTCGTCTTCAAGCATGACCGCTTCGCTGACCGACATCCTGGCCAAGGTGGAAAAGGACCTGATCTCCGACTCCCTCAAGAGCGCCCGGGGCAACATGGCCGAAGCGGCCCGGCTGCTCCGGACCACGGAACGGATCATCCGCTACAAGATCAAGAAATACGGCCTCAAGCCCAGGCGGTTCCGTTGATCGATCCGGCCCGCCGCGCCGTTCGTTCCGGCGGCCGTGAGATCGTGCCGGAGCGTTTCATTTTCCGGCGGCTGAAGCGTTTGGCCCGGGCCGGCCTGCCGGCGGGGCCTGGCTTCGTCCTCCTGGTCGTCGCGATCCTCCTGGCCCGTCCCGCCCCGCTCGCGGCCTACCTGCCTTCGGCCGAGGAACTGCTGACCGGAATCACGGCCCGGCGGGTCTACATCGAGGCCCTCGAGGCGACCTATCGGTTTGCCATCCCCGCCCCGGGGCCGTCCGGGCCGGAGGCCCCCCCGCCCGCTTCGGATCAAGGCCCCGGGGTCCGGGAGATCGTTTTCTTCCGGGCCCCGGACCGGATTCGGCTGAACCTGTCCTGGCCCGACCGGGAGGAAGTCTTTCTGGCCGCCGGCCTGAAGACCCTGGTCATGGTCGGGGATCAGGCCACGGACACGCCCTGGCCCCAGCCTTTCCTGCTTTTTCGGCTGCTGGTCGAAGCGGACGCGACCCGGCTGCGCGACATGCTGGCCGCTTTCGGTATCGATCCGGGACAGGTGGCCCTGGGCCGGGACGACAAGCGAATCGTATACGTGATCGGAGCGCGTTCCGGCGACCCGCGACCGCCCCAGGTCTGGTTCGACCGTGAGACCCTGCATCTGACCCGCCTCATTCTGCCCCCCCGGGGCGGGCGGCCCGGGTACCATGTCTCCGCATCGGACTACCAGACCTACCGCCAGACCGTGGACTGGCCGGGCCGGCTGGACGTGCGGCCCGAGGACGGACCGGCCGTGACCCTGGAACTCGAGAACCTGGACCTGGACCCCAAGACCGCGGGCCGTCCCTTCGACCTGGATGAAGTGAGGGAAACCGTGGCCCCGCCCGCCAGACAGGCCCCCTCCCGGAACCCGGACCTGATCAAAATCCGAGAGATGATGGAATGGTTCCGGAAGAAACTGGAATGATCCGCCCGGACTTTCCACTGGCCGAAGTGGCCGTGGCCGTACCCGCGGCCGGGACCTTCCATTACCTGGTGCCTCCGGACCTGACGGGACGGATCGGTCTGGGCCATCGGGTCCTGGTGCCCTTCGGACCGCGCCGGGTGACCGGATACGTCCTGGACCTGCTCGATTCCGTCGACCCGTCGATCGGGGAGATCGAGTACAAGGAGATACTCCAGCCCCTGGACGACGAACCGCTTTTCATGCCCGGCCTGATCCCCTTCTTTCGCTTCGCCTCCCGGTATTACCACTACCCCCTGGGTTTGGTCATCGCCGAAGCACTTCCGGCCGGGTTGAAGGTCATGAGCCGGAAAACGGTCCGCCTGACGCCCCGGGGAGAACGAATCCTGAAACAGGGCCCGGCCAGCGGGGTTGAAACCGAACTTCTGGCCCGGCTGAACCGCCCGGCCGGTCTGACCATGGCCCGTCTGGCCCGGGAAAAGGGCGAGGCCCTGGCATTGCTTCGCCGGTTCGAGGCCAAGGGCTGGGTCCGGATCGAAACCCGGCTCCAGTCCGACCGGGTTCGGGCCCGGACCCGGAAGTGGCTCTCGCTTCGATGGCCGGGACAGGCTCCGCCGGTTCGGATCGGCCCGAAAGAGCGGGAACTGCTCGACCTGCTGGCCGACCAAGGCCCCCAGCCCATGCCGGACTTGCGCGACCGGTTTCCTTCACTCGGCGAGATAGTCCGCCGCCTTAAGGCCAAAGATCGGATTCGGGTCGAGGAACGGGAAGTCTACCGGGACGCCCTGGGCCGGGCCTTGTACTTCGACGGCCGGGTCCCGGACTCGAGTCCCGAACAGAGTGCGGCGGGCGCGGTCCTGAACCAGGCGCTGGAAGCCGGACGGTACCGGACGTTTCTCCTGCACGGCGTAACCGGCTCGGGCAAGACCGAGGTCTACCTGGCCGCCCTGGCCCAGGCCCTGGACCTGGGCCGGACCGGCCTGGTCCTGGTGCCTGAAATCTCCCTGACCCCCTCGATGGAAGGGCTCCTGCGGGCTCGCTTCCGTGAGGACCTGGCCGTGCTCCATTCCGGGCTTTCGGACGGCGAGCGTTACGACCAGTGGCTGAAGGCCCGCCGGAGACAGGTCCGTATCGTCCTGGGCGCCCGGTCCGCGGTCTGGGCGCCCCTGGAAGATATCGGCCTGATCGTGGTGGACGAGGAACACGACGGCTCGTACAAGCAGGACGACAAGCTCCGCTACCAGGCCCGGGACCTGGCCGTTCTGCGCGGCCAGCAGAGCGGCGCCGTGGTCGTCCTGGGCTCGGCCACGCCGTCCCTGGAGTCCCGGCAGGCCTCCCTCACGGGCCGGTACGGGCTGTTGACCCTGAAAAACCGGGTCGGCGGCGGACGACTGCCCCGGGTGGACGTGGTCGACCTGCGGTTCGATTCCGGCCGGCGCCGCGGCGCGCTAACGCCGATGATGAAACAGGCCCTCAAGGAGACCCTGGACCAGGGCAGTCAGGCCCTGCTTTTCATCAACCGGCGCGGCCTGGCCGGCCTGCCGGTCTGCCTGGCCTGCGGCCATGTTATCAAATGCCTCAACTGCTCGGTCAGCCTGACCTTGCACCAGCACCCTGACGGTGCGGACGAAACACGCCGCCTGATCTGCCATTACTGCGGGTTCGATATCCCGCCCCCCGAACGATGCCCGGCCTGCTCCTCCGGACGGTTGCGTTACCTCGGCCTGGGCACCGAACGGGTGGAGCAGGAGGTCCAAAAGGCTTTTCCCGAGGCCCGGGTCGGGCGGCTGGACGCGGATACGGCCCGGCCCAAGGGCGGCCTGACCCGAATCCTCGAGGGACTGCGGGACCGGACCCTGGACGTGGTCGTCGGCACCCAGATGGTGACCAAGGGCCACGACTTTCCCCATATCACCCTGGTCGGGGTCATCGAGGCCGATCTGGGGCTGCATCTGCCCGACTTCCGGGCCGGCGAACGCACCTTCCAACTCCTGTCCCAGGTCGGCGGGCGGGCCGGCCGGGGGGAGGATGCCGGCCGGGTCGTCATCCAGACCCTCAGCCCGGATCACTACGCCCTGCTCAAGGCCAAACGGCACGACTACGACGGGTTTTTCGACCTCGAAATCGAACAGCGCCGGGAACTGGGCTATCCCCCCTTCTCCCGGCTGATCCTGGCCCGCCTGCAGGGCAACGACGAGGACCGCACCCGTCAGACCGCTGAAATCGCGGCCCGGACCGGGCGGGAACTGGCCGAGTCCGACCCCGGGTCCGGCGTGGAAATCCTGGGGCCGGCCCCGGCGCCCCTGTCCAAGATCGTGGGCAAACACCGTTTCCAGATATTGGTCCGCGGCCCCCGGGTCAACGCCCTGCACGACTTCACGGCCCGCTGGCTGGACCGGGTCCGCCCCGGCCTTAAAGGCACGGGGGTCAGCATGTTCATCGACGTGGACCCCTACCAGATGATGTAATGGGAAAACAGAAGGCTGGGGCCGGCAGACGCGGGAGTCTCCGGCCGAGGTCCGGGGACTGGCCCTTGCGCGGGCCCCAGGAGGACCTGATGAATGAATTCGATCGGGTCATAAAAAACGGTCGGGTCGTCGATCCGGCCAGCGGCTGGGACGGTCCGCTTCATATCGGCGTTTGCCAGGGCGTCATCGACACCCTGACCCGGTCCGACATCCGGGGCCGAATGGAGATCGAGGCGGCCCGACGGTTCGGCCTGGAACGTAAAGGCCGCGTCGCCTTCGGCGCGGACGCGGATCTGGCGATCTTTGATTTCCAGGCCCTGGAAGACCGGTCCACTTACCAGGAGCCTGGCCAAGGGGCCTCCGGTATGGCCTTCGTCATTGTGGCCGGCCGGCCCGTGGTTGACGGCGGCCGGCTGACCGGCGCCACGCCGGGCCGGGCCGTTCGACCCGGCTGACGGCCCGAACCGGGATCACGGGGCCGGTTCATGACAGGCCAATGGCTTCATGAACCTCACCCCGACTTCGACCTGTCCATTCCATGGCGTCCGGGCCAGGCGAAAGCCAGAATAGAACCCTTCACACCGCGGCAGGGTATGCTGGGCCTTTCCGGCATCAGGTCATGGCGAAAAATGAAGTTGTTGACCAGGTAATATCCCGACACAAGAAAAATCATTCAGGGACATGGCTTGCTGCTAGTCTGAAACCAGGGCCGTTCACCCGGCCGCTTTGCTGACAAGCTAGCCCGACTTTCGCTATTCGGGGGGTATTGTTTTTGTAACCCCCTGAAAAACAAGGAAACGGTTCAAAAGGTCTTCACCACAGTCCCGAGATTGCCTGCCGAGATTTCCGGTGGAGACTGGGGCGGTAGCGAGAGCTTG
>JAHJTB010000182.1 GCA_018830135.1 Pseudomonadota bacterium | reverse complement strand
GAATACGGCCAGTACGACCCGGAAGGTGCTTGTGTTGTGGACCTTGCTCAACCCGATCACGGCCATGACCATGACCCAGATGGTGCCGATCAGGCCGCCGAGCAGGGGCACGATGCTGAAGACGCCGCCGGAACTCGCATAGGCCAGAACCCGGAAGGTGGCCTCGAATCCCCCGCCGGCGCCCCGGACGATGATCAGAAACAGGTGTTGAAAGCCGGCCCAGACGAACAGCGCAACGGCCATCAGGATCGGCGAAAGGACGAGAATGACGGCCATGTAGATGGCCATGCCGGCGATGGCTTCCCCGCCGTGGGCCGCGCCCGAACTCATGCTGACGCCGATAATCGTAAAGGCGAGCTGCCAGACCACGGTGAACACGATGCTCAGGGCCCCGGTGATGATGCCGAATAACAGCGGGCGCTTGAATCCCGAGCCATCATAGGCGGACAGTCCTTCGGAGAAGCCGGCAGGACTGAAGAGGGCCTTTTTCAGGGTGGCCCACCAGTCGCCTAACAGGCTGCCCTCCCGTTCCTCCCAGGGGATGCGGCCGGCCCGGGACCGGACCGCGGCCATCCTTGGCGTTTCGCCCGGAGGCCGGGGCGGTTCGGGGGCGCGGGCCTCTTCGGCGGCTTTCCCGGCCACCAGGCCGGCGGCCATGTCCTCGATGTCCGTGGCCGGGGCGGGCCGGTATCTCTCCGGCGTATCCGCCTCTTCCTCGGCTTCGGGTTCCTCCGCCAGATCGGTCAGGCTTTGGACCTCGTCGGTCTCATATTCCTCGAGAGGCGCCTGAAAGACCTGGTGCTCATCCAGGTTGAAGGAAAACTTGTTGTGGCACTTGGGGCAGGTGGCCCGGGTGGCGCCGGGAGGAACCGTGGCCCGGTCCACCTCACGGGTGAAATTGCAGTTGGGGCATACTATCCGCATCAAGCACCTCCACTAGGGTCGAGTCGAATTATGACTCAGCGTCCCATAGGATTACAGGACGAGCAAGACGACAATGAGTGCAATCAACACAAGCAAAAACATCAGGCCGAACGGGATGACGATCAGAGCGACGATCACCCGGCCGATTCCGGTTTCGTGGGCCTTGGACATGCCGATCACGATCAGGACGGCGCTCCAGACCCAGGCGACCATGCCGCCCAGGATGGGAACGATCGCGAATATCTGGGGCGCCTGGGCATAGGCCAGAACGCGAAAGGTGGCTTCGAATCCGCCGTCGGCCCCATCCACGATCATCAGGAGCAGATGCTGGACGACCCCCGCGACCAACAGGCCCAAGGCGACGAAAAGCGGCGAAAAGACCATGAGCCCGAGAAAGACCACCGTCTGGATCAACAGGGACGTCTCGTTCGAGCCGCCCTTGATGGCCACGCCGGCCATGGTCAGGAGCAACTGCCAGAAAATGGAAACCACCCAGCCCAGACATCCCAAGATGAGCCCGTATATCAAAGGGCCCTTGTACCCGCCGGTCCGGGCCATTCGTTCGTAAAAGTCGCCGGGGTGGAACAGCACCTCCCAGGTGGTGGTGTACAGATTTTGGAAAAAACCGGAGGGCCGGGTCTCCCAATCGATTCCGGAATGGAACCCCGCCCCCGTCCCGGGGCCGTATCCGGCGGTGGCCTGTTGAAATCGGGGCATCCCCGGTGGCGGGAGGGGCGGTCGGGCCGGGGCCGCCGGCGCCGGCTCGGGCGCCGAAAGGTCGGACCGGGAACGGACCTCTTCGATGGGCGGAGGCGGCTCGGGTCCGGATTCGGGGCCTGAAGGCAAAATGAAGCGGTGTTGACATTGGGGGCAGGACGCCCGAACCACGCCCTTGGGTATCCGCGCCGAATCGATTTCACGGGTGTAGTTGCAGTTGGGGCAGACGATCCGCACCCTCAACCTCCGATGGTTTTTGAAACGCGCAACCGCCCCTACGGATTGCCCGATATTACAAAACGTATCATGTCCCGACCCGTTTTGTCCATGTTTTCGAAATCACTGACGCAAGGCTTCAGTGGATCGGGGCCTAGAGTATTCCTGACGCCCGCGCGGTGTTCGGCCGAAGGGCAACTCTTCCGCCCTGGTCCTTCAATGCCGCCAACCACGGCAAGGTTGCTCACGGCCCTGTCCGCCCCCCGCGATTTCATGTCCACAATCATGACCGGGTACGGTATACTGCCAGTCACGCCCGATCATAAGCTGAAACAAAGCCCGCCGAACCGGAGGACGTATGCGTCATACGGGCCCGCGACGGCGTAACGGCCCGGCCCTTGAGGCCGCCAAATCAGACCAGGAGGATGACATGCCGGATTTGATGATCAAAACCATTCAAGACGTCCTGGAGTATGAACAGACCCCCCTTGAAAAGCGGATGAGATGTTTCGACACCTACCAGATGCTTCGGCAGGGGGCGGCCATCAACCCCGAGGCGCCGGCCATCAGCTTCATTCTGTCCGGCGAGGCCTACAACCAGCCCATGGTCGTCAACTACGGCGACTTCATGTCCAACATCCACCGTACGGCCAACCTGTTCACCGACCTCGGGATCGGCCCCCGGGACGTGGTTTCCTACCTCCTGCCCAATCTGCCCCACACCCATTACGTCCTCTGGGGCGGCGAGGCGGCCGGCATCGTCAACCCCATCAACCCCTTGCTCGAACCGTCCACCATCGGTGAAATCTGCCGGGCGGCCGGGACGAAGGTTCTGGTGGCCCTGGGCGAATTCCCCGGTTCGGACATCTGGGAAAAGGTCACGGCCGTGCGCAAGGAACTGCCGGGCCTCGAGGCCGTGGTCCGGGTCATGGGCCCCGGCGACGAGAAGGAGGGCATCTACGGATACGACGAGGTCCTGCCCAAGTACAACGGGGACCGGCTGGATTCGGGCCGGCGGTTCGACCCCGGCGAGATCGCTTCGATCTACCACACCGGCGGGACCACGGGCACTCCCAAACTGGCCCCGCGGACCCATCTCAACGAAGCGTTCATGGCCTTCATCTTCAGCCTGGTGGGCGAGTTCAACACCGGCGAAACCATGCTCTGCGGCCTGCCCCTCTTTCACGCCAACGGGACCACGGTCACCGGGTCCCTGCCCTTTTCCATCGGGGCCCACGTGGTTTTGCTCTCGCCCCGAGGCTACCGGGACGAGTCCATCATGCGCCACTTTTACAAGATCGTCGAACACTACCGGGCCGTGACCTTCTCCTGCGTGCCTACGGTCCTGTCGGTCCTGCTGGACGTGCCCCTGGAGGGGGCCGACATCTCCTCCCTCCGCTACGCGGTCTGCGGCGCGGCCCCCTTGTCGGTCGAACTGTTCACCCGCTTCGAGACCCACTCGGGCATGAAAATCCTGGAAGGTTACGGACTGACCGAAGGCACCTGCGGCTCGTCGGCCAATCCGTTCTTCGGCGAGCGCAAGATCGGGTCCATCGGAATGCGCCTGCCCTATCAGGACATGCGGGTCTACGTCGTGGACGACCAGGGCGGATTCGTCCGGGAGGCCGAAGTCGACGAGATCGGCTCGATCTGCCTCCAGGGACCCAACGTCTTCGGCGGGTATCTCGAAGAGGCCCACAACCAGGGCATCTGGCCCCAGCCGGGCTGGATGAACACGGGGGACCTGGGCCGCAAGGACGCCGACGACTATTTCTGGCTGACCGGCCGCAAGAAGGAACTGATCATCCGGGGCGGGCACAACATCGATCCGGCCCTGATCGAAGACCCGCTCTATCGGATGCCCACCGTCCAGGTCGCGGCGGCCGTGGGCTGGCCGGACGCCCATGCCGGCGAGGTGCCCGTGGCCTACGTCCAGCTTCAGGAAAACTCGCCCCTGACCCGGGAAGCGATTCTGGACTTTCTGAAAAAAGAGGTCGGCGAGCGGGCGGCCGTGCCCCGCGATGTCATCGTCATCGATCAGATGCCCCTGACGCCCATCGGCAAAATATTCAAGCCGGCCCTGGTCCGGGACGCCATCCGCCGCACCTGCGAGATCGAACTGGCGGCGTTGGGAGGCCTGGCCGAGTCCATAGAAGTGGCCGTGGAACCGGACAAGGTCCTCGGTTCCCTGGCCAACATTCGCATCATGCCCGCCGCGGGCGCATCGCCCGCTGACGTCGAGGCCGAGGCCGGCGACATCCTGGGCCGATTCACCTTCAAATACCGCATCCGGATCGGCTGATCGTACATAAACTAGGGACAGTCACCTGTTTTCTCGTTTTCCTTGGAAAACGAGAAAACAGGTGACTGTCCCTAGCCCGACTTTCGCTATTCGGGGGGTATTGTTTTTGTAACCCCCTGAAAAACAAGGAAACGGTTCAAAAGGTCTTCACCACAGTCCCGAGATTGCCTGCCGAGATTTCCGGTGGAGACTGGGGCGGTAGCGAGAGCTTG
>JAHJTB010000181.1 GCA_018830135.1 Pseudomonadota bacterium | reverse complement strand
GCCGGGGTCCAGACGGGGGACCAGATCGTCAAGATTGACGGAAAATCCACCAAGGACATGACGCTCCTGGACGCCGTCCGCCTCATCCGGGGACCGAAAGGCTCCACCGTGGTCCTGACCCTGGCCCGGGAAAACGACTCGAAACTCCTGGACGTCAGCATCGTCCGAGACCTCATCCCCCTGCGTTGCGTACGTTCGGAAAAGACCGACGGGGTCGGCTATCTGCGCCTGTCCAACTTCCAGTCCGACACCACGGCCAAGGTCAAGGAGGCCCTGGAAGAACTCCAGACCGGGCCCGAACCGATCAAAGGTTTGATCCTGGACTTGAGGAACAATCCGGGCGGACTGCTCAGCCAGTCCGTTCGCGTCGCCGACCTGTTCATGAAAAGCGGACTCATCGTTTACACCAAGGGCAAGATGGAAGAACAGAACATGGAGTTCAAGGCCAGGCCCGCCATTTCCGCCAAGGAGTACCCGATCGTGGTCCTGGTCAACGAAGGCAGCGCCAGCGCCTCGGAGATCGTGGCCGGCGCCCTCCAGGACAGCCGCCGGGCCGTTATCCTGGGTACAAAGACCTTTGGCAAGGGATCGGTCCAGACCATCATACCCCTGCCCGACGGCTCCGGCCTCAGGCTGACCACCGCTCTGTACTACACGCCCTCCGGACGCTCCATTCAGGCCACCGGCATCGAACCGGACGTCGAGGTCGCAAGTCCTACCTACGCCCGGATCAAGGTCTTACGCGAAAAGGACCTGGACAACCATCTCGTGGGAGAAAACGAGCAGGCGATCAAGGAGCCGTCCGCTAAAAAAGATAAGGACAAAAAGGATTCATCCGAGACCCTCAAGGATGATGAACTCAAGCCGCCCAAACGTTGCGAAGACATGGAGATCAAGGAGCGCCTGGCCTGGGACCCCCAGTTGAAACGAGCCGTCGACATGCTGAAAAACGGGGAGGTCCAGCCCATGCTCAAACGGCTGGCCAAAAAGGCGGGGTGATCCGGACATCATGAAATCGATTCCGCTGCTCGGACCGGCTGCCGGAAAGACCGCCGTTGCCTGAAACAATCTCCCGCGGAATACAGGCCCTCCAACGTGTTGCCGAGCGGCCGGGGACGGCTTCCCGCTGATGGCTTCCCGTTCAGGCGGGTCCAAGCCCAAAGCCGGGTCCAAGGATAAAAACAGGTCCCCGGCGAAACCCAAAGCCAGGAAGGCCGCGGCCGCCCCTGCCCGGTCCGCATCGAGCCCGAAAACCCCAAAAAAGAAAAAACCGGCCGCATCGCCCCCGCCATTCTGGGTCCGCTACCGGCCCCACCTCATGGGGCTCAGCATCGGCCTGCTTCTGGGCTCCATCGGGGCGGTGGTCATACTCTACCTGCCTCGGGCCATCGAATACCGCCAGCCAGGCCGGACCAGACCGCCGGCTCGGACCGCACGACCCGGGGCGCCATCACCGAAACCGGCCTCCAACCTGGCCTACGAGGAAAACCACCTGCACGAGCGCCGGATCAAGCAGATCGAACAGGAAATCTACCGGGTGCTCCGCGGTCTCCAGGTCCGGGAGGAAAGTATCCAGTTCGCCCAGGTCGCCAGAAGGACCCGGGCCGACCGGGAGTGGGAGCATACCCGGGTCGATGTGTCCCTGCCCGCCGGTCTGAGCGCCGAAAAAGCGGCCCGGGACATCGAAAAGGCGGTTTCCGCGTTTTCGATGTCCCGGGCGGACCTGGCCCCGGAACCCGGCGGCCGTCGCATCCAGGTCTTCGTCGATGATCTGCCGACCCACGTCCTGCATTTGCGCGAGGACGTCGATACCGGAGCCCAAACGGTCCAAACGAGTCCGCCCCAGCCCCAGGCCGGCGGCACCCGACCGAAGGTTGTCCTGGTCATCGACGATTTCGGCATGAGCATGGCCCAGGCCCGTTGCTTCCTGGACCTCGATCTTCCTCTGGCCTATTCCATCCTGCCGTTTCAGGCCCATTCCCGGGACGTGGCCCGACTGGCCAACGACAAGGGCCGCCTGGTCATGCTTCACCTGCCCATGCAACCGGCCGGATTTCCCGAAGTCGATCCGGGTCCGGGCGCGCTGCTGGTCTCCATGGACCGATCCACGATCGAACAACGGGTCCGGGAGGCCGTCAACGAAGTCCCTTTCATCCGGGGCGTCAACAACCACATGGGTTCCCGCTTCACCGAAGACCGGGAACGCATGGGCTGGGTCCTGGAGGTCATCAAGGCCTACCAATTGTTTTACCTGGACTCCTGGACCTCCTCCCGCTCGAAAGCCCTGTCCGAGGCGCGCCGGTTGGGGCTGCCTTCGGCTAAACGCACTACCTTCCTGGACAATATCCAGGAACCGGACGCCGTCCGGATACAACTTCGCAAACTCGTGGCCCGGGCCCGACGCCACGGCTGGGCCATCGGTATCGGCCATCCCTATCCTGTAACTTGCCAAGTGCTAAAAACCGAGTATAATGAACTTAACACAAAAACGGACCTGGTTCCCCTCACCGACGTCCTGCGATGAAGAACGAGTGATGACAGAAGAAAAAGAACAAGAAATTCAGACCGAACGACCGCCCGTCCCGAACTTCCTGACCAAGACCCGGTTCGACCAATTCGAACTGCCCGAGCCGGTCATGATCGGGCTGGACGAAGCCGGCTACACCTTTTGCACCCCGATCCAGGCCCAGGTCCTGCCCGCCTCCCTCGAAGGTCGGGACGTGGCCGGTCAGGCCCAGACCGGAACCGGAAAAACCGCCGCTTTTCTGGTCACGATTTTCGCCAGACTGCTGGCCGCCGAGGACCGCAAGGCCGGACTGCCGTCCGCCCTGGTGATCGCTCCGACCCGGGAACTGGCCATGCAGATATTCGATGACGCCGCTCTCATCGGCGGACGGACCGGGCTGACCCTGGCCCTGGCCATCGGCGGCATCGACTACCAGAAGCAGGCCGACGCCCTGCGTCAGGGCGCGGACATCGTCATCTGCACACCGGGACGGATTATCGACTACCAGAAACAGGGCATCTTCAAAACCACGGGTATAAAAATCCTGGTCATCGACGAAGCGGACCGCCTGTTCGACCTGGGCTTCATCAAGGACCTGCGCTGGCTGCTGCGCAGGCTGCCCCATTACGATCACCGGCAGTCCATGCTCTTTTCCGCCACCCTCTCCTACAAGGTCCTCGAACTGACTTACGACTACATGAACGAGCCCGAGTTCATCTCGGTCACTCCCGAGGACGTGGCCGTCGAGGGCATCGACCAGGTCCTGTTCCACGTCAGTCGAGAGGAAAAACTCCCTCTCCTGCTGGGCCTGTTTGAACGGGAGGAGTGGAGCCGGGTCCTGATCTTCGTCAACACCAAGGCCGGCGTGGAATGGCTGGCCTGGAAGCTCCAGAAAAACGGGCTGCCGGCCGAAGGTATCACCGGCGACCTGCCCCAGCGAAAACGTCTCAAACTGATGGAGCAGTTCAAGGACAATCAACTCAAGATACTCGTGGCCACGGACGTGGCCTCCCGGGGCATCCACGTCGAGGACATCAGCCACGTCATCAATTACGACCTGCCCCAGGACCCGGAAAACTACGTCCACCGGATCGGCCGTACGGCCCGGGCCGGCAAGACCGGCAAGGCATTTTCCCTGGCCTGCGAGGATTACGTCTTTCACCTCGAACCCCTCGAAGCCCTGCTCGGATACAAGATTCCCGTCCAGTGGCCGGAACCGGACTGGTACCGGGAAGACCACGCCACCGGCCGGGCCCCGCGATCTTCGAGCCGCGCCTCAGCCGGCGGCCGAACCTCGAAGCCCAGATCGCCCCGAGACCGGGACTACGACCGGGGACGCGGGGCCGAGGGCAGACCGGACCGCGACCGGGGACGCCCGGCTGAAAGCAGACCGGACCGCGAACGGGAACGCCCGGCTGAAAGCAGACCGGACCGCGGACCGAAACCGAAAACCAGGGTCCGGACCATATCCAGGCCGGGCGGCATCTTCGGACTGGCCCCGGGTTCTCGCCCGATACCCGCTCCGGTCGCGGAGGATCAGCCGGCCGCGCCGGAAAAAAAGAAGCGCCGGCGGCGCAGAAAAAAGAAAAGCCCCGGCGGCGCCGAGACCGCCCCGCCCAATAACGGGACGGAAAACGAACAGCCCTGACCCCTCCCCGGTGGCCGGACTTCCGATCGGGAAACCCCGGCCACCGCCACCGGGAGGGTTCATATCGCCTGCAGCACGATTTTTTTCTCTTGAACAGGAACAGACGGATCGGACGGGGCGATTCTTCGGCCGGATGACCGAAGGATGACCCGGCCGGTTTCGGCGCCGCTTCAAGGCCGACCAGGTCCAGGGGGGAAGCTGTTGCGTATAAGGGGAACGGATAGGCTGCTTGGTAGAGCCCCCATCTATCATGATTTCTATTAGTATAGGGAAGCGAATCATGGGCAGACAATGGATTCGTCGGTTCTGGTTTTTTCCTCCCGTCCTCATCGGCCTGGCCGCCCTCTTTCTGACCCCCCTGATCAAATCTCCTCCTCAAAAGGCCGAGTCGGTCGAGCGGGCCGTCAAGGTCCGGGCCATCAAGGCCCCTGAAATCGCGGTCGTGTCCCGTGTGGTCGGCTACGGGGCCTGCATACCGGGGCGGACCTGGGAAGCGGTTGCCGAAGTGTCCGGGCAAGTGGTCTGGCTTTCCGAACGCCTGAAAGGCGGCCACATCGTGGCCCAGGGAACAGAGCTGCTGCGCATCGACGATTCCTATTACATGCTGGCCCTGACCCAGGCCCGGACCCAGTTGGACGCGATGGACGTCAAGGATCGTACGGTCAAGGCCCTGCTGGCGGTCGAGGAGCGCAACCAGGCCCTTTTAACACAGGATGCCGAACGAAAGCGGAAGTTGAACGCCCAGGGCGTGTTGTCCGCTTCCGAGTTCGAGGAGACCAAACGCCTAGTCTTGAGGGGTGAAGCCACCCTCCAAAATCTAAAAAACAGCCTGGCCTTGAACGCGGCCGAGCGCCGGGTGCTTATGATCCAACAGGCCGCCGCCGAACTGGACCTCCGCCGGACCGTGCTGACCGCGCCGTTCGACGTCCGTCTGACCGAAGTCAAGATCACCCAGGCCCAGTACGCCAACAAGGGCCAGTTGCTTTTTTCCGCGGACGGTATCCGTTCCGTGGAGGTCGAAGCCCGGTTTCCCATCGGCAAGGGCCGTCACCTGATCGCTGGAGAAACGGTCGCCGAAGCGAGTGAAAATTTCGGGCCCGAGGCCGAGCACGCACCATGGGCCACGAAACTGGAGGCGGTGGTCCGACTGCAAACCGCCACGCATACCGTGGAATGGGAGGCCAAAGTCGATCGGGTGGCCGGCCTGATCGACCCGCAAACCCAGACCATGGGCGTGGTGGTCGTGGTGGACGATCCTTACGGAAAAGCGCGCCCAGGGCAACGGCCGCCCCTGGTCCGCAACACCTTCGTCGAGGTGGAGCTACGGAAAAAGCCCCAGGGCAAATCCGTCGTGATCCCCGCATCGGCCCTGCATGAGGGCCGGGTCTATATCGCCGATCGAAACAACCGGCTCGAGATACGGCCGGTCAGGACGGCTTTCATTCAGGGCGGCGCCGCCGTCGTCGCCGACGGGATCGAGGCAGACGAGTGGGTCGTCGTGTCCGACATCATCCCGCCACAGAAAGGAATGCTGCTCGGTATCCAGGAAGATGCAAAGACCGTCAAGCAACTGGTCGCCGAGACCGGGGGACGGAAGGGGTCCGGGAAATGATCGCCTATTTCGCCAGGCACCCCACGGCGGCCAACCTGCTCATGGCCGTGCTGATGATCCTGGGCCTGATTGCCCTCCCCAAACTCCAGCGCGACACCTTTCCCATTATTCCTCCCACCGAGGTGGAAATCCGGGTTCCCTACCCCGGCGCCACCCCGGCCGATGTGGAAAACGCCATCTGTCAGCGCTGCGAGGAATCGCTCGATACCGTATCGGACCTCAAGGAGGTGCGTTGCGACGCGCGGGAAAATCTGGCCATCCTGACGGCGGAAATGTACGAACAGGCCGACATGGACAGTTTTTACAATGACGTCAAGGCCCGGATCGAGGCGATTTCCACCTTCCCGGAAAAAGTCGAGAAGCCCTCCATCGAGGTCCTGGAGCGGGTGGCCCTCGTGGCCGGGGTCATGATCACGGGCGACATGCCGCCGGAAGCCCTGAAAACATACGCAGAAAAGGTCAAAACCCGCATCAAGCGCGACCGGCGCATCGCTCAGGTCCGCCTGCTGGGTTTCTCGGACCAGGATATTTCTATCGAAATCCCCCGGGAGGTCCAGCAACGCTACGGCCTGGGCATATCCGACGTCAAGGCGGCCATCGAACGGCAGAGCATCGATCTGCCCGCGGGAACCATCCAGACCCGCGACGGCGACATCCTCGTCCGTTTCGCCGATCAGAGGCGCACGCCGCTGGAATTCCAGGACCTGATCGTCGTTTCCTCCCGGACCGGCGGAACGGTCCGCCTCGGTGACATCGCAACCATCAGCCTGGTCTTCAAGAAGCCCGAGGAAAAAATTCTGTTCAACGGCAAACGCGCCGCCTTGCTGGAAATTTCCAAGACCTACACAGAGGACTCCCTTCGGGTCATGGAGGCGCTCCAGGAAAATCTGAAGCGCGAGCGGTCACTGGCGCCCAAAGGCGTCAGCCTGGAAATCAGCCAGGATGTGACGACCAACATCCGGGACCGGTTGCGTATCCTCGTGGAAAACGGCGCCCAGGGCCTGATCCTGGTCTTTCTGACCATGTGGGCCTTCTTCAGCCTGCGCTACAGCTTCTGGGTGTCCATGGGACTGCCGGTATCCTTCCTGGGGACCATCTTTTTCATGAACCTGCTCGGCTATACCATCAACATGATGACCATGGTCGCCCTGCTGGTGGCTATCGGACTGCTTCTGGACGACTCCATCGTCATCTCGGAAAATATCGCGGCCCGGATGTTCAAGGGCGGAAATGCCCTGGACGGAGCGATCCAGGGCACCCGGCAGGTCCTGCCCGGCGTGTTGTCATCCTTCCTGACCACGGCCATGGTCGTGGCCCCCCTCGCCTTCATGGCCGGGAAAATGGGCGCGGTGCTGAAATACATACCGGCCGTGCTGTTGATCACCCTCACGGTCAGCCTGGTCGAAGCATTCCTCATTCTCCCTTCTCATCTCTATCACGCCATGGGCCGCATGGAAACGGACAAGCGATCCGCCCTGCATCGCCGGATTGAATCCGGTTTCAACCGGATTCGAGACGACCTGTTCTCGCCCCTGCTCGTCCGCGTGGCCAATCAGCCGTATCTTTTCATCGGCCTGGTCCTGGCCCTGGTCCTGCTCTCAATCGCCACGATCCCGGCGGGCCTGCTCAAGTACCGGGCCCTGCCGGACCTGGAAAGCGACGTGATTCAAGCCCGTATCCTGCTTCCTCAGGGCACGCCGCTGGAACGTACCGAGGAGGTGGTGGACCGGGTTTCGGACTCGTTGCGGGCCCTGGACAACGAGTTTTCGGCCCGGCAGACGGACGGCAAGCGACTGGTGACCAACATCTCCGTCCTGTTCGACACGAACGTGGACGCGGCTGAAAGCGGACCCCATGTGGCCACGGTCAGCGCCGACCTGCTGCGGTCGGAAGAACGCGTCGGTGCCATCGAGGAGATGCTCGATGACTGGCGGACCCGCGTCGGCGAGATCCCGGATGTGCTCTCCCTGAAATTCACCGACAAGGAGCGCGGTGTTGCCGGCAAGGCCATCGACATCCAGATTCACGGTAACAACCTGGATATGTTGAAAAAGGCTTCCTACGACCTTCAACGCTGGCTGTCCGGCTTCCGCGGCGTGCTCGACCTGTCCGACGATCTTCGCCCGGGCAAGCCCGAGTACGCCATCCGGCTCAAGGAATCCGCTGGCTCGCTGGGAATCACGGCAAGGGATATCGCCGACGAGCTGCGGTCTTCCATCCACGGCGGCACCAGCCTCGACATCCAGATCGGAAGCAACGCTTATGAGGTAATGGTCAAACTCGGCGGCGGCGAATTCACCGGCGTCGAAGACCTCGACTATCTGCCCGTCCGCTCCCCGGGGGGGCAACTGGTGCCGCTGTCCTCGGTCGCCGATATTCTGCCGGTCCGGGGCTTCTCCCGCATACACCGGATCAACGCACAACGCACCGTGACCATTCAGGGATCGCTGGATACCAAGACTGCCAACGCCAGGGAGTTGATCGGCATGACCAGGAAACGATTTCTCCCCGAGTTCAAGCAAAAGTATCCCGACCTCCGGGTCTCGTTCGGCGGGGAGAGCAAAGAGAGCGCCGCTACCGGAGGCTCCCTCCAGACCAACGTGGCCATCGGCCTGATCGGCATATTCATCATCCTGTCCTTTCAGTTCAGAAGCTATCTTCAGCCTCTGGCCGTCCTCGTAGCCATCCCCACCGGCCTTATCGGCATCGTCTGGGGACATCTGCTCATGGGGCTCGATCTGTCCATGCCGAGCCTGGTGGGATTCGCCACGCTCATTGGCATCGTGGTCAACGACAGCATCCTCCTCGTGGCCTTCATCAAGGAGAACCGGGGCCGGGACCTGCCCATGACCGAAGTCGTACAGTTCGCGGCCCGCGATCGATTCCGGGCCGTGATCCTCACCTCACTGACCACCATCGCCGGCCTGCTTCCCCTGCTCGTCGAAACCAGCACCCAGGCCCAGTTCCTTATCCCCCTCGTCGCCAGTCTGGCCTTCGGGCTGTTTTCGGCAACCTTCTTCTCCCTGTTCATGATTCCGGCATGCTTCGTGGCCTTCGACGATTTCGGGTGCCTGAAAAAGGCCGTTATAGAACGACCTTCCGAAATCACCGAAAAAGGATCGGACCGGGTGGTACCAGGTACGACGCCGGATCACCCCTGATTCCGGCTCGCCCTCGATCCGACCGGAAAAATTCGGCAAGGCGTCGAGATGCTCGGCCAAACGCAAAGCTGGACCGTTTTGTTACCCCCGGGACGATCACAAGATACCTCGAAGTCAAAAGGACGGAAACGAGCCTTCCGGCAAGCAGCTTGGCGTCTCGGTACATGCCAACCGAAAAATCCGCGTTAAAGCGGGGGCAGCCAACCTTGCCGGCCCAGTTCTCCAGGCCGGCCAAGAAATTGATTGACGCCTTTTTGGGGTTCTGATAGAGTTATTAATAGAGATTGTGGAGGGATTCCGGGGCCAGGGAAACCTAAATGTTCATCTTAACGGATATCGCACGATAACTCAGGCCATGAAACAGCGGAAAATCAGGTGGAATTGACGGCTGGCCCCAAGACAATTCATTGAATTTTCATATTAATTTGGGTCATTCTCCCCGGGGGGGGTTATGTCCAGGCACTTTAGAAGCATACTGAGGGCGGGTATGGTTGCTCTTTCCGCCTTGGCCGTGTTGTCCTTTGTCCATGCTTTCCACACGGACTGTTGGGCGGCAAGCCAAAAGGACAGGGAGCCTGGCATCTCGTTGAATGCGGACCAGGAACCCCTCTATGATGTGGTAAAAAAAATCGGGCAGATGGCTGGGTACCAGATTTCGCTCGATCAAAAATGGTGGGATGCCTCGGTGAGCACCATTCTGAAGGATGTTCCCCTGGAACAGGGTCTAAGATATGTGGTCAGGGCGGCAGGGGCCACAAGCTACTGCCTAGTGGTAAACGACAAGACAAAATCTCTTGAAATTATCATCATGGATGGCGCGCCACTTCAGCAGGCTTCCGTGGATTCCAAGGGCGGGCAGCCTGAAGGCAAGGTTAAGCCTCGCCCCCTGCCGGTGGGTAAACAGGCATCCAAAGAACCGAACAGCCTGGAACGACCGATGACCGAAGAGGAATTCAAGGCCCACCAGGCACGCCTTTTCGAATTTGGCCGGGGCAGAGGCATTGCCCTGCCGATGAAAAATGAAGAGTTCATGGCTCAGCAGCCCGATCCGTCGGAAATTGCCGATGGGGCTGATATGAGACGGCCCATGACTCAGGAAGAGTTTGTAGCCCAGCAGCCCGATCCGTCGGAAATTGCCGATGGGGCTGATATGAGACGGCCCATGACTCAGGAAGAGTTTGTAGCCCAGCAGCCCGCTCCGTCCGAAATTGCCGATGGGACTGATATGAGCCGGCCCATGACTCAGGAAGATTTTGTAGCCCAACACCCTCCCGCCCATTCAAAAACGAATGGCAACAAAAATTGACGAATTGAGAAATTCTTTGGAATTAGATGTGGGTTGATAAATAAAAATAGGTGAAAAAGGAAGGAAAAGCGTATGTTTAAGAAATTATTGATTTCAATCTTTGCGATCTTGCTTTTTGCTGCTCTGAGTGCTCCAGCTTATGCCGCTTGGGTAACGGCCTGCATTCAATCCGTCGGCTCTCAAGGCACGACTTATAGAGCTCAGGTTAATGGTGTATTTTATACGCTGTCTGCATCCAATCCCAATGGTGAACTAGCAATCGCCCTGACATGCATAACCATGAACAAAAAGGCGTTGATGGCGATCAATGGTAGTGAAATAACATGGATATATACTACTAATACGGATTGCAACTAATAATATAACAGGTGATGCGCACCTGATTCACCCTGAAACAGCCGTCTGATACACAGGTTCATTCGTTTCCTTTCGCTTGATGATCTTATGGAGAGACTGTTCTTAAAGTGTAATGCCACGCCCGAAATCATGTCTTAACTGATTTATTTTACAAAACGAATTTTTTGCAGCTAAGGCAACAAGAGCCATGGCCGATCAGAGGATCGGCAATAGCCCTTGTTTAAGAGAATAACCGGGTGTTACACTTATTGGTTATCTATGGGCTCAACTCTGTGGACGTTCCTGATAATAATCCAGATACCAGGATATAAATTTCGGGATGCCTTCCCGGATGGTAATACTAGGCTTGAACTCGATTACCGACTCCAGGTCGGCGGTGTGGGCATGGGTTTCGGGCACGTCTCCGGGCTGGAGAGGCAGAAAGACCTTTTCCGCCTTTCTGCCTAGGGCCGTCTCAAGGGTGGCGATGAACTCCATCAAATCGACCGGGTTGCTTTGGCCGATGTTGAACAGGCGGAAGGGGGCCGAACTGCCGGCCGGATCGGGCTGGGATCGATCCCAATTGGGATCGGGCCCGGGTATCCGGTTCATGACCCGGACCAGGCTTTCCACGATATCGTCGATATAAGTGAAGTCGCGTTTCATTCGGCCGTGATTGAAGACCTTGATGGGTCTGTTTTCCAGAATGGATTGCGTGAAGAGAAAGTAGGCCATGTCCGGCCGGCCCCACGGTCCGTACACGGTGAAGAAGCGCAGGCCGGTAGCCGCCAGCCCATAGAGATAGCTGTATGTGTGGGCCATGAGTTCATTGGCCTTTTTCGTGGCCGCGTACAGGCTGATGGGATGGTCCACGTTGTCGGACACGGAAAAGGGCATCCGGGTGTTCAGCCCGTAAACGGAACTGCTCGAGGCAAACACCAGGTGGGGGGTCTGTTGATGGCGGCACCCCTCCAGGACATTGGTGAAGCCGACCACGTTGCTCGAAACATACCGGTGCGGATGGGTCAGACTGTAACGAACCCCGGGCTGGGCGGCCAGATTGAAGACCCGGTCGAACCGATGATCCGCGAACAGGTTCTCCATGCCCGCCCGTTCGGCAATATCCAGTTTGATGAACCGGAACGATTCGTTATCTGTCAGGTTTGCGATTCGATCCGACTTCAGTTTTACGTCGTAGTAGTCGTTCAGATCGTCCAGGCCCACGACCCGATGCCCGTCCGCTAAAAGCCGCCGGGATAAATGAAAGCCGATAAATCCCGCTGCGCCCGTGACGAGTATCTTCATCTTCACCTCTGATTTCCCGTCAACGCACCGAACTCGTCCTGCCGGGGCGGTCTGAGTGAAAATCAAGCGCTTTCGAGCCGCCCGATGGAAAAATGCGTCACTCCGATTTCAGCCATATGTTCCGGTGAATATAGGTTTCGGCCGTCGAAAATCACCGGGCGGGCCAGCATCGATTTGATCCGGTCGAAATCCGGATTACGGAACTGGTTCCATTCGGTCACCACGGCCAGGGCGTCGGCCCCCTCCAGGGCCTCGTACTGCCTGTCGACGACCCGAACCAGAGCATTGTCCGCATAGCGTTGTCTGACGTTCGGACCGGCCGCCGGATCGTAGGCCTGGATACGCATCCCGGCCCGGGTCAGTTGATCGATCAGTGTCAAGGCCGGCGCCTCGCGGATGTCGTCGGTTTTCGGCTTGAAAGACAGCCCCCACAAGGCCAGAGTCTTGTCCCGGCCGCCTCCCCGGGCGCTGAAATACGTCTCGATCTTCCGGGGCAGGAGACTCTTCTGACGCTCGTTGACTTCATCGACGGCGGTCAGCAGTTGGGGCGCGTAACCGTATTGACCGGCCGTATGTATCAGGGCCTTGACGTCTTTGGGAAAACACGAGCCGCCGTATCCAACGCCCGGGTAAATGAAATGGTACCCGATCCGCTGATCCGCGCCGATGCCGTAACGCACCTCCCGAATGTCCGCTCCGACCCGTTCGCAGATGTTGGCAATCTCATTGATAAACGATATCTTGGAGGCCAGCATGCAGTTGGCCGCGTACTTGGTCATCTCCGCGCTCTTGTTGCTCATGACCATGACCTTTTCCCGGCTCCGGGCATACGGGGCGTACAAGACCCGGAGCATCTCGGCGGCTTCCGGGCTGTCCGTGCCCACGATGATGCGGTCCGGTTTCATGAAATCATTGACCGCGTCTCCCTCCTTTAAAAACTCCGGATTCGAAATCACGTCGAACTCGATATCCAGGCCCCGGCCGTGAAGCGTGTCTCGGATGATCCGCTCCACCCGTTCCGCCGTCCCCACAGGTACTGTCGATCTGAGGACCAGGAACTTTTTATTCTCCATGACGGCCCCGACCTGGCCCGCGGCATTGAAAACATGGGACAGCTCGCTGGCTCCATCCTCCCCCTGAGGGGTGCCCACGCAGATGAAGACAAAAAGCGCCTCGGCCACCGCTTCGTCCAGCCGTGTCGTAAAGAAAAGCCGGCCTTCCTCAGCGTTCCGGTGAACCAAGGCTTCCAGCCCGGGTTCAAAAATGTGAACCCGACCAAGCTTGAGCGTCCCGACCACGTCCTCGTCGATATCGACGCACTGGACACTGTTTCCCATTTCAGCCAGGCAGGCCGCCGTGACCAGTCCCACGTACCCGGT
>JAHJTB010000180.1 GCA_018830135.1 Pseudomonadota bacterium | reverse complement strand
TTCCGGCGTCTCCCTGGGCGTGGACGGCGATCTGGTAGCCGAGGTCGTGGTAGCGGCGGACCTTGGCCTTGAGTTCCTCCAGGGGTTGGATTTTCAGGCCCGTGCCGTGCGGCGGGGTCAGATAGGGTTCGGAAACGGCCGCGGTCCGGTTGCTCATACCCCCGTCGGCGAACAGCTTGATCGGCCCGATGCGAAGGCGGTCGCAGCCAAAGCCGGTCCGAATGCCGGACTGGACCAGGGGTTCGGCCAGATCGGCCAGGTTCATGGTGTAAACCCGGACGTGCAGTTTATCGGCCGCCAGGGCCTCCTGGTACATGGTCAGGGTCACGGGGACGGTCATGGCGTCGGCGGCCATGACAAACCCCAGTTCGGCGAATCGTTTCGATGTACGCCGGCACAGGTCGATCCGTTCCCCGGTGGTCATGGCCGTCAGGTCCGAGAAGTAGAGGCGATTGAATACCTCCATCATGGCGTTGTCATGGAGGACGCCGGTCGGTTCACCGGTCTCGTCCTTTTCGATCAGGCCGCCTTGCGGCGTGGGTGTCTCCCGGGTCACGCCCATCTCTTTCATGGCCCGGCCGTTCAGGACGCAGGCGTGAAGCGAGGTATGAAAAATGATGACCGGATGGTCCGGGGAGACCGGGTCCAGGTCCCGCCGGGTCGGATGGCGGTTCTCCCGCAGAAAGTACTCGGCATACCGGGAGCCCTTGATCCAGGTCCCGGGCGGAAGCCGGTCCGCTTCGGCCTTGACGGCATCCAGAACGTCGGACATGCTCGAGGCCCTGGCCGGAGACAGGTCGATGCCCGCTGTCAGGTAGCCGAACATGGGCAGGTGGTTGTGGGCTTCGATAAAGCCGGGGAACATGACCCCACCCTTCAGGTCGATCGCCTCGGTCCCGTTGCCGCACGAACGCCTGACCTCGTCTTCGCTGCCCAGCACCTCGACCATGCCGTTGGAAATCCCGACCGCCCGGCAAACGGTCCCGGCGTCATCGAGCGTACATATCCTGCCGTTGTAAAACATGGCATCCATATCGGCCCTCCCCTTCCATGTCCTTTTCCATATTAAATCCTTCAACTCTTTTCCAGGTCAAGAAAAAACGGTCCCGTTCCCGACATGTCACCTGGCGGCCGCCTTGGGAAAGAGAGCCTGTGCCGGAATCCCTTCTTGACCAAAGGGGCCGGCCCGGTTATTTTGCCAAAATAAAACCCCCAAGGACGAGGCGGCATGAACCCAGGCGATTACCTGTCCCGTGTTTTTCCGGACGTCTATTATTTCGATTCCCGCATGGGCGGGTCGACCGGCTCCAGCGGCGTGTATATCATCGTCCATCAGGGCCTGATACTCGTGGAAACCGGAACCAGTCTCGCCCTGCCCCCTCTGATCGAAGCCCTCGAAAGCATCGGCTTCGGCTTGAATGACGTGCGGGCCGTCATCGTGACCCACGTCCACCTCGACCACGCCGGCGGCGCCGGGTGGCTGGTCCGGCGCCGCCCGGACCTGAAGGTTTATGTGCACCCGCGCGGCGCGCCTCATCTCGAGGACCCCTCCCGGCTGATGGAAAGCGCCAAACTGGTTTACGGCGATCTGGACGGCATCCGGGCCTACCATGGCGACGTCTTCCCCGTCCCGGCCGAAAACGTGGTCCGGGTCCTGGAAACCACGCTCGACTTGGACGGCCTCCGGCTGGAAATCATCGATGCTCCCGGACACGCCCCGCACCACCTGGGCATTTACCACCCTCAAAACGGATGCTTTTTCGCCGGCGAGGCCCTGGGCATGTTCGACCCCGATACCGGGATACTGCTGCCGGCGGTCACCCCGCCCGCCTTCGACCTCGAAGCCAACCTGAAGACCGTGGACCGGGTCGGCGGGATTTCTCCCGGGACCATCTGCTTTTCACACTTCGGCATCCATCGCCGGGCCGGCTGGGTTCTCGAACAGACCGTCGACCAGCTTGCCGTCTGGGCGGCTCGACTCCGGGAGATGTTCGGACGGGGCCTGACCGCCGGGGAGATCATCGAGCGGCTGGCCGACGAGCCGATAGGGGCCGGAGACCGAATCGAAGACCCGACCCTGTTCACATCCCTGATTCTCGGATTCGAAACCTATTTCCGCCGCCGGGGCGAACTCGAGTATGAAACATCGGCCAAAGGAGCCTGACATGCCAGACGTCATCGTGGACCTGCAAGACCACGGCAGCCGGGGGCGCGTCGCCACGGTCACCATCGACAACCGAGACCGCCTCAATGCCGTGGACGACGAACTGATCGCCAAGGCGACCGAGGCCGTGGCCCGTTTTCAAAACGACGAGGAACTCCGGGTCATGGTCCTGGCCGGGTACGGAGAACGCGCCTTTATCGGCGGGGTCGACATCAACCTGCTTAACGCCTTGACCTCATCGACCGCCGAAGACTTCATCACCCGGCTCCACGGCCTGTGCCAGGCCATCCGGGACCTGCCCGTGCCGGTCATCGCCCGCGTCTCGGGATACTGCCTGGGCGGCGGACTCGAAGTCGCCGCGGCCTGCGACCTGCGAGTCGCCTCGTCCGATTCGGTCTTCGGCATGCCCGAAGTCAAGGTCGGGCTCCCCTCGGTCATCGAGGCCGCCCTGCTGCCCCGCCTCATCGGCTGGGGCAAGACCTGTGAACTGGTCTACACCGGGCTGAATATTTCAGCCGACGAAGCCCTCCGGACCGGACTGGTCGAACGGGTGGTTTCTCCCGGAGAACTGGACAAGGCCGCGGACCAGTGGGTCGAGGCCATTCTGGCATCCGGCCCCCGGGCCATCCGGCTTCAAAAGGCCCTCCTGAGCCGGTGGGAAACCCTGCCCCTGGGCCAGGCCATCGAACAGGGCATCAAGTCCTTTGGCCAGGCCTACCGGACCTCCGAGCCTCAGGACCAGATGCGCGGTTTTTTCGAGCGCCGGAAGAACAGCGCGTGATCCGTCCGGCTCGGCGTCCGGGCCGCCTTTTCCGGCCCGGTTTTCGGGGCGTGGTTAAAGGCCTTGACATTTCATAGACGACCGGTCTATTATCGGCCCGCTCTCCCATAAATCAGCCGGAGGTCCCCAATGACCGAAAAAGCCTTGTACGAAAAACTGGCCCGACACATCGACCAGGGGCTGATCGGCAGCCCCCGTTCCCCCGCGCTCATGGAAATTCTGGAAATCATGTTCCCGGGCGTCGAGGCCGAAGTGGCCCTGAACCTGCCCATGCAAAACAAGAGTCTGGCCGAACTTCAGCCCCTGTTTCCGGACCGGCCCGACCTGGAGGACATCCTGACCCGCATGGCCAGGCGGGGCACGGTCTTCACCAGCCGGCGCCCCGGCCGGGAGCGCAAGTACCGTCTGCTGCCTTCGGTGGAAGGATGGGCCGAGGCGCCGTTCTGGGCGGGACTGGACACGCCGGAGGCCCGCAAGCTGGCCCCGTTGTGGCTCCGCTATCGGGACGAGGCCTTTGGCGCGGAACTGGCCCGGGGTGACGTACCGGTCATGCGGGTCCTGCCCGTTTCCAGGACTCTGCGGGAGTCGACCGAGGTTCTTCCTTACAATGCGCTCGAACCCATGGTCCGGGCCCAGTCCTTTTTTGCCGTGGCCTACTGTCCCTGCCGCCGGATGAAGCGGTACGTGGGGGAGGGCTGCGATCACAGTCTGGAGAACTGCCTGCATTTCGGGAGCATGGGCCGTTACCTGGTCGAGCAGGGCATGGCCCGGGAGATCGATGCCGAAGCGACCCTGGAGATACTCAAGCAGAGTCACGAAGAGGGCCTGGTCCACGCCGTGGAGAACATGGAAGGTATTTTAGGCACCATCTGCAACTGCTGCGGCTGCTGCTGCGCGTTCCTCGAGACCATGAACAGGACGGGGTTGCGGACCATGTCGGTTTCCAACTACGCGGCCCGGGTCGAGGTCGAGGCCTGCCTGGGCTGCGGGGTCTGCCAGGACCGGTGCCCCATGGGCGCTATCACCCTGGGCGACGAGGACGTGGCCCAAGTCGACGAAGCGCGCTGCATCGGCTGCGGGGTCTGCACGCCCACCTGCGCGGGCGAGGCCCTGGACCTGGTCTTGCGGTCGGAGGTCGAACCGCCGCCCCGGCCCGAGGCGTTGTTCACCGCCCGGTACAAGGGCGCCTGAACCGTTTTAACCCGGACCCGAACAACAGGAGCGGCCCGGCCGGGCCGTATCCGGAAAAGGAGTCAAGAGAGCATGTCCTCGCTACTGGAGATTCTAGGCACCCGTTATCCCATCATTCAGGGGCCCATCGGTGAACTCAACGACCCGAAGATGGTGGCCGCCGTGTCCGAGGCGGGCGGCTTCGGCATGCTGGCCCTGGGTTTCACCCAGGACCTGGACCGGATCAAGGATATGATCGCCCGGGTCAAGGAACTCACGGACAAGCCCTTCGGGGCCAATCTGATGATCGCCATGAACCCGGCCAACGAAGCGATCCTCGACCTTCTGGCCGAAGCCGGGGTCAGGACGGTGACCACCTCGGCCGGTTCGCCCAAGAAAATCTATCCCAAGGTCAAGGCCCTGGGCATGAACGCCCTGCACGTGCTGCTGGCCGCGCCCCTGGCCCCCAAGGCGGCCGAGGCCGGGGCGGCGGGCGTTGTGGTTTCCGGCGCGGAGTCCGGCGGCCTGCGCACGACCGGCCCGGAGTCGTCGAACCTGATCCTGGTCCCCCTGGTCTGCGACATGGTCGACATCCCGGTGGTGGCGGCCGGGGGCATCGCCGACCGCCGAGGCTACCGGGCGGCCCTGGCCCTGGGCGCCCAGGGCGTCCAGATCGGGACGAGGTTTTTGGCCGCCGAGGAAAGCCCGGCCTCCAAGGCCTGGAAGGAGGCCATCGTCTCCTGCGGCGACGGGGGGACCACCCTGCTGCCCATGGGCGGCATGGCCATGCGGACCATTATCAATCCCAAGCTGGGCGAACTGATGGCCTCCGGGGCCGACCTGTCCAAGGAATACAGCATGATGAACGCCGGACAGGCCTGGCGCGGAGGCGACTTCGACCTCTTCCCGGCCGGCGGGGGTCAGGTCAGCGCCTTGATCAAATCCATCAAACCTGTTAAAGACATCATCGAGGAACTGGTTTCCTGAGACCCGGGCGATACGGTCCGGGGGAGCCCAGTTCCCGGACCGTTCCCAAGCCGCCGGCACCCGGACGGTCCCGAAAAGGAAAGGATATCCGGCATGGGCATGTTCGAGTACACTTTGGACGGCCACGCGGCCCTGGTGACCATGAACAGCGGTGAAAACCGGTTCAACTTCGAATTTATCGCCGCCTTTCTGGACCTGCTCGACGAACTGGAAAACCAGACCCCGGCCACGGTCCTGGTCGTCAAAAGCGCTCACGAAAAAATCTGGTCCAACGGGATCGACCTGGACTGGCTGGTGCCCGCCGTGGCCGGGAATCCGAAAGCGGCCAGGACCTTTCCCCTGGCCCTCATGAAGCTCCTGCGCCGGGTCCTGACCTATCCCATGGTCACCATCGCGGCCATCAACGGCCACGTCTTTGCCGGCGCCGTCGTCCTGGCCTGCGCCTTCGACTTCCGCTTCATGCGTTCGGACCGCGGCTTTTTCTGCGTGCCCGAGGTCGACATCCAGATTCCCTTCATGCCCGGCATGGAAGCCATCCTGCGCAAGGCCATCCCGCGGTACAAGCTCATCGAGATGCAGTTGTCCGGCGGCCGTTACACGGCCTCGGAATGCGAGGCCCATCACGTCGTGGTCAAGGCCTGCCATCTGGACGACCTGATGGACGAGGTCATGACCTTTGCCCGGGGGTACAACAAGGACCGCAAGGTCGTGGGCATCATGAAGCAGGTCTCGTACAAGGCGATCCTGGACGTGATGGACACGGAGGACGAGCCGTATCTGGAGGCCAACCGACCGTGAGCAGGGATGTGAACCGGGACGCCAAGGCCAGGATTCTCAAGGCCGGGGCCCAGATCGTCCACCGCAAGGGGTTCCAGGACACCGGCCTGCAGGAACTGCTGACCGCCGCCGGCGTGCCCAAGGGCTCCTTCTATTTCCATTTCAAGAACAAAGAGGATTTCGGCCTGCAACTGATCGACTACTACGCCGATTTCTACCTCGGCAAGGCCGCCGAGTTTCTGGACCGGCCGGCCGGCTCTCCCCTGGACAAGATTCGGCGGCACCTGGCCTGGATGGCCTCCGCCCTGGAAGCCAACGACTTCATGGGCGGCTGCCCCTTCGGCAATCTGGCTCAGGAGATGGCCGACCGGAACGAATCATTCCGGGAAAAGCTGGAGACGGTTTTCGAAACCCTGGGCCGGAAGATGGCCGGGGTTCTGGAGGAGGCCCGCCGGGCCGGCGAAATCGACCCGTCGCTGGACGCCGGACTCCTGGCGGATTTCATTCTCAACGCCTGGCAGGGAACCATCCTGCGAATGAAGGTCAGAAAAAACACCGGGCCCCGCGCCTCCTTCGAACGGATGGTCTTCGACCGGCTCCTGGCCCGATGAACCGGCCGCGTTCCATCGGCCGTCGAAAAGGCCCGTCCCGGACGGGCCTTTTTTATTTCCGGTCCGCCCTTTGGCTCAGAGGTCCTTGCCGATGGAAAAGGCGGGACCGATGAGTTGTCCCACCCGGTAGTAGGTCCGGGCTCCCGGGCTGTAGACCACGGGGGAGACCCGCTCCATGTCCGGATGGCCCTGGCCGTCCAGAACCTCCTCGTCGGCCTTGACGTCCATGATCCGGCCGACGAACAGGGTGTGGAGTCCGATCTCCAGGGAATGGATCAGGCTGCACTCGATGACCATGGGAAACTCCCGGACCCAGGGCGCATCGACCAGTTCGCTTTTCACCGGCGTCAGCCCGGCGCCGGCGAACTTGTCCGTGTCCCGTCCGGAAACCATGCCCAGGTAGTCGGCCGCCTTGGCCTGTTCGGCCGAAGGCACGTTCACGGTGAAGCATTTCCGGGCCACGATATTTCCGTAGGTATAGGTCGCCTTGCGCAGGGAAACCGACACGCAGGGCGGCTGGGAACAGCAGATGCCGGCCCAGGCCGCGGTCATGATGTTGGGCCGGCCCGCTTCGTCATAAGTCCCGATGATCCAGACCGGGACGGGCTGCACCAGGGTTTGGGCGCCCAGGGATTTTTTCACGCCGCTCTCTCTTTCTCGTCGTCCCCTTTACTCGGGCAGCAGGGCGACGGCTTCCATCTCGACCTCGGCCCCCAGCGGGAGTCCGGCCACCTGGATGGCGGAACGGGCCGGCGGGTCGGTGTTGAAATACTCGGAGTACACCTCGTTGAGGGCCTTGAAATTGCCCATGTCCGTCAGAAAGACGGTGACCTTGACGATCCGGTCCAGGTCCGTTCCGGCGGCCCGGGCCACGTCCCGCAGGTTTCCAATGACCTGATGGACGGCGGCCTTGAAGTCCCCGCCGACGAGTTTGCCGGTGGCCGGGTCCAGGGGCACCTGGCCCGAGATATACAGAAAACCGCCGGCGGCCACTCCGGCCGTGTACGGTATTTTCGAAGGGGCGCGGTCCGGCGGCGTGATGTATCGGAGTCCTTTTTCTTCAGACATGCTCTCCACCTCCAGGGCGGGTCATTCGGTTTTCAGTTCCAGGCGGAAGTCGCACAAGTCGTGGCCTTCCATGATGGTTTGGGTCCGGGCCAGCTTCATGGCGGGGTTGAAGCCTTCGAACAGGGCGAAGTCCCGGCCGCAGGACAGCAGATAGCCGTACCGTTCCAGCCCGTGCCGTTGGTACATCTCCGCGTACCGGCACCGGGTCGTGTTCCAGTCCATGCGGTTGGGGCCCCCCTCCAGGGGCTCGATCTCGTGGGCGCCTCCGGAACTGAACGCGGCCATGCCCTGAATCAGGTGTTCCAGGCTGTCCCCGCCGGCCAGTCGGGCCAGGTCCCGCCCCTGACCTCGGGCCAGGTCCTTGACCACGCCTTCGGCAATGGCCAGGGCCCGCTCCTCGCCCAGAACATCGGCGTAGGCCTGGATGAGGGGGGCGGCGATCAGGGCCTCGATCTCCCGGCGGACCAGTATGGGAACCTGACTGACGTCTTCACACATATCGATCCTCCTCGTCCGGACCCGGAAAAAGGAAGGGACCGGGCCGGCTGTCGTTTGTTTTCAGTGTAGCATAAAAATCGATTCCCGGCTTTGTGGGAAACGCATTTTTGCGCCAGAAGGCAATACTGAATTGAAATAATATAACTACTTGTTTTTAATATATAATAAATCGAGCTGCCGTTCAATTTCAGGCCATATCAAGCCCCGAACAGTAGAAAACAGTAGAACGACCCGGCCGCCTAACAATGCCCCGCGGCGTTCCATCGACGCCGGTTCATCCCCGCGTTCGCGGGGAACACTTGGCCACCTGCACGAAACTCATTTTCATACGCCGGTTCATCCCCGCGTTCGCGGGGAACACAGCATCCGCCGTTTGATTCTCAGCTCGATCTGCGGTTCATCCCCGCGTTCGCGGGGAACACAAAGCCCTGATCTGTGCCATATCGCCTGACAACGGTTCATCCCCGCGTTCGCGGGGAACACCATGACCTGTCAAGATTGCCCCAGTCGGCCCACGGTTCATCCCCGCGTTCGCGGGGAACACCCTCGGAACGCTGGCACGGCATCGTAGTGATCCGGTTCATCCCCGCGTTCGCGGGGAACACATAAATGTGCGTCAGCCCAAGGCCGGTATACGCGGTTCATCCCCGCGTTCGCGGGGAACACGCCCGGTTGAATCATGCCGGTCAGACCTCGGCCGGTTCATCCCCGCGTTCGCGGGGAACACGGAGCCGCAAAAACAGGAAGTGCTCCAGCAGTTCCGGTTCATCCCCGCGTTCGCGGGGAACACTCGGCCCAGCACCGCTCACAGCCGGGCGAAACCGGTTCATCCCCGCGTTCGCGGGGAACACTCGGATTGCGATGAGCCCGTACCGGAGCCATGTGCGGTTCATCCCCGCGTTCGCGGGGAACACGCTTTGCTTGATTCAGCCCGACCTGCCCGGTGCGTTCGCGGGGAACACGCCGATCTACTGATTATAATGGCGTTTGACGACGGTTCATCCCCGCGTTCGCGGGGAACACCTCGGCGGCCAGATAGGTCCAGGACTGCAATACGGTTCATCCCCGCGTTCGCGGGGAACACAAATTACGGGAAAACCAAATATGATCCCGGCCTGGTTCATCCCCGCGTTCGCGGGGAACACAAAATCGGTCCTCAGCAGACCCCAAAGCCGATCGGTTCATCCCCGCGTTCGCGGGGAACACTCACCCCCTCCGATTTCGTCCTTGCCGTATTTCGGTTCATCCCCGCGTTCGCGGGGAACACGCTTCCGCCCTTGATTGCCATTTCCCATCGAACGGTTCATCCCCGCGTTCGCGGGGAACACATCCCTGCAATTCGAATCGGCGACAATCGACCTGGTTCATCCCCGCGTTCGCGGGGAACACTGGTCGATCGCCGGCGTCAGCTCGTCGACCAGCGGTTCATCCCCGCGTTCGCGGGGAACACGAATTCATCCAGGGGCTGTTCGAGGTGGGAATCGGTTCATCCCCGCGTTCGCGGGGAACACATGCCGAACTTTTCCGCGAACTGGACCCAGAACGGTTCATCCCCGCGTTCGCGGGGAACACCAGCTGATGCAGTTTCCGGTTGTTCCGGCCGCTCGGTTCATCCCCGCGTTCGCGGGGAACACCGATTGAAATGGGCGACCTTCGCCGAAATCAGCGGTTCATCCCCGCGTTCGCGGGGAACACGCCGTGAGTAACTGATCCTGGCGGATTTGCAGGCGGTTCATCCCCGCGTTCGCGGGGAACACTCATAAGACGCACTCGAGTACAGGCATCGCAGCCGGTTCATCCCCGCGTTCGCGGGGAACACGAAGAGGCGGTCGAATATTTCGCCAGCAAGGGCGGTTCATCCCCGCGTTCGCGGGGAACACGGATCAAGCGCCTCGACCCATCCCGACGACTCCGGTTCATCCCCGCGTTCGCGGGGAACACATCCGGAATTCGTGGTTTTCCGGGTCGTCGCCCGGTTCATCCCCGCGTTCGCGGGGAACACATGAACAAGGTGGACCTGAAATGCTGGTAATCCGGTTCATCCCCGCGTTCGCGGGGAACACCCCGATAAAATATATTTTCCCTTTGCCTATACCGGTTCATCCCCGCGTTCGCGGGGAACACCATGAGAAAAGCAAGAAAAGCAAGAATTAACCCGGTTCATCCCCGCGTTCGCGGGGAACACATGATGGGCGATTTATGGCAAGGGAAAACCCCCTGGTTCATCCCCGCGTTCGCGGGGAACACCGGTCAT
>JAHJTB010000179.1 GCA_018830135.1 Pseudomonadota bacterium | reverse complement strand
TCATGCTCCTGGACGAACCCTCCCTCGGCCTCAGCCCCTTGCTGGTCAAGGAGATTTTCAAGATCATCCTGCAGATCAACCGGGAGGAAAAGACGTCGATTCTCCTGGTCGAACAGAACGCCAACATGGCCCTCAAGGTCTCCGAACATGCCTACGTCATGGAGAACGGCCGGATCGTCATGGACGGTCCCTCCGCGCATCTCCGGAACAACGAGGACATCAAGGAGTTCTATCTCGGGCTCAGCGACGTAGGCAAACGCAAAAGCTACAAGGACGTCAAGCACTACCGTCGGAGAAAGCGCTGGCTGAGTTGACCGTTCATCCGGAACTTGACGGGAGCGACGGTTTGAAAGCACAATAGGGATCGGGCGGGACATCACCCGCCCGATCCCTTGTTTCAGGAGGACTTCATGCTCAAAACTGAAATCACCGAAATGTTCGGCGTCAAGCATCCGATCATCTGCGGCGCCATGATGTGGCTGGCCAAGCCCCAACTCTGCGCGGCCATTTCCAACGCCGGCGGCCTGGGGAACCTGACTGCCGGGAACTTCCTGACCGAACAGGAGTTCAGCGAGGCCCTGGCCGAAACCAGAAAGCTGACCGACAAGCCCTTTTTAGTCAACATCAGCATTCATCCCTCGATCCGGATCACGCCCGACCATTACCGGATGTACGTCGACATCTGCGCCCGGGAACAGGTGGCGGGTATCGAGATTTCCGGTTCGCCGCTCGACCGCAGCCTGGGCATGGACAGCATCGAAAGCCTGAAAAAGGCCGGGGTCAAGCTCTTCCAGAAAGTCGGCGCCGTGCGCCATGCGGTCCATGCCGAAAAGGTGGGCTACGACGGCATATACGCCGCCGGATGGGAAGAGGCCGGCCATCCCCTCGATGATGACGTGACGACCATGGTCCTGACCCCGAAGGTCGCTGACGCGGTCAAGATACCCGTGGTCTCATGCGGAGGCATCGCCGACGGCCGGACCATGGCCGCGGCCCTGAATCTGGGTGCTCAGGGTGTCATGATGGGCACGCGCTTCATCGCCACTCGTGAGTGCGAGGTCCACCAAAACTGCAAGGAGGAACTGGTCCGCCGCCAGGAGTTCGAGACGACCCTGCTGGGCAAGTCGATCGGCGTTCAAGCCCGGGGGCTCAAAAATGAACACGCCGGCAGGATACTGGCCGTCGAGGCCGAAGGCGGCGGCCTGGATGACCTGCTGCCCCTGCTGTCCGGGCTGAGGATGAAGGAGGCCTGGGAGACGGGCCAGGTGGACTACTCGGTCATTCCCGGCGGGCAGAGCGTAGGGCTGATCAATGACATCCCCACCTGCCGGGAACTGCTCGATACCATGGCGTCTGAATGCGAGGCCGCGCTGAAACGGGCGGCCGGTCTGATCGTCTGACCCGGGGGCTCGCGATAAGCAGGCCGGGGCGCCAAGGATGCAAAGAGGAGGCACGACCATGAGCCAGCCAGTCTATCAGACACTGCTCTTTGAGCAGACGGAGGGGATCGGTCTGATCACGCTCAACCGGCGCGGGAAAATGAATGGACTCAACTCCCATCTCATGATGGAACTGGACGGCCTGCTCGACGCCCTTGCCGAGGACGAAACGCTCAAGGCCGTTATCATCACCGGAACCCGGAGGTATTTCTGCATCGGGGCGGACGTCGGCGAGATCGGCGGCATCCGGACGATCGCCGAGGCTCACCGGCTGGCCGTCAAGGCCCAGAGCCTGTTCCTCAAGCTGGAATCGCTGCCCAGGCCGACCATTGCCGCCGTGAGCGGGCCGGCCCTGGGCGGGGGCTGCGAAATGGCCCTGGCCTGCGATGTCCGCATTGCCGCCGAAAACGCGGTTTTCGGCACCCCGGAAATCAAGCTGGGCATCCTGCCCGGCGCCGGGGGCACCCAGCGTCTGCCCCGCCTGATCGGCCCGGGCCGGGCCAAGGACATGCTTTATTCCGGTGAGCCCATAGACGCCCGGGAGGCCTTCCGCATCGGTCTGGTCAACATGGTCGTGCCCCTGGATGACCTGATCGGGGAAGCCAGACAAAAGGCGGCCCAGTACGCCGCCCGGCCCGCTTTCGCCCTGCGGGTCATCAAGGACCTGGTCAACGCCGGGACGGACATGGACCTCCATTCCGCGCTTAAGCACGAATCGCGATGTTTCGAACTCCTCTTTTCCACCGAGGACCGGACCGAAGGCCTGACCGCCTTCCTGGAGAAGCGGGAACCGAAATTCAAGGGGTGTTGACGGCGATCGATGGCCAGAGCCGGGTCGCTCATGCTCCGGCCAGGTCCGAAACGCCGATCGCCCTGACAGGAGAGGCGGCCCTGCCTCTCCTGCATCTCACCCGATGACCCGTAGAGGGTAACTCTTCACGGGTTGGCGGCATCATAGGACCTCCCTCGCGGCCCTTGCCCTCAGGACTCCGGCTGCCGCCTTTTCCATATATATTGAAGGACGCGGCGGCAGAGTCGTCGTTCGCCCAAAGGACGAGCGGGCGGCTAAAATATGAACTGCCCCGAGCTTTTCATGGTAAGGGTTATCGCAAAAGGTATTTTTTTGCTTTTCATTCTATCAAAAATGACATACTTAAAAGGGATATCTTCGGCAGTCAAATGCGTAATCCTTGATGGAATGCCCGAAGCCGGCGGCGGCCCCGGGGCAGCCGGTATCCATCGCCGGAAGAAAATCCAGGGCGCGGACCCCGGAGTAAAGTGTTTGGCGAGCCGCCCCTGGCGTCCGAGAGGCCCTGAGCGGGTCTTCGGGATAATGACGAGACAGATGCCCGGTCCGGGAAAAGCAAGGCGTGGCGAAGACCGGACGGGATGATGGCTGGATTGAACGAACAAACCCCACGAGCAGAATAAAGGAGGCGGGCATGAAAAAAATCACCCTGAAATTAAACGGCGTTTCGAGACAGTTCGTGGTCGGCCCGGAACGGGTTTTGCTGGACCTCCTGCGTGAGGACCTCCACCTCACGGGCGCGAAACAGTCCTGCGATCGAAAAGGACAGTGCGGAGCCTGTACGGTCATTGTCAATGGAGAAGCGGTTCTTTCCTGCCTGATCAAAGCCGCCAACCTGGACGGGGCCGACGTCATCAGCGTGGAAGGTCTGGGCACGCCGGCGAATCCCCACCTGATCCAGGAGGCGTTCGTCCTGGCCGGGGCGATTCAGTGCGGTTACTGCACGCCCGGCATGATCATGGCCGCCAAGGCCCTGCTGGACATGAACCCGGACCCGGACGCCGGGCAGATCAAGAAGGCCCTTTCCCGAAACCTGTGCCGCTGCACGGGGTACGTCAAGATCATCGAGGCGGTCAAGCTGGCCGGACGCTTTCTGCGGGGCGAGATCACCCCGGAACAGGTCCGACCCGACCCGGCCGGTAAAAAGCTGGGCGTGAGCCACCCCGGACCGTCTGCCATGCTCAAGGCTTGCGGGGTGGCCGAGTATTCCGCGGACATCAGGTTCGAGGACGCCCTGGAACTGGCCGTGGTCCGGAGCACCGAGCACCACGCCATAATTAAATCCATCGACACCTCGGCCGCCGAGAAGATGCCCGGCATGTTCGGCGCCATGACGGCCAAGGACATCAAAGGCACCAACCGGCTGCAGTTTATATTCGACGACCAACCGGTTCTGTGTGAGGATCGGGTCCGAACCCTGGGCGATCCGATTGTCGTGGTCGCGGCCGAGACCCGGGCCCAGGCCGAGGCCGCGGCGGCGGCCGTCAAGATCGAGTACGACCCCTTGCCGGTGATGATGACCCCGGAAGAGGCACTGGCCGACGGGGCTGTTCAGATTCATGAAAAGTTCCCCAATCTCTGCTATCAGCAACCCCAGATCAAGGGAGACGCGGAAAAGGCCCTGGGGGAATCGGCGGCCGTGGTCGAGGCCGAGTTCAATACCCAGATGAATCATCAGTCTCCCCTGGAGCCGGAAAACTGCGTGGCCTATATGGACGGGGAGGGGGAGGAGGCCCTGCTCGTGGTCATCGGCCGGAGCATCATGATCCACACGCATATGGCCATGTTGCAGAAAGCCCTGGGCTGGGAGAACATGCGTTACGAGGAGGCCTACTCCGGCGGGCAGTTCGGGATCAAAGCGGCCGTGACCTCGGAAGGCATAACCGCGGCGGCGGCCCTTCATTTCAGGCGGGCCGTCCGGTACATCCCGAGTCTGCATGAGTCCATGCTCCTGACCACCAAACGCCATCCCTTCAAGATGAAAGTGAAGCTGGCCGCGGACAAGGATGGAAAGCTGACCGCCTATGTCAACGACATCGAGGTGAACAACGGCGTATATCAGATCATCGGCATCGTCGTCATCCTTCGATCCCTCCAGATGCTCTCGGGGCCCTACAACATCCCCAACGTCAACAGCCTGGCCAGGCTGGTCTATACCAACAACGCCGCGGGCGGCGCCGCCCGGGGCGCCGGTCCGCCCCAGGTTGCCTTTGCCCTCGAGTCGGCCATGGACATGCTGGCCGATAAACTCGGTATCGATCCCCTCGAGTTCCGCCGGATGAACTCCCTCAAACCGGGCCAGAGCGTATCCACGGGCGCGATGGTCGAACAGTGGCCGTTCGCGGAACTCTGCGAGCTGATTAAGCCCCGTTACGATCAGGCCAAAAAAGAGGCGGCCGCTTTTTCAGACGGTCCGATCCGCCGCGGCGTGGGGCTGGCCTGTCACTCCTTCGGTATCGGAGGGACGGGCGATACGGGCATGGTGGCCGTGGAAATGGACCCGGACAACGGCATAACCATTTATGCCGCCGCGGCCGATCCCGGTGAAGGCAATGAATCCATGCTGACCCAGATCGCGGCTCACATGATGGAACTGCCCCTGAACAAGGTCCGCCTGGTGACCCGGAATACCGACCAGACCACCGAAACCGGCCCGGCGGCCGGCAGCCGGATCACATACATGGTCGGCGGCGCTCTGGTCAATGCCCTCGAACAGATGAAGGCGGCCATGGCGGAAGCCGGAGGTACGGATTATGAGGGCCTGAAAAAGGCGGACAAGCCGCTCCGGTACATGGGTAAAAAACAGACGATCAAAGGCGGGCTCGATCCCCAGACCGGTCAGGGACCGACCTTCGAGACACAGGTCCATAACATCCAGATGGCTGAAGTGGAGGTCAATACGGAAACCGGCGAGGTGCGGGTCATCAAGATGACCGCGGCCGTGGACGCGGGTCCCGTCATCCATCCTCACAATCTGGAAGGCCAGTTGGAAGGCGGCATGGACCAGGGAGTCGGCTATGCCCTCAGAGAAGAGTACGTCCATGGCAAGACCAAGGACTGGGCCACCTTCAAATATCCGACCATGAAGACCTCCTTCGAGATGGAAGTCATGACGCCTCGGGAAACCCCCAGGAAAACGGGAACGCTGGGTTCGACGGGCATCGGCGAGATGACCATGATCTCCACGGCCCCGGCCGTGACCAATGCCATCAAGGACGCATGCGGCGCCAGAATCTTCGACCTGCCGGCCACCCCGGAAAAGGTCAAGACCGTTCTGGTGAACACCCGGTAGGTTCATGGACGAGATCGAAGAATCCAAGCCCCTCTCGGGCCTTCCAACGCGGAAGGCCCGAGTGATCGGGGGGCGTGAGATCGATTTTGACGGTGAGGGATTTTTCAGGAACGCCGATGACTGGTCCGCGGAAATCGCCGAGATGCTGGCCCGGGAATCCGGGCTGGCGGACCTGGTCGAGACTCACTGGCGTGTCATTCGTTTCATGCGGGACTATTATGCCAATTATGGCCGAGCCCCCATGAACCGGCATCTCAAAGAGGGCATCGGCATGTCTCTGATGGAAATCGAGGGGCTTTTCCCTGGCGGAATCAGGGCCGGGGCGAGACGTCTGGCCGGTCTCCCCAACCCCAAGGCCTGCATGTAGGGCCTGACGTCATGCCTGGTGACCTGATCTACCTGGACAACGCGGCGACCACGTATCCCAAGCCTCGGCCGGTGCTCGATCGAATGATCGATATCTATGGCCGCCAAGGCGTTTCACCGGGCCGGGGGAGTTATGACCTGGCCGTGGAGGCCGAGGAACTGGCCGGGGCGGCCAGGAGCAAGCTGGCCCGTTTCTTCAAGTGCCCGGACCCGGATCGCGTCATTTTCGCCGGCAACGCGACCGATGCCCTGAACCTGGTGATTCAAGGGCTGATCCGGCCGGGAGATCATGTCGTCTCCACCCGGCTCGAACACAACTCGGTCCTGAGGCCCCTCTACCATCTTCGCCAACAAGGCCGCATCGATTACGACCTGGCCTCATTCGACGGGCAAGGCTTCATCGATCCGGCCGAGATCGGCCGCTTGATTCGGGCCGATACCCGAATGGTCATCGTCAATCATGCCTCCAACGTCCTGGGGACGGTCCAGCCGGTGGCTGAAATCGGGCGGGTCTGCGCCGATCGTGGTGTGCCCCTGATCATCGACGCGGCCCAGAGCGCCGGTGTGATTCCCATTGACATGTCCGCTTGGCAGGTCGGCGCGGTTGCCTTTACCGGGCACAAGTCTCTGTTCGGTCCGTCGGGGATCGGCGGGCTGGCGGTTAGTCCGGAACTCGAGATTCAAATCACGCGCTTCGGAGGCACGGGAATCGACTCGCACAGTCTGACCCATACCCCGACCTTTCCCCACCGCCTCGAAGCCGGGACCCTCAACCTGTTGGGCGTGATCGGACTGTCTCTGGGGCTCGATTTTCTGGAGGCGGAAGGGATCGAGGTCATACATCGCCGGGAAATGGAACTGCTGGCCAGACTGCGGGACGGTCTGGCCGGGTTGCCCGGTATCCGCCTCTATGGCGTCGAAGACCTCTCCCGGCACGTCGGGCTGATGATGGTCAACGTGGAAGGGATCGATCCGGAGGACGTCGGCGCGATCCTGGACGCCGACTTCGATATCGCCGTTCGGGTGGGACTTCACTGCGCGCCGCTGGTTCATGAATCCTTAGGGACCGCTCCGCGAGGCGGCGTGCGATTCAGCCTCGGACCCTTCAACAGAGTCGAGGAGATCGACCGAACCATCGCGGCAATGCGTCTGATCGCGGAGTCCGGCAAGCGGTCCGGGAAACCCCGATAACCCTTCTGAATTGTAAGTTCAAAAAGTCAACCGGTCAAAAGCGGCCGGTTCCGACCGTCTGGGGACAGTCGTGTCCTCGGTTATATCGGGCTGGAGTACTCCCGGCCGGACTGATCGAAGAAGCTGATGGTCTTGAAGAGGGACCACTCATCCGGGTCCATGTGGCAGTAGAAGGCCATGACCTCGCCGGGCGGCACGGTCAGGCCGCCGGGGGGATAGAGGTTGTCGACCTTCCGCGTCGCGTCGTCGTTCTTCAGGATGAAATATCCGGGGATGACCATGGGGGCGTCGCCCGTGTTGCGCAGGTGGACCTCCAGATTCTGGTCCGGCAGGGCGCAACACTTGAAAGCGATGACGTCCTCGATCGACGAATTCATAAGCAGGCTGATTTCGAGCATTTCTGAACCTGATCCGGCCTGAACATACGGGGCGGGTGCATTCCCCCGCGGTTTGCCGATGGGTTGGCCCGCCAACCCAATAAATGGATTTCTTCCTTGCATGTCGAAGATTCCCCGCAGCAAGGCCGCGGGGAGCTTCAATGGAAGAAGCGACGGGAGGGGCGTTCCCTCCCGTCGCCGGGTTTATTGGATTAAGCGCCGTAACGGCCAATGATGGAAATGGCAGCCACGTTCTGGAAGGGGAAGCCGCCCAGGTTATGGGTCAGTCCGAACTTGGGGTCCTTGAGCTGGCGGTCGCCTGCCCGGCCCAGGAGTTGGAGATACATTTCGTATATCATCCGCAGGCCGGAGGCCCCGATGGGATGGCCGAAGCACTTCAGGCCGCCGTCGATCTGGCAGGGGACCTTGCCGTCCGCGTCGTAGAAGCCGTCCAGGGCGTCCTTCCAGGCCTGGCCCCGCTCGGAAATATGCAGGTCCTCGTACGTGACCAGCTCGGTGATGGAGAAGCAGTCGTGGACCTCCATCATGCTGATCTCATCCTTGGGGTTCTTGATGCCGGCCTCAGCGTAGGCCTTGGTGCTGGCCTTGTCCGTGGTCACGAAGTGATCGCCCCGCCACTCGTTGAACGAAAGCTCCTCGCCGCTGGACAGAGCCAACTGCAGGGCCTTGACGCTGATGAGGTCCTTTTTGCCCAGGTCCTTGGCGATCTCCGGGGTGGTGACGATGGCGCAGGCCGACCCGTCGGAAACGCCGCAGCAGTCGAACAGACCCAGGGGCCAGGCGATCATGGGCGCGGCCAGGACCTGTTCCAGGCTGACCGGCTTGCGAAGATGGGCCTTGGGGTTGTTCACGCCGTTGGCGTGGCTTTTGACCGAGACGTGTCCGATGGCTCTCTTCAGGTCGTCGGCCGCCACGTTGTACCGGGCCATGTAGGCCGAGGCAAGCTGGGCGAAGGAGCCGGGAGCGGTGGCGTTGGGCCAGTAAAGCCAGGACAGGCTGCCGCTGGAAGAGCCGCCGGAGGGCAGACCGCCGTAGCCCGTGTCCTTCAGTTTTTCCACGCCCTGGGCCAGGCAGATGTCATAGGCCCCGGAGGCCACGGCGTAGCAAGCCCCCCGAAAGGCCTCGGTGCCGGTGGCGCAGTAGTTCTCGACCCGGGTGACCGGGATATAGGGCAGACGCAGGGAGGTGGACAGAGGCAGGGCCGACCCGCCCACGTTGACCTGATCCACGCTGGTGCCAAGCCAGGCGGCCTGGATGTCCTTCTTCTCGATGCCCGCGTCCGCGATACATTCGGTGAAGGCCTCGACCAGCAGCTCCTCGGCCCCCGATTCCCAGCGTTCGCCGAACCGGGTGCAGCCCATGCCGATGATCGCGACTTTATCTCTGATTCCTGTGGCCATATCCTTTTCCTCCTATTGTATGAAACCTGAGGGGTTTAACGACGCTTGTCAAGCCGAGGCCTCGGCTTGCGGGATGGCCTTCCAGAAGTAGCCGGTAAACCCGCGCGCCTTGTCCGTATACCGACGGCGGAAGGACATGGACACGGGTTTGCCCACGGACACATCGTCCAACTCGCAGTCGGTGAAGTCGGCCAGGAATCGCCCCCCGCCGTCGAACTCGATCATGCCGTAAATAGCCGGCGGGTCGATCGAGAAGGCCAGCATGTCGCCGGTATAGGTCATGACCTTGGCCGGTTCGTCGGCGAACTCGTAATCGTCCAGGGATTTGACGTGATTGCAGTTCGGGTTGACGCAGATATCCATCTTGGGGAACTGGGGCGTCCCGCAGTCGCGGCATTTGCCGCCCACCAGGCCCAGGATCATTTTCCGCTTGCGCCAGAGCACGGTCAAAGCGGTCTGGGTCGGGGCCTCGGACCGGATGCCCATCTCTTTTTCCGCCATGTCACGGAAGCTGAGGAACTTGGGATAGTTGTCCAGGGTTTTTTTCTTGGCCAGGTGCCCTGCCACGCCCAAACGGGCCGGAAGCTTCTTGATGTTTTCCGTGACTTCGAAATACAGGGCGTCCGAGCCCTGTCCGAAACCGGCCACCACAATACGCTGGCCGGGTTCAGCCTTCTCCAGGGTCGAGGCCAGCATCATCAGCGGATGGGCCGTTCCCATCTCGCCGCAGACCTCGTGCATGTTGTCCACCAGCTTGTCTGCGTCGGCGCCCAGCTTCTTGGCGATCTTGCGATGTTCGGCCTTGAAGTAGCAGGGGAAGATGAGCTTGTCCACCTGGTCCATGCCGATGCCCAGTTTCTGGAACAAGCCGCCCACGGCCTGGGGGATGATCTTCGAGTAGCCTTCGTCCCGGACCCAACGCTCTTCCCAGGTGTAGTCGAACTTGTTCTGGGTGCCGCGGTAGTGGTCCACAAAGTCGATAGCCACGGAATAGCCGCCCTTGAATTCCGCGATCACATCCTGATCGCCCACCGTCATGGCCGCCGAGCCATCTCCGTACCACATCTCGTAGGACGAGGCCGGCTTGGCGGTGCGCGTGTCCGCCGCGGCCACCAGAATGGTCTTCTTGTCCCCGCCCGTGACGACGTCCAGGGCCGTGAGCAGGGCGTCGGTGCCCGCCTTCTGGGACGAGGTGAAGTCCGAAGTCTGAATGTCCTCGCGCAGGTTCAGGGTCGTGGCCAGAATGCCGGCATTCTGGCGGTCGGAAAAGGGCATGGTGGTCGAAGCCAGATAGACGGCGTCGATCTGGTTCCGGTCCAGGCCCGTCAGGCACTCCCGGGATGCGGCCACGGCCATGGTCAGGCTGTCCTCATCCCAGTTGCAACACGATCTCTCACCCTGGGCCACGGCGATGATGGACGGGTTGTACCAGCCCATGTTCATGAAAATAGCCCCGCGATTCAACCGCAAACGCGGTATATAGGCGCCAAAGGATGTAATGCCGATCATCTTTCGCTCCTCCTAACTGGTTTCTTTTGATGTGCTTTGGTGAAAACTTCCGTAAACCTCATTGCCATCTTGACGCCGCAAAGACCGGAGGCGGTCTCGCCGGCGTTGTTCGGTTGATTGACTCGCGAATTCCGATGGCCGGAACATACCATATTACCACCGGGTTGTCCGCAAAATTTCATTCATTTCCAAGGGAAAAATCACCGGCCCGCTCCCCGGGAGACAACTCCTACAGCCAGTTCACCCGGGCCGGATTCCGGGCCACCAGACGGTCGAAAACCCGGTCCGGATAGCCGACGACAAAGCTGGTCGGAGCATCGTAATGGGGTTTGATGCCCAGGGCCGCTTTCAACTCCAGGGATTCCTTGACGGCAAAGTCCAGGAAACCGGTAAAGCAGGTCCCCAGTCCCGAGGCTTCGGCCATGAGCACCATCTGCATGGCCGCCAGTCCGGCCTCGACGCCCGGATGGGTCGAGGCCCCCGGATTGATGTGGGTTACGACAATGGCCGGGGCGTCGTAAAAAAGCATGTCCCGGCCCTCGGACTTGAACATCCGGTATATCTGATGCCAACGCAGGGCGTATATCTGGGTCAGTTCCAGAGCGGGGGAAACGGGCTGGTTTTCAGCCCGCCGCTTTTCCACGGCCCGGAAGACCCGCTCGCCCTGCCGGTACAGGGTCTCGAGGGTCAGGTCCCTGATCTCGGCGACGCGATCCGGCGTCCGGACCACGGAAAAGCGCAGAAACTGCCGGTTGCCGCCCGTGGGGGCGTACCGTCCGGCTTCGATGATCCGATCCAGTTTCTCCTGTTCCACCGCGTTGTTCCGGTAGAAACGGATGCTGCGTCTCGATCGGAAAAAAGCCAGGAGCCCGTCCGGGTCCGGCTTATGGTCGGGGGACGGGGCCGGGACGAACTCGTCCGCCTTCAGTCGCGGCAGAACCGGAGCGTCGGCCGGACACACGCTTTTGCAGTGCCCGCACAACATGCAGAACTCGGGCTGGTTGATGCGGGCCGCTTCATCCCCTGCCTCGATGAGGCCGAGAACGCAGACCTCGATGCAGGCGCCGCACAGGGTGCAGAGGTCTGAATCGATATGGATGGTTTCCTGGGGCATGAAAATTCCTTTTATACGGTAGATGGAAATATGAAAATTCTACGGGCGCCCGAAGGACCGGGCCCCGAAACAAATCGTGGGGCGGGCTGACGCCCGCCCCACGAAACGCGGTTCGCGAAGGTCTTTCGGTCCGGGCCGTTTAGGCGTCGGGCCGGCTGACGATGGCGATACTCGAGACGTTGCTCGAAGGCAGGCCGCCCAGGTTGTGGGTCAATCCGAACTTCGGATTCTTGACCGCCCGTTCCTCGGGCGCCCGTCCCAGGAGCTGTTCGTACATGGC
>JAHJTB010000178.1 GCA_018830135.1 Pseudomonadota bacterium | reverse complement strand
GGCCGGAAAAGTCCTCGATGCTCAGCGGGTTCTTGACCCGGTTGACCACCAGGATGGACCGTTTGCCCCGGGCCTTGATCAGGTCGAGGTAGTCCCAGGCGGCCTGGTCGGCGTATTTGATGGCGTCGGTGACGAAGACCACGGCGTCGCACCGGTCGTAAACGTCCCGGGCCGCGGCCCGGTTCCGGGCCAGGACGCTGTCGAAGTCCGGCGTGTCGATCAAAAGCAGGGTCTCGACGTCGGCCCGAGGGTCCGGGACCAGAATCACCTCCCGGGCCGCGGCGTCGAAACGCACGCCGTCCGAGGCGGTCTTTTTGAGGTAATCCGGGAGGAAGGCGGGCCGGAGGGCGCCGTCGAGGCGGCTTTGGGACAGGTAGAGCACCGGGGCCAGGGTCGTGGGCCGCTTGAACCCCGAGGGGCTGAGCGGCCGGCCGACCAGGGTGTTGAACAGCTTGGACTTGCCCGTGCCCGTGGCCCCCAGCACGGCCGCGATCACCGGCGCCTCGCCGCCCCACTCGCAACGGTCCTCGAGCCGGCGGGCCAGGGCCGTCAGCCCGGCCAGGCGCCTGCCCAAAGGACCGCCGCCCTCGGGTTCATGGACCAGGGCCAGGGTCTCGAGCCGCTCGCGCAGCCGAACCAGGGGGGCCAGAAGCGACCGGTGTCGTTTGGCAAAGGCCTGGGGCGAAAACGAAGCCATTATGGACTGAAAAGCTACCAGCGGACCCGCGGACTGTCAAGCCGGGACCCGGAGGAGGCTGAAACCAAAGGGGCCGGCCGGGCGGCCGGCCCCCGTGCCGGGGCCGCGACGGGAGACGGGCGGCAACGCACCGGCCCCGATCGTAGCGGTCAATGAAGCAGGCCGGCCTCGAAGGCCTCGCGTTCCAACTGCTCGCGCGCCTCGGGGTGGGCAATGGCAATCATGGCCCGGACCCGGTCCCGGGTGGTCTTGTGCCACAGTTCGGCAATGCCGTATTCGGTGACCACGTACATCACGTCGGCCCGGGGCGTGGTCACGGCCGTGCCGGGCTTGAAGGCTGAAACGATCCGGGACAGAATCGTGCCGTCGGACTTGATCGTGCCCGCGGGCAGGGCCAGGAAGGACTGCCCCTTGGGGGCCATGCCCGCCCCCCGGACGAAGTCGAGCTGGCCGCCGGTCCCGCTGTACGTCTGGAAGCCGATGGATTCCGAGGCCACCTGCCCGGTCAGGTCCACGGTCAGGGCGTTGTTGATCGAGACGAAACGTTCGTTCTTGGCGATGTTGTGCGGGTTGTTGACATAGTAGATCGGCGCGAACTCGACCATGGGGTTGCGGTCCACGAACTCGTACAGGGCCGTCGAGCCCACGCACAGCCCGCCGATGAGCATTTTGCCGTGATGAAAGGTCTTCCGGGAGTTGTTGATCACCCCGGCCTGGGCCAGTTCGACCATGGAATCCGTGATCATCTCGCTGTGCACCCCCAGGTCCTTCTTGTCGAAAAGGAAGTGGCCCACGGCATTGGCCACCCCGCCCAGGCCGATCTGGATGCAGGCCCCGTCCGGCACGCGTTCGGCGATCATCTGGCCGATCCGACGCTCCCGGTCGGTGATGGGGATGGGCGGCAGTTCGGGCAGGGGGTGATCGCCTAGGACGATCCAGTCCACATCGCTGACGTGGATGACGTTGTCCCGGCCGTAGATGTAAGGCACGTTCCGGTTCACCTGGGCCACCACGGTTTCGGCCTGGGCGCACATGATCGCCCCGATATAGATGCCGCAGGGGCCCAGGCTCATGTAGCCCCGATGGTCCGGCTCGGAGACCTCGATCAGCATGACGTTGCAGCGGGCGCTCTCCAGCACGGCCCGGTCGGCATGGGAAAAATGGTAGCTCAGGTTGTCGATGTTGCCCTGGCCGTGGAACATCCGCTCGAGGGGCCCGAAGAAGATGGACCCGTAGTTGATGTGACCCTTCAACTCGCCCTTGAGGTAGTCGAAAGGATACATGGTGATGCCCGTCCAGAGGTTGACGTTCTCGAGTTCCTTGTACCGGGCGCACAAGGCATTGGCCAGGTCCGGCGGCGCGCTGCCGGCCCCGCCCAACATGACGTTGTCCCCCGACTTGACGACCTTGACCGCCTCTTCCGCCGTGGTCTGCTTGCTCCGGTAGTCTTCCCGCCAGTTCATCGTTGGCTCCTTTCCCGCCGTAATGTTCGCGGTCCATAACAGAGCAACCGGCGTGCCAGGGTGCCATAATATACAAAAAGCCGTCATTGCGAGGAACGACGCAACGAAGTAATCTCTAACTATTTCAATTAGATTGCTTCGCCATGCTCCCAATGACGGCTTTTTTTACGTTATTTTTGAGTGATAATAAGAATTAATATACATATATCTGATATTATTATCATTAATGTGATGGCGGGCATTGCGGGCCGCCGGCGGCGAGGCCGGCGGCCTGTCAGCGATTTTTCCGGGCCGTAAAAATATACGCGAACAGAATGAGGAACGCAGAATAGGGCATGTCCTCAATCCGGTCGCAACGCCCCCTATTTTGCGGGTTCCCAAGCTCCAGCTTGGGAACCCCATCCTGGAAGCTTCCGCTTCCCTCTTTTCTCATCATGCGTCGGTTTTAACCCGGATCGTTCCGTACGGAATAAGGTGTTTAAGCCTCAGCTTCAAGGCGAAATGGCGTTCCCAGGCCGGAGCTTGGGAACGAGCAATTGGTAAGAGGGAAGCCGACAGCGGCCTCTCAGGCCGGGGGCGGTCCGTCCGGGGTGGGCTTGACCGGGGGCTTGAGCCGCCAGGCGCAGATGAAGGCGATGGCGATCACGCCGAGCAGGGCGATGAAGACCGGATCGTACCGGCCGTAAAAGTCGGCGATGTACCCCGCGCCCACCGGGACCGAGGCGCCGAAGATGATGATGACCGGGGCCAGAAACCCGTTCAGGGCGGCGAAACTGGCCGGTCCGTACAAGTTGGCGGTCAGGGTCGGGATCATGACGATGGTCGTGCCGTAGGAGAAGCCGAAGACCAGTCCGCAGACGGCCAGGACCGTCATGTTGGGGGCCTGCCACAGGCCGGCGAAGGCGGCCAGTCTGAGGACGAGCACGGCCATGACGATGCGCCGGGGTTCGACGCGGTCGCCCAGCCAGCCCATGGGAAAGCGGGCCAGTCCGCTGCCCAGGAGGATGAGGCTCAGGATCGACGCGGCCTGCATGGGGGAGAATTCATGGTCCAGGAGATGGAGCACGCCGTGGGTGGTCATGAGGAACACGGGCATCATCTGGGCGATGAATATGACCATGATGTAGTAAAGGGCCCGGGTCCTGAGGGCCTCTTTCAGGGGCCAGAACTGGTCGGTCCGGTAGGTGCGCGACGGGGCGGCCTTGGGGTCGGGCGGCGCGTCTTTCTCCCGGGGCGGCCGGCCGTCGGGATGCTGGCCGTAGTCTTCGGGACGGTCCCGGAGCCAGAGCAGGCAGCAGACCAGGCCGGACAGGACGAACCCGGAAGCGGCCAGCCAGCCGGCCCGCCAGGAGCCGGCGGCGTGGATGAGCCAGGTGAAGACCGGCTGGGCCAGGAAGCCGCCCAGGGCCGCGCCGGTCATGACCAGTCCCATGACCGTGGCCCGGCGGGCGCTGAACCAGAAATTGATGGTGGTCTGGACGGGAAGCATGCCGGCAAAGGCGAAGCCCACGGGCATCATGAAGCCCCAGACCAGGGTCCATTGCCAGAGCCGGTCCACCACGGTCCCGACCAGGAGCAGGGCCGCGGTCATGACCAGCAGGCCGAAGCCGATGGTCTTGCGCGGGCCGTGGCGGTTGATGACCCAGGCGGCCAGGGGGGCCAGGAAGCCCATGAGCAGGGCGTTGAAGGTCTGGGCCAGGGCCGCCTCTCCCCGGCCCCAGCCCGTGGCCTCGATCATGGCCGGGAAGATGGGGGAAAAGCCGTAGAAGATAAGTCCCAGGCCGACGAAATAGATGCCGAAGAGCAGGACCGCGTTGGTCCAGCCGTAGAACTCCGCCGGTTTGGAACCGTTCATCTATTCCGGTCCGATCTCAGAACATGTCGGCGCAGGCCGGGCGATGGCGGGTCCGCAGGGCCTTGTCCCATTCGGCCAGGACCTCCGGGCGGTTCGCTTCCAGGCGGCCCATGCGGGCGGCTTGCGAGGCGCTGATCTGGCCGAAGGCCAGCATGGCCAGGGTCGAGACGGGCAGGACCACGTCCGGGGCCTTTCCGGTCGATTCGACCCGGCCGCCCTCGGATGAGGTTTCCAGCCGCCGTCGGCCCCGGTTCCAGGGGCAGAGGTCGTCGAGGACCTCGAAGGTCAGGGCGGTATCCTCGGGATAGCAGCGGCCGGCCAGGGCCCGGTCCACGTCCACGATCCGGCCCATCAGCCCGTCATGGGCCCTGGGGTTCAGTTTCCGGGGTTCGAGGAGCAGATGGGGCAGGGGGTCGTCGGCCGGGACCCATTCCCAGACCAGGTGGTCGACCTGGTCCAGGCGGCCCAGGCAGTCCCACAAGGCCCGGTACGCGGACGGGGTCAGCCAGACCAGGTCGCGCACGGTGAGGTGCTGGCCGGGGCCGGGCACGGCCGAAGGGCCCGGCCGGGTGGCGTAGACCAGGTAGCCCAGGGGGCGGCCGCCTTCCTCGTAAACCAGACGGGTCAGGGCCCCGGAAGGCGGCGGCGGGGCCAGGACGCCCGCCTCCCAGGTGAACCGGCCCCGGTGGATGTACCCGGTCCGGTCCCGGCGAAACTCGCGGTACAGGTCCACCAGGACCTGGAACTCGTCCGGGCCCAGTTCCCGGAGCGAGCCCCCGGCCGGGGGCGGATCGGGGAAGCGGATGTCCCGGGGGTCGACCTGATACCGGAACCGGGTCGATACCACGGCATACCCGTAACGCTGGTAGATGGCCGTGTGGGCGGCCAGGAGGATGGCCAGAGGCCGTTGGCCCTCCTCGTGCAGCATCTCGAAATGACGGCTCACGATCCGCCGGAGATTCCCCGAGCGCCGGTAGGGTGGCAGGGTGCCCACGCTGGTCACGCCGGCCGCGTCGAGGGCCCGGCCGTTGAAACGCATGGTCAGCGGCCAGGCCGCGTACGAGGTGGCCAGTCTGCCGTCCTGAAAGGCGCACAGGGTATATTCCGGCCTGACGCCCTTGAAGATGTCGGGCGACGTGCCCAGGTTGGCCGCGGCCACGCGGCGGAACTCGTCCATTTCCTCGGACCGGGCGGCCCGGATGTCGACCGTCATGCCGAATGTCCTTTCTCGACGGATACGCCCCCGGGACCGGCCCGGGAACGCAGGGATTCATCATCGATTACGATCAGACTCCCATATCAGGTTCACGGCCCCGACGCAAGCCGGACCGGCGTCCCGCTTCAGGCCGGCCGGCCGATCTCGTCCAGAAAGGCCAGCAGGGCCTGATTGAAGACCTCCGGGGCCTCTTCGTGAGGGTTGTGGCCCACGCCGGGCACAATGACCAGCCGGGCGTCGGGTATCCCGTTCTTCAGGGCCTGGGAGGGCCGCTCGAAACCCGCGTCCTCCCGGCCCCAGAAAATGAGGGTCGGGACCCGGATTTCCCCCAGGCGCCGGCTGACCGGCTGCCACTTCCCGAAGGATTTGGATACGTAGACGTACCCGTCCACCGACGTCTGGAGGACCTTGGCCCGGGCCACGTCCCGCAGTTCGGGATGTTTGGCGAACCGGTCGATGCGGATCGGGTTGTGGTCCGCTTCGTATTCAAAGGCGGCCTCGAGGCCTTCCGTCCGGGCCAGTTCGTAAAGCGTCTGCTTCAAATCCGGATAGTCCGACGGCACGTCGTAGTCCCCGCTCGAGGTATCCACCAGGACCAGGGCCTTGACCCGGTCCGGGTCGTCGAGCACGAACTGGAGGGCCGCGAAGCCGCCCATGGAATGGCCGACCAGACAGCAGGACCCGATGCCCAGATGGTCCATGACGGCCCGGGCGTCCCGGCTGGCGATTTCAATCGAGTATTGCTCCTCGGAGGTCGGGGCGTCCGAGTCCCCGTGCCCCCGGGCGTCCACGGTCACGGTCCGGCAGCGTCCGGCCAGGGCTTCGACCTGATTCCGCCAGTCCCGGCCGCTGCCGGTGTACCCGTGCATGAAGACCAGGGCCTCGCCCCGGCCTCGATCCTCGTAATGGATGTTCACGCCGCCCACGTCGATTTTCGGCATGGCCTGCCTCCTTTGTGTTTGCCGGTTTCCTTCGTTTTACCGGTTCCCAGGCTCCAGCTTGGGAACCCGATCCTGGAAGCTCCAGCTTCCCTCTTTTCCGATCATACGCCGGTTTTCACCATAATCGTTCCGTACGGAATATGGTGTTGAAGCCTCAGATTCAAGGCAATCAGGCGTTCCCAGGCCGGAGCTTGGGAACGAGGGGAAAGATACGCCCCCTCAGTCCGCTTCCATCTCCCCTCTTTCCAGCACGTCCCGGGCCAGGGCCAGGGCCTCTTCCCGGGTGGCGATCCGGCCCAGGGCCCGGGCCTCGGCCACGGCTTCGAGCAGGCGGCCGATAAGGGGCGACGGTTCCAGGTCCAGGGCCTGCATGAGGTCCCGGCCGGTGACCAGGTTCGGGGCCCGGTCGGCGGCCCGGCGCTGAAGTTCGATCTCGCCCAGCAGGTCGTCCAGGAACTCCCTCAGGGCCGCCGGGCCCCCTTGTTCCTGTTGGGCCGGTCCCAGGGTGGCGGCCGCGTCGGCCCAGGCGTGCAGGACCAGCCCCCACAGCCGGTCGCCGGCCAGCCGGGCGAACCGAAACACCCCCCGGCGGGTCAGGCCGCCCTGGCGTCGGGCCTCGTGCAGATGAAATATATGCAGATGATGCCGGATCAGGAAGCCGATCTCGTCCCGTTCCTCGACGGAAAGCCGCATCCGGTCTCCGATCTCGAGGGCCATGTCCCGGCCGATCCGGTCATGGTTGTAAAAATGGACCCGGCCGTCCTCGGTGTGTCCGAAGGCCGCGGGTTTGCCCAGGTCGTGCAGGAGCAGGGCCAGCTTGAGCCGGGCCGGGCGGCCGGGCCGGGACAGCCAGTCTTGAATGGCCCCGGCCCATCCCGGCAGGAAGGCCCCGTCCAGGGCGGCCTCGAGTTCGGAAAAGGCCAGCATGGTGTGTGCCAGGACGTCGAGGTGGTGGAACTCGTTCTGCCCCAGACCCCGCAGGACGGTCAGTTCCGGGACCAGGGCCTCGAGCAGCCCCTGGTCCAGCATCCGGCCCACGGTCTCCGCGGCCCGGGGCGCGGCCAACAGTTGCAACAGTTCCTCCCGGACGCGTTCCCCGGCCGAGGTTTGAATCCGGGCCGCGTGCCGGGCCACCAGGGCCAGGCTGTCCGGGTCGGGTTCGAGACCGAGCACGGCGGAAAAGCGGAACAGACGCAGCATGCGCAGGGGGTCGGCCAGAACGTTGGCTTCCGAGACGAACCGGGCCTTGCGCGTTTCCAGGTCGCGGCGGCCGCCGCAAGGATCGACGAGCCGGCCGATCCGGCCGCCGGCCTCGAGTTCGAGGCCCATGGCGTTGACGGTCAGGTCCCGGCGACAAAGATCGGTCTCGATGTCCGGTCCCTCCAGGGGGCAGAGGTCCAGGATCAGGCCGTGGTGGACCAGCCGGAACATGGTCAGGGGCGGCCGCCCCATGGGCACGGCCCGCGCGCCCAGGGTCCGGGCCGCCCGGGCGGCGACTCCTTCCAGGGGTCCGGACAGGGCCAGGTCCAGGTCGTGGAGGTCCCGGTCCATCAGCAGGTCCCGCACCGAGCCCCCGACCAGGTAGACCGGACCGGCGGCGGCCTCGACCACGGCGGCCAGGGCCCGGTGTCTCTCCAGTTCGGCCAGCCGGCGCTTCGCGCTCATGGCAGGTCCCAGGGCCACAGCCCGGACAGGGCGGCCAGACTGGGCCAGATATCCTCCTCCCGGTGAGGCTCCAAAGTCACGGCCCAGTCGTTCCGGTCCCGGCCGGCCAGCCAGGCGAAGAGCCCGGGGAAGTCCACCCGGCCCGCGCCGATGGGCAGATGATCGTCCCGGCCTCCCGGATTGTCGTGCAGGTGCAAGGCCGAGAGGTACGGGCCCAGGAGGTCGAGCCATTCGAGCAGGGGCGTTCGGCCGAAGGCCAGGGAGTGCCCGACGTCGAAACAGAAACCCACGCCCTCGGGCGCCAGTTCGGCCAGCAGGGGCGCCAGCGGGTCCGGACCTGACTCGTAGGTGTTTTCCAGGACCAGAAGGATGCCCAGCTCCCGGGCCCGGCGGGCCAGAGGCCGCCAGGTTTCAATACTGGTTTCGAGCCATTCACTGTAGCGGCCGGCGTGGCGAATCTCCTCGTAATCCGGATGATACACGATGTGGGCCGGCTCGAACCAGGCCGCCGTCTCCAGAGCCCGGCCCAGACGCTTCCTCGTCACGTCCAGAATCCGGGGGTCGGAGGCGCCGGGGCACAGGTCGAAAAACGGCCCGTGGGCCGACGGTCTCAGACCGCCCGCCTCGATCTTGCGGGCCAGGCGCTTCAACCGGCCGCCCCCCATCTTGTCGAGTATCCGGGCGTCCAGGCCGATCTCCGGATGCACCCGCAGACGGACCAGGCGGTCGATCAGGCCCTCGTCCAACATGCGGGCCGGGGCGTTGACCCGTATTCGTTCCAGCAGGGCCCGCTGGCGGGTCGTCGGATTGCTCCCTTGCATGGTGCGTCGTTCTTTCTCCCCGGTCCGGACCGGTTACGGCCGTTGACACGGCCGGGCTGCTTGGAATATGATCCTTATTAAGCATAATTCGGCCCGCTCGTAAAGCAAAGGACGTCACGTGAAGCATTGGACCCGCGCCTGCCTGCTCTCCGCACTGGTCCTGCCCGGTCTGGGCCAGGTCGTCAACCGCCAGTTCGGAAAAGGAATGGCCCTGATCGGCGCCATCACCCTGCTTTTCATCGCCATCTTCGTCAAGGTCCTCCTCGACCTGGCCGCGGTGGTGGGACAGGCCTACGTCCAGACCGGCGGCCAGCCGGCTGGCTTGAGCCTGCCCCGGGTCCTCGAAGGCATTCGACACCTCGACATGACCCGGCTCGGACTGCTCGTCCTGATGGCCATCGCGGTGTGGGCCTATAGCATCTACGACGCCTGGAAGGTCGGCCGGTACTACAAGCCGCCGGAAGGCGAAAAGGATATTTGACGCATGCGCCAGTTCCTGATCGACGAACTCAGCCGCCAGGACGCGGCCAGACTGGATGCCCATTTGAAGGAACACGCCGAATCGTCGGCCGTCAACGGCCTTTACTGGGTCGAAATCAGCCGCGACCTGCTCGATCCGGGCCAGTACGAAACCCGGAACGACCACCCCTTCTGTTTTGCCATCGAAGTGGGCGAGACCTGGGCCAAGTTCGAGTTCCTCATCCGCAGCCGGGCCAACATGAGAAGCCCGCACACCCGGTACGCGAACCCGGCCCAGCAGAAATTCATCATGGATTTCTCCGCGCGCCTTATCCGTGATCTCGACCTGAAAACCTGAACGCCGCCCCGGGTTTAATGAAAAAGGGCCCTTGCAAGGCCCTTGGGAATGAAAGCGAGGAACGCCGTGCCCAAAAAGATTCTGGTACTGGACGACGATCCGCACATCGTCAGCTATCTGCAAAGCCTGTTCTCGGATAATGGATACGAGACCTGTTCGGCCTCGGGAGGGGAAGAGGGTCTCGATGTCCTGAAACGGGAACGGCCGGACCTGATCACCCTGGACCTGGACATGCCCGGGGACGCCGGTCCGATGTTCTACCGGAAAATGTCCCGGGAAGACGAGTTCAAGGACCTGCCGGTCATCGTCATCAGCGGGCTCTCCGGCGCCCACCGGGCCATCAAGAAGGTTGTGGCCAGCCTGAGCAAGCCGTTCGACAGCAAGGAACTCCTGACCCTGGTCCGCAATACCATCGGTCAGTGAATGAACAGTCCCCCTAATTCACGTGCCGGGCCGCCAGTGCGGCTTCCAGATTCTCGAGCGCCTCGACGAGCCGCTCGACATACAGGCCGACCCCTTCGGCCGGCGCGGCCTTGATGGTCTGCTCCAGGGCAAAGGCCGCCTTGTAGCAGTCCCGGGCGCCCACGGACAGACAGGCGCCTTTCAGACTGTGGGCCACCCGTTCCAGGCCGGCCGGGTCCACCGGGTCCATCGCCTCCCTCAGCGCCGCCTTCTTGGCCGGAATGTCACCGGCCATAATGTCATACAGTTCTTCCAGGAGTGCCTCGTCGCCGCCGATCCGCCGCAAGGCATCCTGGCGGTCCAGGGGCGCCCGGGACGCGGCCAGGGGCTCCCGGCCCGAATCCATCGCCCGACCGGCCGTCCGTTGCGGGACATAGCGGTCCAGGAGGGTGTTGAGTTCGTAGAAGTGAACCGGCTTGCTCAAAAAGTCGTCCATGCCCGCCCGTTCCGCCATTTCCTTGAACTCCTGCAACACATGCGCCGTCATGGCGATGACGGGTATGCCCCGGTTGGCGGCCCCGGCCTCCCCGGCCCGAATCCGCCGCGTGGCCTCGAACCCGTCCATCTCCGGCATCTCCACATCCATGAGCACGATGTCGAAGGGATGCCGGGCCAGAAGCCCCAGGGCCGCGATCCCGTCGGCCGCGATCATGGAGCGGTGGCCCAGCCTGGACAGAAACCGGGAGGCCACCTTGGCGTTGATGATGTTGTCCTCGGCCACCAGGACGAACATGGGCCGCCCGGCGTCTTCGCTGACGGTCTCGTTCGCCGCTTCCCCCGCCCGGGCGGCCGGGGCCTCTCCCGGCTCCAGACGGACGGTAAAACGGAACTCGCTCCCGCGCCCGACCTCGCTTTCGACCCAGATTCGACCGTCCATCATCTCGATCAGGCGTCTGGATATGGCCAGCCCAAGACCCGTGCCG
>JAHJTB010000004.1 GCA_018830135.1 Pseudomonadota bacterium | reverse complement strand
GTTTTCCAGTTCCCGGACGTTGCCCGGCCAGTGGTAGGCCATCAGGGCGTCGATGGCCGGCGTGGACAGCCGGCGGACGTCCTTTTTATGCAGGCTCGAATATTTCTCCACGAAATGGTCGGACAGGAGCAGAATGTCGGTCGGCCGCTCCCGGAGCGGCGGCAGGAAGATGGGAAACACGTTGAGGCGGTAGTAAAGGTCTTCGCGGAACTCGCCCTGGGTCATGGCCGCCTCGAGGTCCCGGTTGGTGGCCGCCAGCACCCGCACGTCCACCCCGCGCGTCCTCACGTCGCCGACCCGCTCGATCTCCCGGGCCTGAAGCACTCGCAGCAGTTTGGCCTGAGCCTCGACCGGCACGGACCCGATTTCGTCGAGAAATATCGTACCGCCGTGGGCCAGCTCGAACCGGCCGGGCTTGTCCTTGACCGCACCGGTATAAGCGCCCTTGACGTGGCCGAAAAGTTCGCTTTCCACCAGCGTGGCCGGCAGGGCCGCGCAGTTGACCCGGATGAAGGGCATCTTGGCCCGAGGGCTGTTGTAGTGGATGGCCGTGGCCACCAGCTCCTTGCCCGTGCCGGATTCGCCCCGAATGAGCACCGTGGCCGTGGACTGGCAGACCTGGTTGATGAGGTGGAAGACCTCCTTCATCTTGTTCGAGTTGCCCACGATGCTGTGGGTGGAGAACTTGTCGGCCAGGGCCATGGACAGGCGTTCGTTCTCCAGCCGCAAGGCCTCCTGTTCGAGCTGAAAGGACTTGAGCTTGACCGCCGTACGGGAGATGACGGAAGAAATGACCGTCAGAAGCAGCAGGTCGGCCTGGAGGTCCGCATCGCTGGTGAAAACGCGGTCCACGGACAGGGTGGCGATGACCTGCTTGTCGGCCGCGATGGGCACGCAGATGAAGGAAAGGTCCTGGCCCTTGCCCCTCGCCCCGGTCCGGTCCAGAAACAAGGGCTCGTCCTGGATGTGCGGAACGACCATGGGCTGGCCGGTCTCGACCACACGGCCGGTGACGCCCTCGCCCGGCTTGTACCGGCCCCGGTTGATGGCCTCGCTGGACAGACCGTGGGCCACCACGACCTGAACCTCGTCCTCGTCGGGTGAAATCAGGGTGACGGTGGGGCGGAGCATGCCCAGGCGATTGGCCAGAATGGCCAGAACGTCGGACAGGGCCTGGTGCAGGTCCAGAGTGCCGCCGACGGCCATGGCCACTTCATACAGGGCGGCCATTTCCTCCTGACGGGTCACGTCGGGCGTCCGGGTGGCGGTTGGGGTCAATTTTCACCTCGCTGAGCCGCGGCCGGAAGGGCCGGCCGAACAGCTTCGAAGCATCCTATCACAAATTGACAAAAATGTAGGCCATTTTTTGAAATAAAAAACCTGATTCCCGGGGGCGGGGCGGCCTGGAGTCTCTGGAAGGGCAAGAATGATCGTCGCTTCGCTCATTCGAAGAAACGGCTGCCCGTCCTGGTGAGGGACCGCACGAGGCGGATAAGTCCCGTCCGCCCGGAAGCTTCCCGGTCGCCACGGGTCCCCTGGGTCATGGCGTGAAGCCCGCCCTCGGGTAGTCCGAAGCACCGTCAGTCCGGGCAAAAACGGCCCTCCGGCGCGCAAACTAAGCGCCGAAGGGCCGGAAGGAATAAAATGACGGCCGGGCCTATTTCATTTTCTTTTCCAACTCGGCCATTCTTTTCGCGGAATCGGCCTTCCAGCGCTTGCAGTCCGGGGCCATGTCCTTGGGGCAGGGCCCGTTGATGGCCTTTTCCAGGATGGCCTTGGCCTTGTCGTACTGGTCTTCGTCCATGTACCAGTCGGCCAGGTAGTTATGGGTGTTGTACCGGTCCGGCCCGAGTTCGAGGGCTTTCATATAATTGGGTTCGACCTGGCTCTTGTCCCCGCCGCCGAAGCCGGGCACCTTCTGGTTGAGCCGGCCCAGGATCATGTAGGCCCCGCCGCCGTTATAGCCCGGGTCCAGTTTGATGACCGCCTGGCACTCCTCTTTGATGGGTTTGACCAGGGAGAGGCTTTTGAAGATGCCTTTGGCCGTGCCGTACAGTCCGTAAACCACGGCCAGCCAGTAATGGGGGGCCGGGTCGTTGGGGAGGAGCTTGGTGCCCTGCTCGGCCGCCTTCATGGCCTCCTCGTAGATGGGCAGCTTCATGTCCTTGTCCGCGCTCTCACCGACCCAGTACAGGGCCCGGGCCAGCTTCCAGGCGGCCTCGCCGTTGTTCGGGTCGGCGGCCAGGGCCTGCCGGTAAGTCTCGACCGCCATCTTGGCCTTGGCCGAATCGCCCCGCTGGGAGTACCAGTCGTCGCCCTGCTTGACGAGTTCCTTGCTGTCCGCGGCCAGGGCCGGACCGAAGCAGAGCAGCAGGACCGGCAGCACAAACCACAACACCATCAGTTTCTTGCGCACGTTGCCTTTACCTCCGTTCAAAGCGGTTTTTACAAACGCGTCACCGGCCGGGCCGGTGGACTGAACATGCAGGGCGGGTGCATTCCCCGCAGCTTTCCGCGGGGTTGGCCCGCCAGCTAATATAGGTTTTTCTTCCTTACATGTCGAAGATTCACCGCAGCATGCCGCGGGGAGCTTCAACCACGATTTCATCGCCGGGACGGACCTCACCGGCCATGACGACCTTGAAAAACAGGCCCTCCTTGGGCATGACGCACTGGCCCACGGCCTTCATGATCGCGCAGCCCGCGTGGCAGGCCTTGCCGATCTGGGTCAGTTCCAGGACCGCCTCCGGGCCGATGCGCAACCGGTCACCCATGCCCAGCCGGGAAGTTTCCAGCCCGGTCGTGGTGATGTTTTCGGCAAAGTCCCCGGGGGAGACGTCCAGGCCCATGGCCCGCATCTTGTCGATGCTTTCCCGAGCCAGCAGGCTGACCTGGCGGTGCCAGTCGCCGGCGTGGGCGTCGCCGGCCAGGCCGTGGCCGATCTCCAGACGGGCCGACTCCACGTTGTCCTTGCGGACTCCCTTGGTTCGGCTTACGGATACAGCCAGCACCCGCACGGGCGGCGGCTCCTCCGGGTAACGGTCTGAATTCCCCATGGCGACCGAATGTTAGCATATTGACACCCGCAAGGGAACATGGTAAAACGATTTTCCTTGAAAGGAGGGATGGCCGAGTGGTTTAAGGCGGCGGTCTTGAAAACCGCTGTGCGAAAGCACCGTGGGTTCGAATCCTACTCCCTCCGCCAACGATCCGCTGTAGACCGTCTCGAAAACGGAGAGATGGCCGAGTCGGCTGAAGGCGCTCGCCTGCTAAGCGAGTGTGGGGTCAAAAGCTCCACCGAGGGTTCGAATCCCTCTCTCTCCGCCATTCTGGTACTCATTGCCCCGGGGTGACCGGGGCTTTTCTCTTTCCGGCCCCAGGTCAAGGGCAGGAACGCACCCAAGCGCAAAATCCGGGGTTGATACGGCTGTCCCCTGAACGGCCTGCTCCGCCAGCTCCAGCCTCCGCCCAAATCCCGTGTGAGCTTGTCCTGAGCGCAGCGAAGGAAATCCCTCTCCCGGCGCTATATCTTGGCTTAGCAAGACACCCTATTTGTCCGGATCATGAATAACGGTTCGGGGCATGGACCCGAAACCCTGATCGTGGCCGGCTCACCGGGCAGAGCCGGCCACGCGGCCTGATGTCAGTTTTTCTCGCAGCAGTCCGAATGGAAATAGGGGCTGACCGGCAGGGTATGGATGCGCACATCCTTGACCCCTGATGTCTGTATGGCCAACTCCCTGATCCGGCCGGCCAGTTCCGGCGATGTGGTGATGTTGATTTTGGCGTCCACGGTCACCACGCCGTTTTCCGCGTGGGCCTGGACCATGGGGTAATCACCCACCAGACTGGCCCTGACCCGCGCCGCCAGAAGCAGATCGTCCAGAACCTGCTGAGACTCCGGAGTGGATTTGAACTGATCCAGTTGGGCGGTTTCGCGGATGAGGTTCACCGCGTCGTCGACTTTCAGCTTGTGCAGGTGGATGACGAGGTCGTACAGGCTGGAGTCCGAGGTATCCACGCCGTAAAGGCGCAGACTCCACTGCTTGCGAGCATTATCGTCCTTGTGCAGCCGGTCCCGGGCCTGCTCCTCGGTCAGGTGCTCGGTCTCCATGGCCAGTGCCACCCGGTCCTCCATGTCGGCCTGGATGCGCACCTTGAGCACGTGAGACACACCCCCCACGCCTGTCAGGCCGGACAGGAAACCGACCGTGGCTCCCAGACCAAGCGGGAGGAAAATGTTCAGGCTGTGCCCGGCGATGGGCAGGTATAAATTCCAGGACATGTGATAACCGTCCTTCAATCGAAAAGCCGGACCTGAGCCGAAAAGCAGGCCGGCCTGTCCGGGGCGCGAGCAGGTATCCGCAACATGGCGCCCGCGAAAAGCGTTCCTATCCCGGATGGGCGGCGGGCCCCGGGAAACCTCCAGTCACCGCTGGAGGAGGTCACTTTGGCATGAAGTCCTGAAAGCGAGTGGGAGGAGGCGTTTCGATGCCACTATGCAGGGGTTCCGGAGGTGGGCCTGTCAACGGGTTTTGCCCGGTTTGGCTGAGACAGGCGCTTCCCGCGCGGCGCCTCAATCATGATTTGGGCGAATCAGTGGGACATCGCCTCCCTTCCAATGGCTCGGGCCATCAGCGGGTCCAACATCGAGCGACTTGCCCTGACCCCGCAACCAGGGGATGACTGTGTGGTTTCGATCCGTCGGGTGTCACCATTTATCCTTTATTGTAATGACTTTAGCACTCAGGCTCCTTCCGCGCAAGACCCTTCGGGGAAAAAAACAGGGAGACACGTCCGGCGTTCGGGGGACAAATTACTGTCCCCGAATGCGAACGTCTCGAAAGAAATGTGTCCCCCGAACGTGTCAGGCCTGGCTTTATTTCCCCTATTCAGGCGGACGGGGAGGGGCGCAAGGCGGTCAAAACTCCGCCGCCTCCATCCAGTCCGGCAGGCTGGCCCTGATTTCCGCCTTGAGTTCCTGAACCGCATCCTCATCCACCTTGCCCTGTTCGAACAGGAACTGGTAGAATTTCTTGATGCTCGCGGCCATGCTCTTGACGTTGGCCGGACTGGCCCACATCGCCTTGCGCGGAAACCAGTATTCGAAAAAAAACAAAATGGCCGTATCCCCTTCCGGGGGACGAACCGGGTCGTAGTAGAGAAGGTAGTGGTTGATGTAGAAATCCACGTTACCGAGATGATTCTGAACCGTCTTGGGTTTCAACCCCTTTCCGGTCAGCCCTTGTTGGAAATCATTCAGCAACTGGTCGTTTTCCCGGCGGATTTCATCGCACTGCCGTTCCCATTCCTTGTATTCATCCGTCATGACACCTATCCTCACACCCGCTCGGCCATAAACCCCGAGTCGTCCCCGTTGTGGATGCAAATCCGGCCTTCCAGCCTGCCTCCACCCAACTTTACCCGGCCCCCGGCCACTTCGGCCACCTCTGCTCCGGCTGCTTTTAACCTATGGGGGCTGGAGCAAAAGCTCGCCCCGGATGCCTGGGGCAGTCCGGACCCGTCATCCGAATACCTTGACCACCCGGACCAGGATCAGCAGCACCAGCGCGGATATCCCCAGGAACAGGCCGCAAAAGGCCACGGCCAGGTTGAGTTTCCCCGGCCGGAAGGCCGGTTCAACCTGGCGGGTGACGCAGTGGATGTTGAGTCCGAAAATGAGCGGATAGTAGAGCAGTCCCATGGATACCGCCAGCAATACCAGGGCCACCGGCCGCTTGATCACCGTGGCCATCAGCAGGCCGACCAGGGCCACGAGGACCACGTAGACGGTTTCGGCGATACGCACCGAACGGGGACGGGGATTGAAGAGGCGTTCGATCAGGTTGCCGAACAGACGCAGCATCCCGTCCATGGCGCTTATGTAGGTTCCCCAGAAGGCGGCCAGGGCCGCGAGGATGAATACCGGGAATATCCAGGCGCCAAAGCTGGCGGTATAGATTTCAGCGAGGCGAACGGAGACGTCAATCCCTTCCGGCACCACGCCCCGCGGTTTCAGGACCACCGCGCCCATGGACAGGAAGACCAGGGCCACCAGGAAGCTGATGGCGAACCCGGTCCGGATGTCGGTCAAGGACTTCTTCAGGGCCGACAGTCGCTCTTCCGGGGCATCCCCCCATTCGCTCCGTTTTTCCTGAGCCCATTTTGACAAAAAGATGCTGATGGTCGGGTCCGTGGGCATGCGCAGAACCGCTACCAGAACCAGCATGAACGCCGAGGACAGCATGATGTCGGGGACCAGGCCCCGGGCCGCGGCGCCCGGAGACGGGGGCGAAGTGGCGAAGGCGAAGATGGCGATGACCACGATGACCATTGTCAGCAGTTTGGCGATGCGTTCCACCACTTTGTACCGCCGGCTGACCACGACGGCCAGGGTCAATAGAAAAACGACAAGACACCACCATTCGAACCCCACGGACGGAATTCCGGCATACAGCGCGGACCCGGTCATCCCCAGCAGGGACGCCATCAGAAGCGGCGGCGTGACGAACATCAAAACCAGAAAAAACCAGTAAACCCCCTTGCCCAGACGCGTGCGGCCGTACCCGTCCAGTAGGGAATCCCCGGTGGCCACGGCGTACCGGGGCCCGTATTCGAAATTGGGATAATACAGGACGTGGACCAGCAACACGGCCCATAGGACGCTCATGCCGAAAAGAGCCCCGGCGTAGGGCAGCAGGGCCAGGTGGGTTTCCCCGATGGCAACGGTGGCCCAGAGGATGCCCGGTCCAAGCACCGAGATAAAGGCGCGTAGTTTTTTCATGCGTCCCCTTTTCGGGTTGCGTCGCGGAACGCGGGTGTCGGGTCAAGGGGAGGTTCAGCCCCCTTTCGGGCCAGGCGGTCCAGGATTTCGGCGGTGCGGGTCTTGTTGACCACGCCGCATACGCAGGGTTTGGCCAGCAGTTCGGCGCCCTCCCGCGGCGTCAATTTGCCTTTGCGGATCTTTTTGACCAGGTCCGCGACATAATGCCGGGAAACCAGGGCGTGGCCGCACTGGGTGGTGATATCCAGGGTCAGGCCTTCGGGCAGAAGTTCCGTGCGGCCGAAGACGCCGGCCGTGACATGGGTGGTGTGTTCGGTCAGACCGACCCGCCGGCATACGTCGCGGACGTCGTCGAACAGTCCGGACAAGACCACGCTGACCCCGTTTTCCTGGGCCTTGAGCTCGGCCACCAGGGCGGCCGCCGTATCCAGGTCCCGGAAGACGGCGGTGACGATCCCCGTGTGCGCGGCCAGCGGGATCAGTTGTTCCGGAGTCAGGCCCAGAGGCAGGCCGATGAAGTTGTCCGGCCCGTATTTCAGCACCGTTTCCGCGGCCCGGACCATTTGCGGGCCTTTGTCCGCCTTGATTTTGTGGTGGGCCATGATCAGGATTACGATTTCCTGTCCGGGCCGCTCGGGCGAGAGACCGGTTCGATTGAGGGTATGGGTCATGAGCGCCTCACGACGGACGGGCCAGGCCGAGGTTGATCTTGCCGTTGGGATAGGGGGAAAAGCCGCGCCTTTTACCAAGTTCCGCCAGATCGTGGAACACGGGCATGGTTCCATCGGGCTGGTTGCGGACGATCAGACTGACCGTGGCCACGGTTTCCAACTCTGCCTCGATAAAATCCAGCAGGGCGGCAAGCGTGTCCAAAGCCCTTTCCCCGGGCGTGGTGAATTCGGCAATGGCGCTGAGAACCCTTTCCGAAAGCACTTCGGGCTTGAGTGCCCCGGTGTCGCCGTCGGCCATCAGGGCCCGGACCGGGTTGTAATCGGCAAAGGTTCCGCCCAGCTCCATGACCTTGCGGGTGACCTTGTCCAGTTCGGACAAACATGCCCCCACGCCCGGTCGCCCGATCTCCACGGAAAAGCCGATCACATCCGCCGTAAACTCGTTTTTGGCGTCGTTGGTCTTCATTTCCTCCGTACCCCGGCCCAGAACCTCCGTGGATTCATGCCGGTGCAGAGGGTCGGAAAAGGCAGCCCGGATGATGCGTGGATACGGCAAAGGGTCTTCCCGCCACAAGGCCTCTTCCGCGCAAACGCCCACTCTGGCGCAGACGCCGCACTCAACGCATGCGTCCTGGTCGATGAAGACTTGTTTGTCTTGGAGCCGAATCGCGCCCACGGGACAGACCGGCAGACACTCCAGGCAGCGACGGCAGCGTTCCGGGTCGATCCGCATCGGCATTTCTCCATGAAATAAGGCCGGAAAAATAATTTTCGATACGTTACCAACAGGAAATCCGGGTGTCAATCCCGATAAGCTTACATCACGATCAAGTGGCTCTCAACAATCGGGATTCGGATGGATTTTCCTATGAAAGGCCCAAATGGCGCCGAAGCGCTTGGGCTCGGGTCCCAGCATCCACATATCTTTCGATCCGCCCGGATCGTTATTGCGTCCCGCTCCGAATCAAGCAGAGCGTTTTGACGGCCTGCCGCAAGCCCATGAATAAGATTCCGGATCAATCCGCTTTCTCGAAAACGATCAAGGGGCAGTTTTTGCAGACATCGGCCCCGGGGAAGCCGTCGCCCGGCCGGGTTATGGAACTGCTGGACGCATTGATCCGTTCCCGCAGGCGATCGAACACGGCCCTGATTTTTTTGCCGGGGATGATGACGTTGGTCTCGCCGCGCTCGGTCTTGCCCGCGTTGTAACTGCCGGAACAGGCCGGCAGCAGGTTGAATTCCCGGGTCAGGAAAGTGCTGACGTTGCCCCCGCAGGCGGATGAATTCATGGTGATGACCGGGCGCAGGGGATGGGTGTCCGTGGCCGCCATGTAGTCCACGGCCAGGTGGTAGGCCTGCATGTTATCGCAATAGAAATGCACGGTGTCCGGTTCGTACAGGCCGTCGATGGCTCCGAGCGGCGATACGGCGATAGCGATCAGGCCTTCAGGCATCCGGGCCTTGGTTTTGACGAAACGTTCCGCCTGATCCAGATCGCGCGTGTATTTGGCGTGCGATTTGATCTCGCCCGGGTCCAGGTCCTTCCAGCCGAAGCAATAGCGGGCGTTGCCGCAGCCAAGGTCTTTCTTCCGGCCGAAGACGATCCGGCCTTTCATGCGGGCGCCGATCTCCCACTGGCAGAAGGTCATGGGCCTGGCCGGGGCATGGATTTCCCTGGATGTTTTCTGGAAAGCGTCCAATTCGGCCGGGTCGAAGAAGAACTTGACGGCGACCGGGTAATGGTACAGCCGCAGTTCCTTCATCAGAACGTCCTGCATTTCCTTGTATGACAACTTGTCGGCTCCTTGTGGACGGAAATTCGGCCGCGAATTCGTCCCGGGCAATGAATCCGTCGGGCCGGCATAGGCTATTTTACCGTATAATTGGCCAGTTATCCAAGCCGAAACGCTCCGGCCGGCGGGCAGGACCCGGGAAAAATCATGGAAACCGGGGGAAAACGCTTGCGTACGCACGCAAAAATGGTATGATGGTTCCAGGCGGGAGGGAAATATGGAACCCATGCGGGAAGACAAGCTGTTTGCAATGCTGCATGGCATCAATATCAACATGCGCAAGCTGGCTGATCGGGCCCTCTGGCCTTTGGGCATCACGCATGCCGAGATGCGGATCATGATGGCCATTTATTATTATGGCGATTCCAGTCAGGAAGAAATGGTTTGCAGACTGGGGGTTGACCGCAGCAATATCAGCCGTTCCCTGAAGAAATTGGAAAATATCCAATATATAGCCAGAGAAAAAGACGACAAGGACGGCCGGGCATTTCGGATTGCCTTGACTGAAAAAGGCCGGTCGCTCAAAGCCGAGCTGTTCCGGATCAGAATGAGTATTCAGCACATATTCTCCCGGAGCATGACCGACGCTGATCTGGACGATCTTTTGAAATTGCTGGAAAACGTGAATCGCAACCTGGGCGGCGATCCTTCGGTTCCCCTGGGAAAACGAGGATGATTTTCCGGGTTTAAGGAGGACGTTTGTATCATGGGCGCCATGGGGATATCCAACGGGCATGGTCCCGGGGCGGGGCATGGGCGGCGAGGGCCTAGCAGTTTCTGGATGCAGGACGAAGAAGCGGTTTTTCGCGAACTGAATCTCCAGGACGGTAATTGCTTCCTCGATCTGGGCTGCGGGCCGGGAGAATATTCGATGCGGGCCGCGGCATGCGTCGGGAACGCCGGCCGGGTGTATGCCGTGGACAAATGGGGCCGGGCCATCGAAGAACTATCGAGCCGGGCCCGGGAAGAGGGATTGACGAGCATTCAGACCATCAACGCGGACATCACGGGTCCGCTGCCCATCCCTGATCGTGACGTCGACGTCTGCCTGATGGCCACCGTGCTTCATATCATCAGGCTGAGTGATCAACGCAAGACGCTGTTTGAAGAAATACGGCGGGTGCTGAAGCCCGCCGGGCGCCTGGCTGTCATTGAATGCAAAAAGGAGGAATGGAATTTCGGACCGCCGGTACATATCCGGCTGGCGCCGGAGGAGATCGAGTCGTTTGTCGAAGAATTCGGATTCATTCGGCAGAGCTATGGCGATCTCGGGTACAATTATATCATTCAATTTGTGGTGATGAAAAAGGATTAAGATAAATCAGATAATACCCCGAACATGATATCATGTTTATAGATTATACCGATCCCGGTGAGGCGGAACCGTTCGCCCGGTTTCTTCAATTGACGGCCCGATGGCTGATCATCCCGTTCCCAGCCTTGCTTTCAATTCAGCGATCACTCGGGCGGATTCTCGCGCCCGATTATCCCGAATGGCATCGACCAGGACTAGCATTTCATATAGATGGACATCTTTTTCAGCGGCCTGGGGCACGGTTTTGTGGCTCTTCGCTGTTTCGAGTGGGTAACGTGAAATTAATCAAAATAGATTGTAAAATTAATAATTTGCCTGCTTCCATCAGAAATTCCAACGGATTTTGCCCAAATATGTGGTCTGCTTCATCCCTTTGCCAGAGGCCGTCGGCATCCCTCCGCCGTCGGCCTAATTACCTGAAAGCATGAGTGGAAGACGGGGTCAAGGCTGTCGAAGACACCCGAAGGGCTTGGCCTTGACGCCGGCTTGAACCTCATGCTCAAGGAACATTTACCCACTCGAAACAGCGAAGAGCCAAAAACACTCCGTATTCTCTCCAAATCCATATCGGCAGGACGGGAACCGCTCCGCGTACTACCACGTGAACGCTTATCCACGGCGGCCCAACGGCCCGGCATTTCGCCGGGCCGTTCAACCTCAATCCTTGCCGATCCGGCCGGCCTGAATCTTGTCCTCGAACTGCCGGCGGACCAGGGCCCGGAAGTTCTCGAAGGGTTCCCGCCGTTCCGCCCTCGGGACCATGGTCAGGGCTTCGGCGTGGCAGAAGTGGGCGCAGACCCCGCAGCCGATGCAGCGGTCCGGCTGGACCCGGGCCAGGTCGTCCTCCTGGACGATGGCTTCCATGGGGCAGCGCCGGAGGCATTCGCCGCACCCGACGCAGGCGGCTTCGTCCACCCGGGCCAGGAAGTTGCTGTGGGCGGCCATGGAGGGGCGGGTGGCGGACTTGACGCTCTGGAGCACGCCGCAGCAGCAGACGCAGCAGTTGCAGACAAAGTCGATCCGGTCCCGCGTGTTGCTGACCGTGGGCACCAGGCCG
>JAHJTB010000177.1 GCA_018830135.1 Pseudomonadota bacterium | reverse complement strand
GAGAATGACGGAGGAGAACCTTGTTTTTCAAATTCGATTATTCAAACCCTAACTGATTGTTATCATTAATACGGATACTGGATTCTTTACGTATTTTGGACAGCAGCGCAGACGCATATAATATCACCTACTCGGAAAAATCCTATAAATATACGCCTCCCCCACTGGAATACACGCATCGCAAGACGAAACGATCACGCTGTCAGTGGTCCGGACGATCCGCACCGACACATAGAGCTGGTCCCTGGTCCCCCCGTACGTCCCCACCACAACCGTATTAGCCTGGTGGTCGTTGCTGATCTCCTTCAGATCACGGCTCAGGAGGAACTCCCCGGCCCGCCTCTTGATATAGACCGACTTGGTCCTAAGCTTCATCTCGATGACCTTGTAGCCGTTCTGGCTCAGCCTGGAAGCGATCTGCTCGGACATCATCCGGCCGATGGTCGTAGACTCCTCCAACTGGTCCACGTTGACCAGGCTGGTGACCAGGATGGGCTCATCCGGCGGGATGGGATATCGGAGATTATTCTCCAGCCGGTCAGCGATCTCGTAGCTGATGGTCACGAAGTTGCCGTCCCAAGGGATGTCATGGGGCGATCTTAACATCTGGCTGCAACCAGAGATCAAAGAGGCCATCAAGGCGAACAGGAAGAACAGAACAATACAGCGCCGCATCACGGGTCCCCTCTCTATGAGCCTACTGCGTGTTGGTTACGGAGAAGGATTTCAGCCGAGTGTCGGTCCTCGGCTGGTAGTGCCAGACGTCCTTGTCGTTGATGTAGTAGATTCGGGAGTTCCTGGCCAGCACTGTATTGCTGGCAATGATCTTGGTCAGGAATACAAGCTCGTAGTCTGAAACCGGGTTCTCGCTGCCAGATGCCGACTGGCCGTCGAAGACGCCAATTAGATTCAGAAGCTCCAGGGACCCGACGGCGGCCCAGCCTGCGGCTTCCTCGGCCTTTGAAGAGACCAGGTCCGCAATGTTGATTATCATCGCCCCGGCAAGGCCCATGACGCCAGGTGTAACCCGACGCGAGGAGGCCTGGCGATCCGACCGGTGTTTTACCAGCAGAATCTCATAGTCGACCCAGAGGGCGTTTTCGCCGGTCTCAGAGACCCTCAGCCCATGTTTCATGAGCTGCGCTTCCAGCAGCGGGTTGAAGACCTTGCTGAAGGTTGAGGGCTCTTTCGTCCGGACGTAAACCGGCGTATCGCCCACGTACGCATTTTCTTCTAACGTCCGCTTGATCTCAACGGCAAGCTCGGCAGCCAGAACGTCCCAATGGTGGACCGCCTGCATCTTTTTCTGGAAGTTAACCGGGTAGCTCGTTGGTTTCGGGACTTGAGAGCAAGAGGCAAGTAGAAATGCAGCAATCACGAGGGTTGCTAGCGCCGGAATCCTGAATCTCATGCCGCGCCTCCGATCTGATGCTAGGCGGGTTGTGGGAAATATTTTATATTGACCAAGCCCCTGTTTATTGAATTTTTCTCGTACAAGGATTGCATAGCACCAAATCCGGGGATGTGTCAAGAAGTTGTAAGGATTTCAAAATGGTTGACATACAATCCGATATCCTGGCAATCTCTATGGAAATCATGCTGGTTACGGTGGGAACGCCGATGGTTCAACAAAAATGGGAACAAACCTGGAATCATTTGCTCGCAAAAGGCTGGAGCCTCGGCCGCGTCCAGGCCATCATAGACGGCCGCCAGGTTTGGGTTGTCGATGCAACCCACCACGAGACGGGAAGGCGGATTGTTGAGACGGCGGAGGAACTGGAAGAGGCGATGGAAAAGATCACCAGGATGATCGGGGAGAACGAAAACTAAAATGAAACCGATGAAGCGCCTTAGCACCGGACTGACGCTTCTCGTTGGCCTGCTGATCCTCGCATTGGCGGCCTGGGCCGACTTCTCGGGCAAGGTGGTCGGAATATCCGATGGCGACACCATATCAGTAATGCACGAAGGAAAAGCAGCCAAAGTCCGCTTGGCCGGCATCGACTGCCCGGAGAGCCATCAACCCTTTGGAACCAAGGCCAAGCAGTTTACATCGGGCCTGGCTTTTGGTAAGGTCGTAACGATCCAGGAAAGAGACAGGGACCGCTACGGCAGGATCGTGGCGGATGTCATATTGCCGGACGGCAAGAACCTGAACCAGGAGATCGTCCGGGCAGGCTTTGCCTGGTGGTATAGGCAATACGCTCCGGGCGATCAGACGTTGAAGGGCCTCGAAGCCCAGGCCCAAGCCGCGGGCAAAGGGCTGTGGGCCGACAAGGAGCCGGTTCCGCCCTGGGAGTGGCGGAAGGGCGAACGGGAGCGCCGGCAAGGCCAGCAGAGAAAAGAAACCCAGGCCACCGGGGAAGGCCCATACCACGGCAACGTGAAGTCCAGGGCCTTCCACCGGCCAGGCTGCCGGCACTACGACTGCAAGAACTGCACGGCGGTCTTCCAGAGCAGGGAGGAGGCGGACAAGGCGGCGGACAGGCGGGGCAGCTTGGATGGGTGGTGGGGATCGAGCATGCGGCGGACCTCTTTTTCATCGCAGCCCAGCCGCTGGGCGAGGGCCACCTGGCTGAGTTTGGATTCGCGTATGGAAACGTACAGGGCCGTCTTGGCCGCGATGAGGGCAGAAGGTGAGGCAAGCCGTTTTTCCGCCTTGGCTCGGGAAGGAAAAGGGATGTCCTCGCCCCGTTTGATCCGGCATGCCAAGTCTTCATCCAGCGCCTTAGCCTCCCGGGCCATGGCCTCGGATTCCGTGTCCATCTGGGTGACCACTTCCGGGAAATCCAGAAAGGTCACCACGATACCACCGTCAACCGAATAGGCGGGTGAGGCAGAAGAATTGAACAAAAACTGGGTTATTAATATATGATCCTGAAATTAAACAAAAAAATAGAAGTTCCCTGGAATACCTCATATATGAATCTTCGGGTATTTCTTCGGGTATTTTTATTTCAGAAGGTCTGTAAAATTAGAGAAAATACCCGAAAATCTACCCGAACGATTTTATGAATAGCCTGTAATAACCGGTATTAACTCGATTTGTGCTACAGGCAGGATTGGCTACCGCTGGCCTTTCACGCCGGCGACAGGGGTTCAAATCCCCTTGGGGACGCCAATAAAAACAAGAGGTTACACCAAGACCTCACTTTATATAGCCGCCGGACACAACCGGCGGACACAACACGCTCCCGGAGACACCACTCCGGGAGCTTGTGTTTTAGGGGTGACTCCTGCCCGGACTTCCGATTCGAGCCTTCCAGGGCCCTACCGGCATGTTCCTGCACGGGACATTTATCTCCGTGATTTCGTGCCTGTTTGCCGTCAGCAGTTAAGTAATGGGTCATCGGAACTCCGGGCATCTGAGGGAACCCTCGATCTTTATACGCATCGAGGCCAGTACCCGAGGACATGTCCTGGTGGTCATACTGGCCTATCTGATTGTTGGGGAATTGGAGCGCTGATGGTCCAGGTTGGATTTGACGGTTGAAGAGGGCTTGGTTCGGCTGAGCACGTCAAGTGCTATCACACGGCGACCTTGTCGGCCAATGGAGCTAACGTTGTGCTAGGCGCACTTTACACTTTTGGGGCCCCTGGGTCCAGAGACAGTAGTGCCGTTCATTCCACCCGAGCCACCATCCCGAGGCAAGGACGAAATTGGCGTTAGGAATGCTTTATGTTTTTGGGATGACCAGCCGGCGAGGCCTTTCTTCGCCGGCACTGATGTGATTTTTGTCGGGGGCGATATGGTTTCTGCCAGTATGGCATCATGCTTCTCGGACCTCGGTTTCCGCTTGACCGGATTTCTATTGATAGCTTACTATGTCCGTAAATTGGGAAAAAGTAAGGCTTTCAAATAAATCGGTGCGAAATCGGCACCGGAGGGTTTGAAACACAGAAATCGCGGTGCTTGCCGTATAATTCAGGAATGTATCGATAAAGAGGTCATGATGTCCGTACTGTTCGAACCGTTTCGCGTGGGCAATCTGGAAATCAAAAACCGCTTCATGCGCTCGGCCACGTACTTCGCCCTGGCGGACGAAGGGGGATTCATCCTGCCGGCCTATACGGACCTGATGACGACGCTGGCAGAGAACGAGGTCGGCCTGATCGTAACCGGTTACGCCTATGTTTCGAGAGACGGCCGGGCTCCGGTCGACATGAACGGGATCGACTCGGACGAGCACATCCCGGCCTATCGGAAAATGACCCGGGCGGTGCACGAGCGTGGGGGGCGTATCGTCATGCAGATTGCCCACACCGGGGCGGCCGCTTACGGGGCCACGGTGTCCAAAGACAACTACCTGGCGGTTTCCCTGGTGGACAAGATGCCCGACTTTGGCGTCGAGGCCCGGGAGATGGAAGACGAGGACGTGGTTCGGATCATCGAGGCCTTTGGCCGGGCCGCGGTCCGGGTCCGGGAGTCGGGATTCGATGGCGTGCAGATTCACGGCGCGCACGGGTACCTGCTGAGCCAGTTCCTTTCGCCGCGCACCAACCGGCGCACGGACCGCTGGGGCGGCAGCCTGGAGAACCGCGCGCGGGTCATCGTCGAGATCGTGCGGGCCATCAGGAAACAGGCGGGCGAGGATTATCCGGTCATGATCAAGATCGGGGTGCGGGACTACCTGGAGGCCGAAGACGCCCCGGTCTGGGGCGCGGTCATGGGTAGGAAGGACCGGCCGGAGGACGTCGAGGATTTCAAGCTCCGCCCCAATCTGACCGTCGAGGAAGGGGCGGAAACGGCCCGGGTGCTGGAACAGGAAGGCGTCTGCTTCGTCGAGATCAGCAACGGTTTCGTGGGCCGGTCGTCCTACAAGATCCACATGGGCATCAACAAGCCGGAAAAGGAGGCCTATTTCCTGCCCGAGGCCCGGGTGGTCCGCGAGGCGACAACCGGTCCGCTGGCCCTGGTGGCGGGCATGAGAAGCCTGGAGATCATGGAGGGTGTGATCAATTCAGGCGTGGCCGATTGCATCTCCCTGTGCCGGCCCCTGATCCGGGAGCCGGGCCTGGTCAAGCGCTGGAAAGACGGCGACCGCCGGCCGGCGGACTGCATCTCCTGCGGCGGCTGTTTCAACCAGGACGAATCCGGCAAGACTTATATCGCCTGCCGGCAACTGGAAAAAAAGGGGCGGGCGGTATAGAGGACCGGGAACGTATTGACGGCCTGAGCACCCGTGGACCCGTCTTCCCGAAACCAAGGCGGACAGGGCATTCCCCGGATTTTCCGCTGTAATTATATTGCTCGATGCTATCCCGGATTTCTCACCGGCTACCTGCCGCGGCCGGGAAATCCTTGCAGCAACGCTCGCTTCGAAGATTTTGGTCCTCAACATATCGCCCTGATATGCCCGCGGCCAAAATCTCCTCCAGCTTCACGTTTCGCTAATGATTTCCCGGCCTCGCTACGGCACTCGGTGAGAAATCCGGGATAGTGGTCATCAGCATGATTCGTCCTCGGGACGGATGCTTGACCCGGACAAACTGGACCACGCGGCCCGGGGGGCGCCACAATATATCCAGGCATCGGTAAGCGATTTGAAAATTTTGTTCTCCGTAGACGGGACTGGGGGCTGTCTCGAACGGCTCGTCCTGTTCAAGCATATTCTTGAACTTAACCTTTTCCCATAACGCCGGGGCCGCCCACCCTGGACAGGGTTCACTCGTGGTCATGGCCGTAAAGACCGTGGGGGCCTTGGCCAGGGCGCAAATATCCGACGACGGCGGGTCGGGCTTTTTATGCGCCGGCGTGGAGTGCCGGCCCTCCGCCCTGATTGCCATCAACTCAGGACCATCACCGTGAACTGGCTGGGCACCAGGTTGGCGCCGGGGGCGTTCATGTTCAGGCCGTTCTGGCCGGTGGAATTGGTCATTTTGGTGGCCGGCTGGCCTTCGATAAAGGTGGAAATCGAAGCCGCCATCTTCCGGCCCGGCCCCATGATCATGAGCGAGGTGGTGCCCAGGTACGTTCCGGCTTCGTCCCCGTTACTGACCGTGTCCTGAGTGGTCAGGGTATGGGCCGGCATGTAATAGAAGAAACCATATGTTAACTCCTTTTCACTAATCTTCAGGTGCTTTCCTAATTAATGCCCATCGCGATCTCCTGTCAATATCTGATTACCTTGCGCAACGGTCGGGCGTCGGGTGCTCAATTTGCGGAGACGCGTTGTGATTCCATAATAAAGACCCTGGAGGTCATTCAGGATCATCAGCTGGCCGGGGATGAGCAGAAGCGTCAACAGGGTGGCGAAAGCCAGACCACCGGACAGCGACAGGGCCATGGGGATGAGCATTTGCGCTTCCAGGCTGCGGTCCATGATCAACGGAGCCAGACCGCCGATGGTGCTGATGGTGGTCAGGATGATGGCCCGAAGCCGCCGCTGCCCGGCCAATTCCATGGCCTGATACGGCGGCAGTCCGCTGTCCCGTAGTTCGTTGTATTTGGAAATCAGGACAATGGCGTCGTTGACCACCACGCCGGCCAGAGCCACAATCCCGAAAATACTCATCAGGGACAGGTCATACCCCATAGCCAGGTGACCCAGGATCGCGCCCACGATTCCAAAGGGCACCGTGGCCAGAATCACCAGAGGCTGCCAATAAGACCGGAATACCGTGGCCAGAATCAGGTAAATGGTGATGATGGCCAGGGGGAACCCGACAATCAGGGAGCCGAAGGTTTCCTGGTTTTCCTTCATGTCCCCCCTAATGGACACGCTCACTCCGGGAAATCTGGCCGGCAGGGAAGATAGGTAGTCCGCTTGGATCTGACTAAGGATTTCCGCGGCGTTGGCCCTGCGGCTGTCCACGTCAGCGGTTACCGAAACCCTTCTGGCGCCCATGGTGCGGGTCAGGGTAGTGTACGCGGGTTGCATATCGATATCGGCCACGGACTTGAGGGGAACCCAGCCGCCCTGGGGCAGGGACAGGTGCAGGTTTTGAAGATCGGTCAGCCTGGTGCGATCCTCGGCCGCATATCGGACCTTGATCCGCACGTCGTCCCGACCCCGCTGCAGCCGGACCGCTTCGAGCCCGTAATATCCATTGAAAATCTGTCGGGCCATGTCATCCAGCGTCAGTCCCAGGGACCGGGCCTCGTTTTTCAGCCGCAGGACCAGTTCGTTCCGGTTCTTGGACAGGTCCGAAGCCGTCTGGGTGACGCCCTGGAACCGGCGCAGACGTTCCTGAAGTTCGTCCGCCACTTTGGACAGGGTGTTCAAATCCTGGCCAAGGAGCCATATTTCAATGGGCGACCCGGGGTGGCCCTCACTGGCTCCTTCGACCTTCAGGGATTCCACGCCAGGCAGCCCGTTGATTTCCTCACCCCACATGGCCACAATATCGTTGGTGCTGATACCTCGGGTTTCCGCATCCAGCAAAACCGCCTGCACCATGCCGATATGCGGCTGGGCGCCGGTATCCGGCATTTTCACATCCCCGGCCGGGGATTGCCCCAAAAGCCGCAGGCGGTGTTGCACCAATTCCTTCCCGGGGATCTTTACCTTTTCGTTCAGGTGGTCCAGGGCTTTTTCCAGGTGCTCCAATCCCTTTTGGGTGACCGTCCAGGGGGTTCCGTCCGGGTATTGGGCCTTGGCCGTGACTACAAAGCTCTCAGTATCCGGCAGTTCCTCGAATTTCAAAAATCCGCCAGCCAGGAGCCCGACGGTTGCCAGTAGAATGGCTATAAAGCAGCTGACCAATATATACCGCCACCGCAGGACCAGTTTCAGGATCGGCCCGTAAACCCGGTAGGCCGCGGTTTCCAGCCCTCGGCTGGCAAACCCGTTGAGGGCGCTCAGCCGGCCCGAGGGCCGACTATTTATGCCGGACTCACCCTTGGAATGGGCCAAATGAGCGGGTAGCAGGAACATGCTTTCGATTAGGGACACCACCAGGCTGGCGATCACCACCACCGGCAGGATGGAAATGAATTTTCCCATCACCCCGGTAATAAACAGCAGAGGCACGAATGTGACCACGGTGGTCGCCACGGCGATGGCCACCGGCATGCCCACTTCAACCACGCCGGCCAGGGCGGCCTCGTGACGGGTCAGGCCCTCCCGGCGTTGAGTGTATATGGCTTCGCCGACCACGATGGCGTCGTCCACCACAATACCTAACACCAGAATAAATCCGAAGATGGATACCATATTGATGGTGCCGCCCAGGATATACAGGATAAACATGGCGCCGGCCAGGCTGATCGGAATCCCTAGACCCACCCAAAAGGACAGCCGGAGATCAAGGAACATCCATAAAAGCAAGAACACCAGGCAAAGGCCGAACAGGCCGTTCTTGGTTAAAAGATCGATACGGTTCTTCAATGCCTCGGCATTGTCGAACAACACGTTGATCCGCACGCCCGGAGGCATATGCTTGTTGGTGCTTGCCAGGTATTCCCGGACACGTTCGGACAGTCGGATGGCATCCTGATCGGCGTTTTTGTAGATGGTCAAAAGAATGGTGGGCGTTCCGTCCACTGATGCCATCACCGGATCTTCCTCCAGACCGTCCTTGATGTCCGCCAGCCGATCCAGGGTGATTACGTGTCCCTGCCGGTCGGCCTTGACCACAATGGACGCCAGTTCTGGGACGGTATATTTCCGGCCTTGGGTGCGTATACGTATCCTCTCCTTTTCACCACGGATGGCGCCGCCGGCCAGGTTCAGGTTGCCAGCCTGGATGGCCTGGGCAACATCATCCAGGGTGATCCCAAACCGGCGCAGGCGTTCGGGCGAAATTTCAACCCCGATCTCATAATCTCCCGCCCCCTGGATTTCCACGGTGCCGACTTCCGGAAATTGCCGCAGTTCGTCCTTAATCTGCTTGGCCCATTCGATCATACGCTTTTCGGTCATGTCGCCGGTCAGATACAGGGTCATGACGGGCAGGCGATGGAGCAGTTCGGTTATGACCGGTTTTTCCGCCCGAGGCGGAAAGGTGGAAATGGCGCCGATGTCGGAGCGGACGCGGTTCAGAACCTTCACGGAATCAAAGGATTCTTCCACCTGGATCATGGCCAGGGAAAAATTTTCGCTGGAATAAGTATTGTATTCCTTGATGCCCTCGATATCTTCCAGGGCCTCCTCGATCTTGCGGGTGACCCCGTCTTCGACTTCCAGGGGATCGGCGCCTGGATACTCCACGGAAACACTGATTTCATCCATGGCAATATCCGGCAGGTCTTCCCGTACCATCATGCTGACCGACAGGGCCCCGGCCGCAAATACCAGGACCAGCAGGATGTTGGCCATGATGGTATGGCGAATGATTTTTAGGAACATTGTTTTCATCGTCCGAACTCCAGGCGATCCTGTTTTGTGTCTGAGCCGACGTTTCCGGTGGTCTGGATATCCAGTTTTGCGTTTTCCATAGGCTCAATCAGTCGGGTGGTAATGACCAGTTCGTTCGGCTGAAGGCCGTGTTCAATGAGCATGTCCGTGCCCACGGCTTTGAGCGTTTTCACGGGCCTGGTCTTGAGACGTCCGTTTTCCGCCACATACACGGTTTGATCCGGGGCCAGGGCGGAACGGGGAATGCGGACCACGCCGGCCATCATGCGGCCGGGTATTTCCACCTGGCAGAACATGCCCTGGACTAACGGAAAGGAAAGGCCGGATCCGGCCGGATATTCGGTTTGATGGATCCGCACGGCCACGGTAATGGTCCGGGTATCGGTGTCCAGATCCACGACCCGGTCCAGTATCCCGGTCCATTGGTAGGCTTCCGGGTTTTCTGTCCAGCGGATGGTGCATTTCACAGGTTTCAGCGGACGGAACCATGCGGGCTTTTTTGAATTCGGCGGCGAATCAAGGAAGGGCATCCATTTTTCCGCCTCCCGGAAATCCAGGGGGGTCCGGATTTCAAGATTAATATCGTCCACCAGGGTGATAACAGCGGTTCCGGGCGTCACAAACTGACCGACCTCAAGGGATGCATCTTTGATTCGGGCCTCATACGGGGCCCGGACGACGCACCGGTCCAGGTTGATCCGGGCCTGCTCCAGACGGGCCTGCAATGATTTGATGTTTTGCCTGGCCTCTTCCAGGCGAAGCGGTGATTCGGCCGCGGTTTGGCTGAACTGTTCGAACTGGTCCGAAACCGAATTGAAATCGCGCTCGGCCGCTTCGACACTGGATTGAGACACGGACTTACTATCGTTAAGGAGGCGCTGGTACCGGGCCAGTTCCGCTCGGGCCAGCTCGCGGTTCCGTTTCAGGATGGCCAGACGTTGATGCAGGGATCGGCATTCCAGCTCCAGCCGGTTCAGCGCCGATCGTTCGCGGTCCAGGGCGGCTGTCAGGTCGTCAAGAACGGCCTGGTATTCTCGTGGGTCTATTTTAAACATGATTTCCCCGGCCCCAACGGTGTACCCGGGCTCCAAACGCGGATGAACGTATATGATGGAGCCGGTTACCTCGGCCGATATCGCCACCACGTTCAACGACCGGACTTCGCCCAGCCCGGAAAGGGGGATTCTCAAGCTGGTCGCCACGGCGGGCGAAACATCCACCTGCAGGGAAGTTTCCATAAACGGTGTTTCGGCCGGAGCTTCTTTCATGCCGGCCAGAATAATAAAGCACAGGACTCCGATGGCCAGGATCGCCAGGCTGATTAGTATTCGGACTATCAAGAAGCGGTGCGGTTTGACCGTCACGGTCTCCGATTTTTCAGGTATTTCGATATCCATTGCCATGATGTCGCCTCCCCCGGGACCGGTTTGCCCGGCATGGGTTTGATTGATCTCCTGCCGCATCGATTTGATCTTTGTAACAGTGGACGAAGGAGCGGTATTCGGTATTGCACTCCCGTCGATCCTTCACTTAATTTGGAGTCTATAGGGAAATCTTTAAAAAAGTTTTTGGCGGGCCGGACAAAATGTAAAAAAAGTGTTAAATAAAATGTCAGATCGAACGATTTGGATATAATCCCTGACATGAGGTCTCTTCAAAAAGTCCTTTTGCCGAGGTCTCGAAACGGGGGTAGGAATGCAACCGTCACAACGCGTTCTCATTATTGACGATGACATCAAACTGCAACGCCTTCTCAAGGATTACCTGGAAGGCTACGGGTATCGCGTGGCCACGCGACCGGACGGGCTTGAGGCCATGGACGCGGTGCTCCGGGAAACACCGGACATCATCATCCTGGATATCATGATGCCGGGCAAGGACGGCCTGGAAGTGTTACGGGACATCCGGCGGCAGGCTTCGGTGCCGGTGATCATGCTGACCGCCAAGGGCGAGGACGCCGACCGGATTGTGGGTCTGGAACTGGGCGCGGACGATTATCTGCCCAAGCCGTTCAACCCCCGCGAACTGGTGGCCCGTATCAAGGCGGTCACGCGCAGGGCCGGCGGATTCGGCAAGGGGGCGGGAAAGGCCGTGACCACCATTTCCGCCGGAGGGCTGGCACTGGATACGTCCCGGAAGACCCTTGTGGCCGGCGATGACGAAATCGAACTTTCCGGCACCGAATTCCGATTGCTGGAAATGATGATGAACCGGCCGGATACGATATTCAGCAGGGATGAATTGTTGAATTACGCCCGGGGGCGGGATGTGGAGGCGTTTGACCGCAGCATTGACGTGCACGTGAGTAACCTGCGCGCCAAACTTAAACCGTATCCGGAACACCGCGAGCGCATCAAGACGGTGTGGGGTTCCGGATACATGTTTGTGGATAGAAAATGAAACCGCGCCGATTATTTACCAAGATTTATCTGACCTTTCTCGGGGTCATGCTGGCGGTCAACCTGATCGTTTTCCTTTTGTATCATGTGATCGAGGGCGGCCAGTACGAAGGGGAAGCCCAAATGCACCTGGAGGCGGTTCGCCATTTGGTAGCGACCCAACTGGACGGCGAAACGGGCATTTCACCCACAACGCGCGATAAGATAGCCGCCTTGCTGAAGGCTATAAGCGGGCCGTTAAACACGCACTATTGGATCGCGGACCTGGACGGAAACATCCTGATGACCACCTATCCCGGTCAGACGCCTGAATCTGTCGCCTCCCTGATGCGCAAGTGGACCGCGGGCGAGCATATCCGACACGTGATATTTGATCCTGATGTGGACGTGTATGGGTCTGCGTCGATACCATGGCCGTCCGGACCACCGATAAGGCTCCATTTTACATACGAAGAACCTCGTTCCCACGCCCATCACCTGGTGTTCGGCGTCGGCTTGGTTCTTATATTTGTGCTGGTCGGCGCGCTTTCCATTCCTCTATCCAGGTCCATTACCCGTCCGGTTACGGAACTCCATGAATCAGCCCATCGAATCGCCGCCGGCGACCTTGACCACCGGGCGGTTGTCACCACCCGGGACGAGATCGGCGACATGGGCGGGGCCTTCAATCAAATGGCCGACTCTTTGAGTAAAATGATTAAAAGCGGTCGGGATCTGCTGACTAATGTGTCTCACGAACTGAGAAGCCCCCTGGCCCGAATTCGAGTGGCCCAGGAATTAATTCAGGACCGCTTGAGGCAGCGGGGCGATGCCGGGGTGGACCGCTATCTGGAGGAAATGGAGCGGGAGGTGGAGGAAATGGACCTCCTGGTCGGCAAGATCCTGCTCTTATCCAAACGGGACCTTACGGACACGAGGCCCAGGCCAGAAGAATTCGATCTGGCCGCCATGGTGAAAGATCAACTGGACCGGATGAATTCCTTGTTCCAGGCGCGCAATCTGACCGTCCAGGCCGACCTGCCGGCGCAATGCCTAGTAAAAGGGGATAGGGATGCCCTGGGCCTGGCCGTATCCAATGTTCTGGACAATATGGGACGGTACGCAAACGACGGGGGCGTGGCCGGGGTTTCGTTGGCTCGGGAAAACGACTGGACCATTCTGCGTTTTTTCAACACGACGCCACGATTGAGCGAGGATGAATTGCAGCGCATGTTCCTGCCCTTTCAGCGGCTTTCCAAAGCCCGGGGGCAGGGAACCGGCCTGGGGCTGGCTATTGCCAAACGCACCTTGGAAAGCGTCGGCTGGAGCATCAAGGCTGAAAATATCAACAACGGCCTCTGCCTGACCATTAGCGGCCCGGTGTGATTCGAGCCGGCCGTTTCAAGTCTGCCCTTGACTCATTTAGAAACCCGAATTTTGCAGTTGGGTTTGTAGCGAGGCGTCGAAATGCATAGCGAAAAGCGTAGTTGGACCGATTTTTGGCCGCAGGCGTATCACTGGATACGCCCTGGGCCGAAAATCGGGAAACAAGCATTGCAGCACGCAGTTCGACGCCGCAGCAGAAGACAACTGCAAAATTCGGGTTTCTCTGACCAAGATTCTTTCGATCAGGGCCGGTACCTGAATGAAGAGCGATCAAGGTAGCGCCATGTTTCGCCTCCGGCTTTGTCAACCGGGGCTCACAGTATCCCTAGATACAGCTTCACCCCTGTTTCCTCGCCGGAAACGAAACATGGCGCCGCGAATAATCCGGCCTGACTGAACGTGTCCCGGAATCCCGTCTGTCGCGGACTCCCAGGTCCGGGTTTCAGACGATTCCTTGTTCGCGCAATTTATTAATCTGATCGGAACTGAAGCCCAAGTCTATAAGTATCGCATCGCTATCCTGGCCGGGTGTGGGGCCGAATCTGGAAAACGAGGCCGGTGTTTCCGACATTTTGATGGGAAAGCCGGCCTGTTTGATTTTCCCAAGCGCGGGATGATCCAACTCGAGAAGCATCTTGCGATGTTGAATTTGAGGGTCTTCAAAGGCCTCGTTCAGTTCCAGCACGGGCGCGGCGGCGATTTCCTTGTCTTTGGCCCAGTCCCACCATTCGTCGCGGGTTTTGGTTTTAAAAATCTCCCTGAGTTCGGTGAATACTTTGGACTTTATTTCCTGATCAAAGGTCCATTGATGGGAAATCAGGTCTTCACGATCGAGCGCCCGGCACAGGTTGATCCAGAGTTTGGGTTCGATACAGGCGATGTTGAACCACTTGCCGTCCTTGGTTTCGTAGGTGGCGCAGAATGGTTCGGAACCCGTGCGTAGCGTTTCGCCTCGTCGCGGTTCCATGCCGGTCAGGAAGTACAAAGCGGTTTCGAAACCGGCCAAGGAAAACGCGGTATCGGTATAGGAGACGTCGATAAACTGGCCTTTTCCGGTTTTTCCCCGGGCCAGCAGGGCCAGGAGAATGGCGGACAGCGAGAACATGCCGGACCCGGCCAGATCGGCGACCAGGTTGCCGGGCGCAATGGGCGGCCCGCCTTTTTCTCCGATCATGCTCAACACGCCGCTGATGGACAGGTAGTTGGAATCGTGTCCCGGGATCAGGGCATAGGGACCGTCCTGGCCGTACCCGGAGACCGAACAGTAAATCAGGCGGGGATTGATTCCGGCCAAGATATCATACCCGATTTTCAACCGTTCCATGGTTCCGGGTTTGGAGTTTTCCAGCAATACGTCCGCCGATTCGACGAGTCGATAGAATATATCCAGTCCCTCGGGGTCTCTCATGTTCAGCAACAGGCTTTTTTTGTTCCGATCCAGGGAATACCAGGCAGCCTGCGCTTCCGGGCCGCCCGGCACCGGGATGGGGCTGGTGAAACCGGGCGGGTCGACCTTGATCACGTCCGCGCCGAAATCGGCCAGGAACATGGAGGCGTAGGCCGGGGGATAGGAACGACAAAGATCAATCACACGTATTCCATCAAGGGCCAAAGTCATTTCCGACTCCTTTCCGTCGAGTGTACGTTGAATCGATCGGGCGAAACCGCGCTGGCCCGGCCGGATTTCATCCGGAGGATGTGCCGGAAAATAAGGGGCGGTCACCCGTGGTGTGGGTTATGGCAGGTGTTTTGAATCGATAACCGGGTGTGTTTGGTGTATACGGCAAAAAGCGATATCATCCTAAGTTCCGGGCTACGGCCTGTCAAGGGAATTTTGGGTCGGAGTGGCAAACGAGCATGTCGGACGGCCGTTTGTAGGCGGGCGGCAGATCGGCGTGTGTCAATTTTAACCAATTGAATTTAAAAAGAAATAATATGAAAGCAATCCGGAGGGCGGGAAAACGGATTTGCCAAAACGAATTTTTACGATTATATACCCAGAAGGAACGAGTCCCAATACGCAACTCACATCGCACTGGAAAACAGGATGATTATTGCGGGTGTCGATGCTGGAGTCTCCACGGCCAAGGCGGTCATCCTCGAGAATGGCTCGCCGGCGGCCGAGGCCCTGGCGCCCGCCGGAGCGGGCAGCACGGTTCAGGCGGCGTCCGATGCCCTGGCGTCCGCCTGCTGGAAAGCCGGGGTGGAATTGTCCGAAGTGGAGCGGACGGTGGTCACCGGCATGGGCGGCCACCGGGTCGGATTCGCGGACCGTGTGGAAAGCGAGTCCTCCTGTCTGGCGCGGGGGATTCACTGGCGCCGGCCACAGGCCCGTACGGTCCTGGATGTGGGGTATCAAAAATGCCTGGCCGTGTCATGTGATGGATACCGGCCGGTGAAGTTCAGGCATAACGACCGGTGCGCTTCCGGCAGCGGCCGGTTTTTAGAGATGGTGGCCGAGGTTTTCCAGGTGGACGTGTCCGCCCTGGGTGCGATGTCCCTGGCGGCCGAAGGCGCGGTGGAAATCGAGAATACGTGCGCGGTGTTCGCGGAGTCGGAGATCGTGACGCTGGTCCACGCGGGTCGACGGCCGGAGGACATCGTGCGGGGCGTGCATCAGGCTCTGGCGCACCGCGTCATGACGCTGTTGATGCAGGTGGACTGGTCTGATGAAATGTGCCTTGTCGGCGGCGTGGCCAGAAACGCGGGGTTTGCGCGCGAGTTGGGAATAGCCCTCGGTACGACGGTGATTGTACCGCCTCAACCGGAATTCATCGCCGCCCTGGGCGCCGCTCTGAGCGGAGTCCGAGAAGCCGAGGCTGCGTGATGCCGGCGGCCGGGATCGATATCGGGTCGCTGACCGCCAAGGCCGCGTTGATGGAAGACGGTCGTCTGGTCGGCGGCCATATGGTTTCCACCGGGGCGGACAGTTCGAAGGCCGGGCGTATGGTGATGGACGAGTTGTTGGAACTCAATGGTTTGCGGCTGGGAGACCTGGACTATGTCGTGGCCACGGGATACGGCCGGTTGAATGTGCCTTTCGCCCATAAACAGGTGACCGAGATCACGTGTCATGCCCGGGGGGCGCATTGGTTTTTCCCCGACGTTCGGACCCTGCTGGACGTGGGCGGCCAGGATTGTAAGGCCATACACTTCGATGGACAGGGCCGCGTGATGGATTTCGTGTTGAACGATAAATGCGCGGCCGGAACGGGACGGTTTTTGGAAAGGATGGCCCGGTTGATCGGGTTGGACCTCGAGGAGATCGGCCCGCGGTCCCTCGAACCCGTCGAGGGGCCTTTGCCGATTGACAGCGCATGCGCCGTTTTCGCGGAAAACGACGTGCTGGAACAACTGCGTGCGGGGCGAGCCGTTAACGATATTCTGGCTGGGATCGTGGACGCCCTGGCGGTTCGATTGGAGTCGCTGATCAAGCGTATCGGTTTTGTGCCCGAATTTTCGATCAGCGGCGGCGTGGCCAAGAACGCGGGCATTGTCAAGCGTCTGAACGACAGACTGAACACGTCGGCCAGGTTGGCTCCGGACACACAACTGGTCGGAGCCGTCGGCGCTGCACTCCTGGCGGGCGATTTGGCGGCGCGCAACTCCGCAAAACTCGGGTTTAACCACGGAGGACGTCAGCATGTATGACACCAAAGCCGGTTTCCAGGAAACACTCTCCTCGGTGATCGGCCATAGGGAAGGCCGGGCGCCATGGGGGCACAGGACATACGGCCGGCTGATCGAATCGCTCCAGGATGGCGTCATTCGTGTTGACGGGCGCGGCATTATCCGCGAGGCCAACAGGCGGTGCTGTCAGATGTGGGGATTCGCACATGAGGAAATTGCCGGGCACAAGTGTTCGGATTTTCTTTCCGAGTTGAGCCTGGAAACATTGAGGCGGCAAGTCTCGTCCTTGTCCTCCCCGGCAATGCCGTCTTTTGCCTTGACCTGGCTCGGGGAACACGGCGACCCGGTCCACACCCAGACGTCCTTGATACCGCTCGATGACGACCCGGCGGGCGAGTGCGGCTATCTGGCGGTGATGTCGAAAATAGGCCGGGACGACGAAGCCGAACAGGCCCTGAAGAAGTCGGAAGCGAACCTGAAGGCCATTTTGAACAACAGCCTCCAGTATTTCGTTCTCCTGGATCGACAAGGACGGGTTCAGGCCAGCAACCGGGTGGCCCGGCAGCGGGCGATGAACTACCTGGGCTTTGTCATGAAGATCGGGGACCCATTTCAACGTTTCGTGGTGGACGAGGTCAAGGAACTGTTCGAGCGAGAGTTTTCGCGCGCCCTCGACGGAGAGCAGGTGAGGCGGGCGGTCAAGCTGAGGGATTCGGCCGGCGAGTACTATTGGGTCGAAGTCAATCTGAATCCGGTCTGGACCGAAGACGAGCGTGTGGAAGGCGTCTGCCTGAGTCTTCTGGACGTTACCGAACGCAAGATGGCGGAAAATGCATTGCGCGATTCCGAGGAACAGTACCGGCTGCTGGTCGAGAATTCCTCCAATGCCATCTTGATCACCTCTCAACTCAAAATCACTTTTGTCAATGCGACCGGGGCCAGGCTCTTGGGCGCCGGCGATCTCGACGAGCTCATCGGCCGCTCGATTCTCGATTTCGTCACCCCGGTTGAAAAGCAGGCGATAGGGGAATGCCTGCTGCAGATCGCCGACCAGCTTCCGCACAAACCGCTGTTGGAACGAAAAATCGTGCGAGTGGACGGTAGCGAGATTTATGCCGAGGTGGTTGCGGTTCCCTTCACCAGGAGGGGCCAAAGGGCCGTGCAACTGGTGATCCGCGACATTACGCAGCATAAGCGGGCCGAGGCGGCGTTGTTGAGCTACCAGCAGCAACTCCGCCACCTGGCCTCGGAATGTTCGCTGTCCGAGGAGAAGGCTCGCAGGCGCATCGCCACGGAACTGCATGATCGCATCGGCACGTCCCTGTCCCTGGCCAAGATTCAATTGGAAAGCTTTATCAAGGGCTGCGCCGAACAGCAGTTGGTGCGCGAGATCGACAAGGTGCACGACCTGATTGAAGGGGCCTTGACGCATACACGGTCGCTGACCCTGGAATTGAGTCCGCCCGTTCTTTACGAGCTGGGTTTGAAGGAGGCCATAGCGTGGCTGGCCGATCAGGTCAAATTGAACTACGGGCTCGAGGTGATTTCAGAGATCAATGAAGACTGCCGGCATTTGGACGACGACATTCGCGGCGTGGTGTTCCGTGCAGTGCGGGAGTTGTTGATCAACGTGGTAAAACACGCCAATGCGGACCGCGCTTTCGTGTCCATGAGGCGGCGCGGGCAGAAATTCGAGATTGAAGTCGAGGACCGGGGAATCGGTTTCAGTCCGTTTGAAGCGGCGCCGGGCGTCAGGCAGGGGGGAGGGTTCGGCCTTTTCAGCATCAAGGAGCGGCTTGGCCATTTGGGCGGGGGCATGGAAATCGATTCCCTGCCCGGCTTGGGGACCCGGGTGATCCTTACCGCGCCGTTCGGAGAAGCTCCGTGAACGGATAGAGAGGACGATCGATGAGTATCCGGTTGATATTGGCCGATGACCAGAACATCATGCGGGAGGGCCTTCGTTTCCTTTTGGAGAAAGAGTCGGACTTCGAGGTGATCGCTGAAGGAAACACCGGCCGGGCCGCGGTGGAAATGGCTAAAAAGCACAAACCCGACATCGTGGTCATCGACATCACCATGCCCGAACTCAACGGCATACAGGCGGCGCGCCGCATCATCGAAGAATGCCCCGGGGTCGGGGTTATCGCCCTTTCGGTTCATTCCGAGCGGCAGTACGTGGAGGGCATGCTGCAGGCCGGCGCCTTGGGGTACCTGCTGAAGGACTGCGCCGGCCAGGACCTGGCGGATGCGATACGCGCCGTGGTGAAGGGCCAGACTTATCTCAGCCCCAAGATAGCCGGCATGGTGGTGGAAGGATTCGTCAACCATTTGTCCGGCCAGATCAAACAATCCGCCGCCGTCCTGACCAACCGGGAGCGTGAAGTATTGCAATTGCTGGCCGAGGGAAAGGTACGCAAGGAAATCGCCTCGATTCTGGGCATCAGCACCCGGACCGTAGAGACCCACCGCCGCCAGATCATGGAAAAGATCAATGCCCGCAGCAATGCGGAGCTGACCAAGTATGCCATCAGGGAGGGCATTACTCCCTTGAACGGCTGACGCGTCCCCATCCGTTTTTCTACATCCCGCCATCCGGGTAAAACGTACATGTGATTACGGCAAAACCGGACCGTAAAACCGGTCTCCGGCCGGATTGTCAGGCCGTTCGATGTTCCCTATACTGGCCGTCAACTGGGTTATCAAGGTGTTTTGAGTCGGACTGGTGTAACGGCTCGTAAACGCAAATTCCGGCAAAGTATCCCGGAGGAGGCGGCTAAAGGTTCAGGCGTCTTCTTCCCGGATGGCCAACGTGCAATGCGGCCTGTTTTCCGTTCAAGCCGTATGATTCGGCAGATTCAGGTCTGGAGGCAAAATCAGATGGAGAATCATATATGAACGAGGCGCTGAACCGGCTTCTGGCCTTGAACAAGGAAGCCAACCGAGACGAGTATCCAAAGAAGCAGAGAAATGCCGGACGGCCCGTGGTCGGTCTTTTGTGTTCCTATATCCCGGCCGAAATCGTCCATGCGGCCGGAATGTTGCCCTGGCGAATATTCGGGTCCCGTAGCGCGGCCACGCCCAAGGCGGATGTGTACCGGCCTCCGCATACCTGCGCCTTTTGCAACCATGTTCTCGAGGCCCTGCTGGCCGGGCGATACGATTTTCTGGATTCGGTTGTCGCTACCAGTTGGGATCAGGACCTGGTTCGGCTTTGGGATGTATGGAGCTATTTGGATATTTCCCCTTCTTCGTACATCATGCATTTGCCGCTGGATCGAACCCCGACCCACCGGCGGCAGTTCGTCAAGGAAGTCCGGAAGTTTGCGGCCTACATCGAATCACTGATTCAACGGGCGATCGATCCGGCCGATCTCCTCGATTCGATCCGGCTGTATAACCGGGCCCGCCGGCTGCTTCACCGCGTCTATGATCTCCGGCGACAAGAACGGCCGGGTCTTACCGGGGCCGAGGCTTTGGGCATTGCCCTGGCCTTCCAGATCATGCCGGTCGAGCGGTTCATCGAGGAACTCGATCCCTTGATTCCTTGGTTCGAGGAGCGGGACCCCGGTCTTTCCGCCTATCATCCCCGGTTGCTTGTTTCAAGCGATCGTCTGGACGACCCCGCGTTCATTTCGCTGATTGAAGAGACAGGCTGTGTGGTGGCCATGGACGATCTGGACACCGGGGGTCGTTATTTTTGGGAATTGACGGAGGAGGACGGGCTGGATTCCACGGACCGCATGATCGATGCGCTGGCTGAACGTTACCACGGCCAGCCGGCCAGCCCGGCCATGATGGACTGGGCGGAACAGGTCGATCAGATTGCTCGATGGGTGGACGCATTCAACATCCAGGGTGTTTTGGAACTTCCCCTCATGTATTCCCGTTCCAGGCAGATGCGGGCTCCGTATTTCAAGGAAAAACTGGCGGCTCGGAAAATCCCTTCAATCAGCTTCGAAAGGGGTTACCAACTGGCGGGCGAAGGTCAACTTAAAACAAGAATCGGGGCCTTTGTGGAGATGCTGCAGTAGCGTCCGGGCGAGGCGACCGATCCAGAGGTATTGCAATTGACATGGCTTGAAAGAGAAATCGAACGAAACAAGAAAAGGCTGGCCCGGATTGAAGCATCGCCGGATAAGTCCATGTTGCGGGCCAACAGACTGCTTTACGAGATGGAGCTGGATTTTCGGTTGGCCCAGCTCGATGCCTGGCGGACGGGAAACCGGCCCATGGCCAATATCGAATACGCCACCCTGGTCATAAACGCCATGGGCTTCCTGGGACTGGATTTGATGGGCGCGGCCGATCGGACGCGTCTGGCTTCCGAGTATTTCGATATCATACGGGCCAAAGGTTTCCCGGATACGGCGTGCGACCGGACCATCGTCTGTCTGGCCATGTGTATCAACGAGGATTTCCCCGCGCCTGATTTGGTCATGGCCCACAACACGGCCTGCCACATGGAACTGACTTCCTTCAAGGCGATCGGCGAGTATTTCAACAAGCCCGTCTTCACCCTGAACGGCGGCCTGGGTGCGAACGAGGACACCCTGTCCTTTGTGACGGATCAACTCGAGGAATTCATCGAGTTCGCCGAAAAGAAGATACCAGGCGTGAGGTACGATGAGGAGCGGATGGTGGAGCTCATCGAGATCGAGTGCCAGGCCGCCGAATGTCTCCACCAGGTCAACAGCCTGCGCCGTCTCACCCCGTGCCCGCTCTCGGCCCTGGACGCATTTCGACTCCCTCGCATGCCAAGCTATTACCCGGAGCCCCGTCGGGCCTTGAGCTATTTCAAGGCGTGGCGTGATGAGATGCTGGAGAAGGCGGAGCACGGCATCGGCGCGCTGGAAAACGAGCAGCTTCGATTCCTGTGGGTGGTCACCGGCCCGTTTTATTTCAATCCGTTCATGGTCCTGGCGCGCCGGGGCGTGGCGGTTCCCGCCCTGCAGTTCGGCTGGATGCCCAGGCTGTTCGGAATCAAGTATCAGATATACGGGGATGAATCCGAGTACGGCCGGAGGCTGTCGCCTCTGGAGGAGCAGGCCCGGATGCTGAACTCGAATTCATGGGCTGTCAAGGGCGACGTCTGGGTGGACGACTGTCTGGACGTGGCCAAGGACCTCCGGGTGGACGGCATTGTGTATTACGTACAGATCGGATGCACCGCCTCGGCCGGGCTCGGGCGACTAGTGGCGGAACGTTCGGAGGCCGAACTCGGCATCCCGACACTGCTGCTCGAAGGCCGCCAGCTTGACGCTCAGTTCAAGAAACAAGAGGAATGTGAGGCCGAACTCGAGGCTTTCGTGGATCTTTGTTTCGACTGGAAAGCAAGAGAACGTTGACGTCGAAACGGAACCATTCTTGAAGAAAGCGAAGAGCCGATAACCCGCTAATTTTGTAATTCGGTCAAGCGGGAGAACGCCGGGTCCGAGTACTACCGGTGTGCCCGGAATTAGGAATGGATTTGAAATAGAATATCACCTCTGTCTGATTGACCACGCATGAACCCGGCGTTGTGAATCGTCCAGGCTGAGGCGCTAGGCAGATGTCCATTATTTCCCATCGTTGAGCAGCTCTAAGGAGGAAAATCATGAAACGAACCATCATCATCGTGGCAGTCGTGGTCCTGGCCCTGATCGCGTGTCCGATGCTCGCTCAAGCAGAAAAAACGATTACGTTGCGGATGGCCCACTTTATTTTCGAGAAACCCGAAAGCGCCGGCGCCTACACGGACAAGTTCTTTGCCAGTGAAGTGGCCAAACGGACGGGCGGTAAGGTTAACGTGGAAATCTTCTGGTCCGGCCAACTCGGCCAGACCAAGGAGCTTTTGGGGCTGGTCCGAAGCGGGACCGTGGATATGGCCGCCTTTCCGGCCGGTTATTTCCCCTCGCAGTTTCCTCTTTGGCGCGGCCCCAACAGCCTGCCGTTCGTGATGACCAAAGTCGATCAGGTGATCGAGACGGCCCGCCGGCTGCCCAAGGAAGTGCCGGCGCTCGAACAGGAGATGCAACGGAACAATGTGAAGAGTCTTTTCAGTCACGCCATTGCGCCATACCAACTTTTCGCCAAGAAGCCGATAACCAAGGTCGAGAATTTCAAGGGGCTGCGTTGCAGAACATGGGGAGTATATCTTCCCGAGGCCCTGGCCGCGGTGGGAGCGACAGGCGTGAGCGTTTTCCCGACGGAAGCCTATGAAGCCTCAAAACGCGGCGTAGTGGACGCTCAGGTATGGGGACTGCCCCACGGAGCGATGTTAAAGATGGACGAGGTCGCACCCGAGATCAGCCTCTGGAACATCATGGCCATCGTAGGCTGGGGCATCCATATCAATCTTGACAAGTGGAAGACCCTGCCTCCGGACGTCCAGAAGGTCATGCTGGACGTGGCGAACGAGTGTTATGAGGTGGAACGGGAACGGGAAAAGAAGAACATGCTCTGGGGCAGGGACGTCCTGAGCAAGAAAGGCTGCAAGTTCCACGAGATCTCGCAGGCCACGCGTGAGGAATGGGTCAAAGCCTGTCCGGACTTCATGGAATCCTGGGTCCAGGCGAATGAAAAAGCCGGAAACGGGCCGGCGGCCAAGCAGATGCGGGATATCTGGCTGTCCATCGTGAAGGCCAATTAATCTGAGCCTGTGGAGCGAAGTCTGCGCTTCGCACTACGGAGATAAACACGTTTTGTCGGGAAATGAGTAAAATCGAATGGATGCATCCAAATCGCTTCGGTCCCGGAAGGTGCGGCTCATCGACCTGGCGGCAGGGATCGTGGAAAAAAGCGCCTCGGGTCTGGCCCTGACTACCTCCCTGGCGATCATCGTGATGATGGTCGTCGGCGGGGCCGACGTGATCGGGAGCAAGCTGTTCAACCGTTCCGTGCCGGCCACGGTGGAGTTGACCGAAACCCTTATGGTAGCCCTGGTTTTCGGAGGTTTGGCCTACGCTCAGGTTCAGCGAAGACACGTGCGGGTCGAGTTTCTCGCCATGCGCATGCCGCGACGCATTCGGGCGCTGATGAATCTGTTTTCCGTATTGATCGGAAGCGGTTTTTTCATATTAATGACCTGGCAGTGCGCAATCTATTTCTGGTTCAGCTGGACGAACCAGGAGACGGACACCGGCCTCTACCGGTTTCCCATTTATCCGGCCAAACTGATCATGCTTATCGGATCGGCCCTGATGACCATCCAACTGATGATGGATATTGCCCGGACGCTGAGCGACCTCTTTCGGCCCGACAACCGATCGAAGAGTCGGGTTTGACGGCCATGGACCCCTTTCTGATCGGCATTCTGAGCATTCTGGCCATTCTGGTATTGATCATGGCCGGTGTACCGATCGCCTACACGCTGGCCGGGGTCGGCACGCTGGGGATGACCATGATCGTCGGTTTCGACGGCGCGGTCGGGCATCTGGCCAGCGCGGCGTATGGGATGAGTGCCCAATACACGTGGGCCGTGGCGCCGTTGTTCGTGGCCATCGGGAGTCTGGCCGGCATGGGGGGTATTACCAACGAAGCGTTCGATTCGGCCAAGGTCTGGTTGGGGCGCCTGCCTGGTGGTCTGGCCATGGCAACCGTGGCGGCGTCGGGCGCTTTTGCCGCGTGCTGCGGTTCGACCGTTGCCAACGCGGCCATTTTCACTCCTTTGGTTTTGCCCCAGATGCTCAAACATGGATACGACAAACAACTGGCTGTCGGCTGCATTGCCGCTTCCGGCACGTTCGCGGCCATGATTCCTCCGAGCATCGCCATGGTCGTTTACAGCATCATCACCAGGGAGCCATTGGGGAAATTGTTGGTGGCCGGGATCATTCCGGGTTTGATGACCGTTGCGGTCTACATGATCAGCATCTATATTCGGGCCGTCCGAAAACCGCATCTGGTTCCGGCCGCCCTGGAGGCGGCGGATTGGGGACGGAAAATCAGGTCGTTGCGCGGCACCGGCGGCATCCTGTTCATCTTTTTGGTGATCATGGTCGGAATTTACGCGGGGTGGTTCGCTCCCTCGGCGGCCGGCGCGGCCGGTGCGTGCGCGACGCTGATCCTGGTGGCCTTTCGCCGGAAGATCACGATTACCGGGCTGGTGAGGGTGTCCCTGGACACTGCTCAGGTCACGGCAACCCTGTTCCTGATCATCATCGGTGGAACCCTGTTCACTCGATTCTGGTTGGTCAGCGGCATTGTTTCCAAGCTGGGGGCGTTCATCAGCGGCCTGTCCGCGCCGCCCGTCGTGATCGTGCTGCTTTTTGTTTTTGGCATTCTGATCCTGGGATGTTTCCTGGACCCGCCCTCCATTATGATCATCACGCTGCCTCTCATTCATCCCATCGTGGTCGAAATGGGGTACAGCGGAATCTGGTTCGGCATCATCATGATGAAGGCCGCGGAAATCGGTATGATCACGCCGCCGGGGGGTATGAATTCATTTGTGGTCCATGCCGCGTCCGGGGGCATTGTGAGTCTGGAAGACGTGTTTGCCGGCATCACGCCTTTTTTAGTGTTGGAGCTTGTCACCTTGGCGGTCCTGATCGCGTTTCCGGAAATTTCCTTATGGCTGCCGAACACCATGCAGTGACGGTTGGCGGGGGGTGGCGGGTATGCAGTCAGGGAAGCGCCAAGTTGCTGGTCGAATGACAATCGGGAGGCAATCAATCATGTCGGAGCGGATTTTTTCTCAATCTGAATTGGAGGACCTGGGGAAACGCACCCTGGACCTGCTGGATGCGGCCATCGACAACGGCGATACGGATCAGGCGAAATTCCTGGCCCAACGCATGTACGCCGAGTTTTCGGCCATGCACGATCTTTATATCAACTGGGTCAGCGACCTGCTGACGCACATCGGGGAAAGGCATGGCGATGAGGACTTATACCAGGCCCTGGAAAAATCGGTCGGGACCTTCATAAAGGCCCTGGGATTCTTTTACGCGGGTAAAAGCCTGAAGCGCAGGATTCAAATGCTGGCCGCCGGCCTGCGGGGTCATCTCCAGCCGTTTTCGGTCATGGAAGACGACGAGAAATTCACGATCACCAGTGGAATGTGCGGCAGCGGCGGACGTTTGGTGCAAATGAAGGCCTATGATGCTCCGCGAAACTGCCTCCGAGTCAGTCGTGCTCAGGACATGACCTTCAACCGGGCCGACTTTCCGGTCTATTGCGCTCATTGCTACTTTCAAAATATCATTCCGCTGGGGCCGGACCTGGGGCCGCTGTGTATAACGGAACCCCCGGAAAAAATCGGGAGCGAGCCGTGCCTGGCTTTTGTATATAAATGAATTTTTGGATAGCTGGAGAAGATTTATGCGTGCTCAGATCACTTTGACCGTCAATGAGGCCAAACGAATTATCGCCAAGGGCGTCTGCCGAATGCCGGAAGTTCGTGCGGCGATGGAGTCTGGAAAGATTTTCTTAAAAGGGGGCTCGACCACATCGGCCGTATGCGAGGAACTGACCGGAAGGCCGCTTCGGATGTCCGGCCGGATCACGCCGTTGGGCGCCAAGGCTCCGAAAAACTTTTCACTCGAATACCACTGCGCCCTGATCGACAAGGGCGAGGCTTCCGATCCCGGCGACGACCTGGAGGTGATGGTCGCACGGATGAAGCGCGACGACGTGGCCGTCATCGGGGCCAACGCCATCGACTCGGAGGGGGGCGCGGCGATTATGCATGGCGCACCGCCTCCCGGAAACCCGGGGCGGATCATATCCGGTCTGATTTGCGAACTGGCCAACGTCATTATCGTGGCCAGCCTGGAAAAGCTTGTGCCGACGCCGGTGTCCAAACTGGTCGCCAAGGCGGCCCGCCGCCACGTGGATGTTTCCATGGGTATGGCCGTGGGGTTGTCGCCCCTGGCCGGCCGCCTGATCACCGAGGTGGAGGCCCTGTCTTTGTTGGCGAACATCGAGTGCACCGTAATCGGCCGGGGCGGCATTTCAGGGGCTGAAGGCTCGACGACCATGATCGTCGACGGGGCCGAGGACCAGGTCAAGACGGTGATGAAAATCGTGCAATCCGTAAAGGGCGCGAAACTGAGCTGCGTATCCGAGTCGATCGAGGAGTGCCAGGCGCCGAATGCCATCTGCAAACTGCACAAGACCTGCATCTATCGGGTGGTCGCTCCCGATATCGAGAACTGAGAACGGCCGCGGAATATGGAGCAGCGAATGAGCGTGTTGTTCGAGCCGATAAAAATCAACAGGATGGAGGTCTGCAACCGGTTTGCACGCTCGGCCACCAATGACGGGGGCGCGGATGAAGACGGATTCGTCCGGGACAGACAGGTAACGCTTTATGAGGAACTGGCGGCCGGCGGGGTCGGATTGATTGTCAGCGGGGCGACCAACGTTCAGAAGCAGGGCCAGATACTTCCGTATCAATGGAGGATTACCTCGGACGAGCATTGCCGGGGCCTGTCCAAGGCGGCCGAGGCCGCGCACCGGCATGGGGCCAAGGTTGCGGTCCAGCTTTTTCACGGGGGCGCGGAAGCCGGGACGTATGGAGCATCGCGGGGCTTCACGGCCAAGGCCCCGTCGCGCCTCAGCGGGGATGATCCGTTTTTTCCTTTTTTCAAATCGGAATACGGCGTTTTGACTTCCGGTGACATCGAGGAAATCATCCGCGACTTCGGAAAGGGGGCCCGGAGGGTTCGGGAGGCCGGTTGCGACGCCGTTCAGCTCCACGGGGCCCACGGCTATCTGTTCAGCCAGTTTCTTTCGCCGTACATCAATCGCCGCACCGACGAGTGGGGAGGCTCCCTGGAAAATCGACAACGTTTCATTTTGGAGACCTATCGTGAAATACGGCTGCAGGTCGGGCCGGATTTTCCGGTGATGATAAAACTGGGTGTGCAGGATTCCTTCGAGGCCGGGTTGAAGTTCGATGAGGGCGCCCGGACCGCCGGGAGTCTCGACGATGCAGGTTTTGACGCCCTTGAAATCAGTTCGGGGGCCCGGGGGCCCGGATGGAACAAGACGGAATTTAAAACAGGCATCCGCGAGACGGCGGACGAGGCGTACTACCGGCTCTGGTCGCGCGAAATAAGGCCTTTGGTGAAATCGCCGCTTATTCTTGCCGGCGGCCTGCGATCTTTCGAGTTGATGGAGAAAATCGTCGCGGCATCGGACGCCGACATCGTGGCCATGTCGCGTCCGCTGATTCGTCAGCCCGGACTCATCAATCGTTGGCGGCAAGGCGACCGGACACGTTCCGAATGCATTTCATGCAACCAGTGCGTCCAGGCTCTGGTTGAAGGCAGAATGGCCCTTTGCGGTCAATTGGATAAGGGCGCGTGACGCGGGGCATTTCATATACAGAGTGTGCGGAATGAAATCCAGGAGAAGACATGACCTACGACAACCTTCGTGAACTTTGCGAGTGGCGGACCCGGCTGACCCCTGACGATGTGTTTATGAGTTTTTACGGAGACCATATCAGCTTTCGTCAGCTTGACCGTCGAGCCAACCAAACGGCCCATGCGTTGCTGGGGCTCGGGGTGAAGAAGGGAGACGTCGTCAATATCCATTTGTTCAACCGGCCGGAACATTTCATCTGTTGCATGGCAGCGTTCAAGATAGGCGCCGTGGCCTGTCCGGTGAACAGCCAGTTCACGCCGAAGGAGTTGTCCTATCAGGTCAATGACTCCCGGGGCGTGGTGCTCGTCACCGAATCCTCCTTGGCGGAGGTGTCCTCGGCCGTTCGGGACGAACTGGGCACAATCCGTCAAGTCCTGGAAATCGGTGATGACGTCCGGCCGGAACATCTGGATTTTCATGAAGCCACGGCGGACGAAAAGGCAGGACCGGCTTCTATCGATATTGAATCGGGCGACGAGGCTGTCATTATCTATACATCCGGCACCACGGGGCGGCCCAAAGGGGCCGTTCTGACCCACGGCAATTTCGTATACATGGTCAAGGCGGTGCACCAGGCCCTTTTCGGCAGTCAGGCTGAATCGGAGCGTCTGGTTATGCTGGTGTGTCTGCCGATGTTTCACGTCAATCCGCTTATGCATAACCTCATGGCCCTGGACGCCGGGCACAGAATCGTATTGATGCGCAAATTCAGCGTGCGGGAATTCGGACCGCTCGTGGAAACGGAGCGTCCGACCTATTTTTTCGGTGTTCCCAAGATGTACAAGGTGCTTTTGGAGGCTCGGGACACGGTGCGGACCCATGATCTGGGTTCCCTCACCTTCGGAGGCTGCGGGGCCGCCCCCATGCCGGCCGAGACCATTTTCGAATTCGAGAAGGCGTTCGGTTTCGAGCTTCTGGAGGGTTATGGGTTGACCGAATGCACGTTCGCCAGCACCATTCACCGGCGGGGCGGCGTGAAGAAGATCGGTTCCGTGGGGCAGGCCATGGAGGGCCAGGAGGTGCTCATCGTGGACCCCGATGGAAATCCGGTGGGTGCGAATGAAACAGGAGAAATCATCATTGGCGGGCCTGGCGTCATGAAGGCATACTTTGGCAAAGCGGCTGAAACGAACGAGGTCTTGCGCGACGGCTGGCTGCACACGGGGGACATCGGCCGGGTGGATGATGACGGCTTCTATTACATCGTCGACCGCATCAAGGACATGATCATCAAGGGCGGTGAAAACATCTATCCCAAGGAGATCGAGGACGTGATCAGCGAACTCCCCGAAGTCCATGACGTGGGGGTGATCGGTATTCCCGACCCGATTTCCGGGGAGGAGGTCAAGGCGTTCGTGGTCCCGCGTCTGGGCAGGGAACTGGCCGCGGAGGAGGTGTTGGCGCACTGCCGTTCGCGCCTGGCCGAATACAAGATACCCAAGGAAGTGGAGTTTCTACTGGGCCTCCCGGCCAACGCCACCGGAAAGACGCTTAAGCGCGAGTTGCGGGACGGAGGCGGTTTGATCCGGATGAACGAACAGGTAGAGGCCATCCCCTTGGACCTGGTTTGGGCGGGGATCGCCGGGCGGTTCAAGCCGGAAAAGGCCGGAGATTGGAAGGCGAAAATCACGTATGAGGTGTTCGGCCGTTCATCCGGCGCGGTGACATTCGTGATACAGGACGGACGGATCGAGCCCCGGGAAGGCCGTGATCCGGAATCCACCGTAACGGTGAAGATGACGGATGCGGCCCTCATGCGCATTATAGAGGGCAGACTGGACATGTTGGCCGGCATCAATTCCGGTTTGATCCAGGTGGATGGCAGCGAGGCGGACCTGACCATGTTCGGCGAGGTAATCAGTTGAGTGTCTGCCTTGTAAGCCCTTTATAGGAATGAACTCGCGAAAAATCCAAGACTCGAGGTGGGCAAAATGGATGCTGATAAAATCACCGGTGTTTTCGCACTCGATATGGATGCCAAGGCCGAAAGGTTGCCCGACTTTCCGGCCGTGACCTTTGACGGTTCCCCTCACCCGGATGAGGTGTTGAGCTACGCCGATCTTGTGCGCAAGGGCCGCAGACTGGCCCGGCATATGGCAAATCTCGGCATCGGCCGGGGGGACACCTTTTCCATCATCATGCGCAATCATCCGGAGAATCCGATCGCTTTGTACGCCGCATCGGCGCTGGGCGCCATTATGGTGCCGGTAGACCCGCGCTCGAAAGGGGAGAAGCTGCGGTATCAGATACAGAATTCAGGGTCCAAGGGCGTCATCTATTCGGCCGAGTTCCTGGAGCGGATGTCAGATGTCATGAGCGGCCTGCCGGATATTAAGACCATCGGAATTGCCTACAAAGATGATTTCGGCGTCCCGGTCCGGCCAGACCTCCCCGATATGGCCGATATCCTGGCCGGTCCGGACGAGCCGCGATTCGATTTCTCGGACCATCGCTTGGAAGACCCATTGATGATCCTGTATTCATCCGGCACCACGGGAGACCCCAAGGGGGTCCACATGCGGGGAGATCGCCTGGTCTCCCTGCCGACGGTCGCCCAATTTGTCTGGAGGTACACACCTGAAGACAAGCTGTACAACGGCCTGTCCCTCAGTCATGCCAACGCGTATGTAATAACCATGCTCCCCGGGCTGTATCTGGCCATACCGTCCGTACTCAGCCGCCAGTTCACCAAGACCCGGTTCTGGGATATTGTCCGTGCCCATGGCTGCACCTGCATCACCAACCTGGGCGGGGTGATGATGGGTTTGTATTCCGAACCGCCCCGGCCGGATGACGGGGATAATCCCGTGCGGTTATGCGTCAGCGCCGGCACGCCGAAAACGATCTGGGAGGATTTTGAAAAGCGATTCAACCTGAAAATTCACGAATGGTACGCCACGACCGAAGGCGGATTCGCCCATAAACCGCCGGAGGCCGGTCCGATCGGTTCATTTGGAAAACCCCTCGAGGGCCTGTTTGAAATGAAGGTCGTTCGCGACGACGGAAGCGAGTGCGCGCCGGGTGAGATCGGGGAGCTGGTTTCGCGTAACGCGCAGGGCGAGACCAAGGTGGAATACCACAACAACCGGGAGGCGTCGGCGGAAAAGGTCCGGGATGGATGGCTGATGACCGGCGATATGTGCCACAGGGATGAAGAGGGATGGTTCTTTTTCGATTTTCGGAAAGGCGGTGGGCTGAGACGCCAGGGCGACTTTATCATGCCCGAGTATGTTGAAAAGGTCATCGCCGAACATCCGAATGTCAACGACGTCTGCGTTTACGGTATACCGGCCGCTTCCGGCGCGCCGGGGGAGAGCGATCTGGTGGCGGCCATCGTGCCGGCGCTCGAATCGCGGCACGAGATCGAGTCGATTTTACGGCATTGTTCATCCGGTCTGGAACGCAACAGCATACCCACGTACATCCAGGTGGTGCCTGAAATCCCGAAAACCGCGTCTGAAAAGAACCTGGATCGTCTGCTGCGCGATGAATTCGATGCGAACGGACCCAACGTCTATTCGTTTGATAACTACCAATAAGTACTTGCTCGCTGCCGGCGGGATTTTTCGATGAAAGGAGAGAATCATGGATAAGTTGCAGTGTCTGACGAGCGGTCTGGCGGAATTCGTATCTTCATTGACCTTTGAAGACCTGCCTGCCGCGGTGATTGAAAAATGCAAGCTCTGCATGTTTCATTCGCTGGCCTGCTCTTTTGCGAGCCGCCATTTCCCCTGGTCGCAAACGGCGATCGACTACCTCCGGGACTTGAACATCGATGGAAACGCGACCTTGTTTGTCGAGGGGCTCAAGGCGCCGTCGCCTGATATCGCTTTTGTCAATGCCGTTATGGCCCATGGAAATCTGCATGAAGATACGGATATGGGCTCCGGAAGCCACACGGGAGCGATGGTCATTCCCGCGGCTTTGGCGGTTGGCGAGGAAACGAACTGCACCGGCAAGGACCTGTTCACCGCGATCGTTCTCGGTTACGAATTGACGGGCCGGGTGGGCGCCAGCGTCGTGAGCATCGAGTTTGCCAAAACGTTCCGTCCGACCAGCTTTTTCGGAGCGTACGGCGTCTGTGCTTCGGCGGCCAAGCTGCTTGGACTCGACCACGACCAGACCGTAAACGCCCTGGGGATGGCGGGAAGCCTTTCCACCGGCTTGAACCAGTGGGCCATGGATGGAACCGATGATGTGTTTTTTCACGCCGGGTTCACCGCCAGTGACGGTATCAAGGCAGCCATGCTGGGCAAGAGGGGAATCAATGCGGCCAAGCGTGTCTTGGAGGGGCGGGCCGGACTCTGGGCGGCGTATGGAGAACAGGAAGCGGCCCGGAATATTCTTGAAGGCTTCGGAGACCCGTATGCAATCATGAGGGTGTACTTCAAGCCCATTCCCGCCGATGCCTGCACGGCATCACCGAACAAACTCGCCCTCCGGATGGCGGAGAACAATACAATCAATCCCGAAGAAATCCGCAACATAGAGGTAGAGGTGTTTCAGTTGGCCAAGGATTATCCGGGCATCGATTATCCGGGCCCGTTCACGAGCATGACCCGGGCCAAAATGAGCGCCCAGTACGGAGTGGCCGCCGTTCTGGTCCACAGGCGGCTGGATCAGAGTATTTATGATGAATTCAAGAATCCGCTTGTTGAACGACTTTCCGCAAACACGAAAATCGAAGCCGATGAAGCGTTTTCCAAGAACTTTCCCAGACAGGGATGCCGGATCAACATCACCATGCAGGATGGGACCGTGATCAGCGACCAGCAGGACGACGTGCTTCAGTTCACGGATGATGAGGTGGTCGACAATTTCAAGCATGAAGCCGGTCGGATGTTCGGCGATAAGCAGGCAGAAGCGTTGGCGGACAGCATCCGGAATCTGGAGTCGGTCCGGCAGGTGCGGGAGTTGAGCAGGCTTTATGTGAAAAAGTCGTGACCCGATACAAAGCCCCGAAGATTCAAGGCAAGGAGTTCGCGTAAAATGAAAATAGGGCGGCTGGCGATAATCAGGATATTGCCCCCTTGCAAGAGCGATAGCGGAAGAAAAAAAGGACAATATGTGAATTGTCACGACGATGATAATGCTTTCGAGTAGTGCGAAGTTCCGGTAATCCGGGCTGGCGTATTTAACCCGGATTTTAAGCATTTCTCATCGTTTCCAAGCGATACTTATATTTATAAGTGAATCGCATTTGGTGAGAACCGTCTTTTTCCCGAATTATTCATCCTTGCCCACGCACCAATCCGGGTTCATGGATAATCCGGGCTGAGAGTGGAATTTTGAGAGAACAACGTCCTGCCGTTTTACTTCGGACAAGAGGTGTTCGAGTTGGATAACCAGTATCCAAATTTCACAATTTCAGAAGCAGGGAGGGAAAGATGAAAAGGTTGTTGAATGTTTGTCTGGTTATTGGAATGGCGATCGTACTTATGACGCCTGCCGCCGGATCCGCGCAAGACACGGTGTACCGGTGGAAATTCATTGCCATCGCTCCGGTGCAACTGCCGACCGGTAAGTTCCTGGCCGACGCATTCGAAAGGGTGAAGAAGCAGACGGACGGGAAATTAAACATCCAGTTCGTATACATCGGGCAGACGCCGTACAAAGGGAATGACGCGCTTCGTGTCATACGCGATGGTTTGGCCGAGGGGATCGACATGCTCAACGGGTACAACGCCGGTGATTCTCCTTATCTCGGCGTCGCCGAACTTCCCTTTCTCACCCCGGAGTACACTCGCGACTACAACGAATTCTACGCCACGAGCGAACGGGTCTGGAACAATCCGGTATTGGCGGCCGCCATGCGGAAGGAATGGGACAGATTCAATGCCGAGCCCGTGGGAAGGTTCTACTGGGGCATCAACGAGATCAGCTCGAAAAAACCGATCAGGAAGCCCGCTGATCTGAAAGGTCTTCAGATCCGGGATTACTCCCCGGAAGGGGCGGACGTGCTGAAAGCCTTCGGGGCATCGGCGACTCAGTTGACGGGAGCAGACGTGTACCCGGCTCTTCAGCGAGGAATCTGCGACGGAATTATTTCCTCGATGCAGGGCACGCTGTACGCCAAATGGTTCGAGGTGCTCAACAGCGCCTACATTCTCCATTTCCGGGCATCGTCATCCCATCTCGTTTTCAACAAGGGCAAGTACGACTCGCTGCCCGAGGAATACCGGAAAATACTGAAAGTCGAACTCAAGAAGGCGACGGATCAGATTCTCGAGTTTACGGTTAAAGACACCTATCGCATCGAAAAGAAGTTCGCTGAAGAACTGAAATGGGTAGTCACCTATCCGGGTTCCGAAGACTATAAGACGATGCGTGGGACGGCCAAAAAGGCGGCCTGGCCGAAATGGCTCGAGCGGGTCGGCCCCGAAGGCAAGGCGGTTCTCGAAGCCTGCATGAAGGCGGCCGGAGACAACAAGGACGGTCTGTGAGATTCGATCGGGGAGGCGGATGAACGCCGGGTGGACGGAACAGGACATCATGAATGCATGTAAAAGGCTTGTCCTTAAAATCGATGTGGTTCTGGAGCGTGTCGATTCGGTTTTCATCATCCTGAGCGCCGTGGCTCTGACCGGAATGTTCGGCTTGATTTTCGTCGAGATCATTTCCAGGAAACTGTTCGACACAAGCATCCATATCGCCATGGAGTATTCCGAATACGGCCTGGCGTTCATCGCCATGCTGGCGCTTGCCGGCGTAACGCGCGGCAGAGAGCATTTGCAGGTCGGAGTTCTGGTCGACCGGCTGAAGGAAAACGCGCAAAAGGTCCTCCATTTTGTTTTCTCTCTTGTTCTGTTTTTCGCCTACAACCTGTTCCTGACCTATTTGAGCTACATTCTGTTCTCTGAATCGTACCACTTGGGAACCAAGTCGCAGACTGTGGGCCACACTCCGCTTTGGATTCCCCAGGTCGTCGTTTTCATCGGTCTTCTGTCAGCGGATATCCGGATATTGAACGATCTGCTGAAGGCCGCTTTGGGCCTTTCGGGCGATGAAACCGACCGAACCGCGGAAGAAGGGGGATGACATGCTGGTCGGAGGCTTGATGTTTTTGGCCCTGTTCGTGCTCCTCTTGTCCGGTATTCCGATCTCGGGCGCCTTGGGGCTGGTGGGTCTGGCCTCATTGGGCATCTACGATCCGGTTTTACTGAAAGGGGTCCCGTTCGTGATATGGAACACGTGCACGAACTTCACCCTGGTTGCGGCCCCGCTGTTCGTCCTGATGGGCGAATTGCTGCTGGTGTCCGGGATCAGCACCCGGTTCTACCGGGCCGTATCCATTTGGGTGAGGTGGCTGCCGGGGGGACTGCTGCAGACGAACATTGTGGCCAGCAGTATTTTCGCCGCGGTGAGCGGTTCGAGCGTAGCCACGGCGGCCACGATGGGCACCATCGCCATTCCGGAAATGGAAAAACGGAACTACGACATGAAGATCGTGTATGGATCGCTCGCGGCCGGCGGAACGCTCGGCATATTGATTCCCCCGAGCATCGCCATGATCATTTACTGCTCCATGGTCTACGAATCCGTGGGAAAACTCTTTATCGCCGGGATCATCCCAGGAGCCTTGATGGCCCTTCTGTTTGTCGGGTACATCATGGTCCGTTCGCTGGCCGGCAAGAACGTGGCCCCTCAGGAGAAAGGCATCCATGTATCTTTCGGGGAGCGGGTGACTTCACTGATCGACCTGGCTCCGACGCTGATCATCATTCTGTTCATTCTTCTGGCGATCTACCTCGGGTGGGCCACGCCGAATGAAATAGCGGCAATCGGCGTGGTGCTCAGCATCTTCTTTTCGTTGGTCTACCGAGGTTTCACCTGGCGCAGTTTCATGAAAAGCCTCGGATACACGGCCCATGTTTCGAGCATGCTGCTCTTCGTCATTGTCGGCGCCCAAATTTTCTCTTATGCCATGTTTACCTGGGGGGCTACCGCGGAGATATCGGAGGCGGTGGGCAATCTGGACATGAGCCCCAACGCAATCTGGTTCCTGTTGGCCGTGATGTACATATTCCTGGGAATGTTTATCGACGCCATTTCCATGATGGTGCTGACCCTGGCCGTGGTCCATCCGATCATCATCAAACTCGGGTTCGACTCCGTCTGGTTCGGCGTGGTCCTGGTGCTGCTTTTGGAAGTCGGTCTGATCACGCCGCCAGTGGGGTTGAACCTCTACACCCTGCAGGCCGTGGCCAGGAATGCGCGGTTTGTCGATATTGTCAGGGGGTCGTTCCCATTTGTCATATTGCTTCTTGCCGGGGTGATCATTTTTACGATATTTCCTCAAATCGTACTCTGGTTGCCCCGGATTATGTATTAAACCCGAATTTTGCAGTAGTACCCGACTGAAAAATCCTGGTTAACACCGTAGGATCAACCCGTTTCGATCGATCGATTCCAACAAGTCATCAGGAGGCTGACCGGTATGTCGGAAATAAAAATATATCCCCTCCACATCGGGACCATTTCCAGGCACAAGGACGTGTTCCTGTTCAAGCTCGGGCGGGGTGTCGAGATCGAGTGTCCGATTATCGTCTGGTACATCGAAGGGGCCGGGAAGCGGATTCTGTTGGACACCGGCGGATGCGACCCGGAAGATAAGGAACTCAAGCCTTGGGTTTCGCCCTACGCAAGGCCGCCCGAACAGGAACTGCCCAATGTCTTGAAAAGCAGGTTCGGTCTGTCGCCCGAGGATATCGACATTGTTCTCATATCCCATCTGCATTGGGACCACTGCTGCGGCAACGACCTGTTTCCGAACGCGGAATTCATCGTCCAGAAGGCGGAGTTGAAGGCGGCCAGGAATCCCGTACCGGTGCTCAAGCCGATATACGTGGATCGTTTCATCCATGATTTTCCTTACACCACGGTCGATGGAGACACGGAAATCGTCGACGGGGTGTCCGTACTCCTGACGCCCGGCCATTCAGAAGGTTTTCAAGGGGTACTGGTGGAAACGGAGAACGACCGCTACTTTCTTGCCGGCGACAACATCGCCCTATATGACGCCCTGGAACACAATCCGCCCTGGCCCGGTGCTTTATACATCGATTTTCGGGACTATTTCGAGACACTGGACCGGGTTTCCAAACTCGGCGCCCGGATTCTGCCGGGGCATGATATGAAGGTGTTCGAGGCTGAGTACTATTCCTGATGCTTTTATGAAGAGCAGCCAGTTTGTGTAGAAAGGACGATTCAAAGAGAGCTCTTGGCCTGAAACCGGAGAGGGTGGCGCGCATGAATGATCTGAAAGGAAAGGTTGCCGTCGTTACCGGGGCGGCCTCAGGTATTGGCAGGGGGCTTGCCTTGGAGCTGAGCAAGGAAGGATGTATCGTTGCGATCAGTGATGTGCAAGCGGATGGGCTGGCGGAAACCGCGAGTCTGATTCGACGGCAAGGAGGGGTTGTCAGTACGCATCTCCTGGATATTTCGAAAAAAGACGATGTATTTGCATTTGCGGATCAAGTGGCGAGCACGCAAAAGAGAGTCGATATCCTGATCAACAATGCCGGCGTCATACTCGTGGGTCCGCTCAAGGATCTGTCAATTGAGGATTTTGAATGGATTGTAAATATAAATCTGTGGGGCGTCGTATATGGCACCCTGGCCTTTCTGCCCTACCTCAAAGAACGTACTGAAGCCAATATCGTTAATGTCTCGAGTACCTATGGCTTGATCGGTATTCCTTTGCACGTACCCTATTGCACCAGTAAATTTGCGGTCAAAGGATTTACCGAGTCATTGAAACTAGAGCTTTTTGACACCCCGGTCTGTGTGTCCGGCGTATATCCAAACTTGATTAAAACAAACATCGCGTCTGACGGTCGTTATACCGGTCTTGATAAATATTTAGATATAAACGAAGTCCAGGGCAAATTTTACGAATTGTTTGAAACCATGGAACCCGGTGAATGTGCCCGTATCATTATAAAAAAAGCCATCAAGCAAAAAAGGGCCCGGGTTCTTGTGGGTAAACAACTGGGTGCGATCGAACTGCTTTCACGCGTTCTGGCCGGTTCCTATTACCGGCTGATCATCAAGCAGATGGCCTATAAGCTTTTCGGTAAGGAGACCTTCAGGAAGATGACCGAATAGTTTTCCGAAGCGCATCGATTTATAAAAGCTGCCAGAGGCGGGTAAATCCGGCTTTGTGAATAATCCGGGGCGATAGGGATGGAATTGGAGGGGATTGTAGAAGGAAAAAACACCCAACGGAGGAACGTCAATGGAAAAGCCTGATACGGATTTATCCATGTTTGAACTCACCGGCCTGACCGCGGTGGTCACTGGCGGCGGTCGCGGCATCGGGAGAAGTATCTGCCTGAGTCTGGCCCGGGCGGGCGCGAATATCGTGGTGGCCGAAATAAACCCGGAAACGGGGCAAAAGACCGCGGAGGAGACCGAGAAACTGGGGCGACGATCCTTGTCCGTCAAGACCGACGTTCGAAGGAAGGATGATGTGCGTTCGATGTTCGAGAAGGCTGTCGATGTTTTCGGTTCAATCGACATCCTGGTGAACAATGCCGGAGGGGCCGATCCCATGGAAATGGCGCCGCCCTTAAGCCTTACCGAGGAATCATGGGATTCGATTATCCGTCTGAATCTGAAAAGCGTTTTTCTGTGCAGCCAGGCGGCGGCCGAAATCATGATCGGCCAGCATCGGGGAGTGATTATCAACGTGGCTTCCCTATCCGGAGTTTTTCACTTTACCCAGGGGATGCACTATGGAGCGGCCAAGGCCGGCGTGATCAACATGACCAGGACCCTGGCCGCATGCCTGGGTCCGAAGAATATCCGGGTCAACGCCCTTGTGCCGGGATTCATCGTCACGGATTACACCAATGAACTCACTTACGACCATCATGAGGACATGGCTGCCTTGCGGAGCCGGTTTGTCGCCCTGCAGCGGCTGGGCGAGCCAGATGACGTCGGCGGAGTGGCCGTGTTTCTCGCATCCGAAGCCGCGAGATATATTACCGGCCAGGCCATTATGATCGACGGCGGATTTCCCCATTTCCCGGAGATCGTGCCGGGGTCCGAGTGACCCTGGCCAGGAAAAGGCAACAGCAACGGAGCGGGCCGTCGAACCGGCGAGGCCCGTGAAGATGGCCAAGAGGACATGAATTGACGGGACAATGAAAGGAGACGGATCGATGAAGACGATTCAGACGGTGACGGGACCCATTAAAGCAGGTGAGTTGGGCAAGACGCTGCCTCATGAACACGTGATGCTCGGCCACCCCGGATGGCAGGGCGATCGGACGCTCGCGCGTTATGATCGATCCGAATGCGTGAAAAAATGCGTTGAAATGGCCGGCAGGCTGAAGCAGTTGGGGGTCCAATCCCTGGTGGACGCCACGACCAACGACTACGGACGGGACCCGGAACTCCTCAAGGAGATATCGGAAAAGAGCGGCCTGAACATCGTCTGCTGCACCGGGTATTACAACGAGGAGGAAGGCGGGACCCGATATTTCAACACGTTAAGCCAATTCAGCGACGGCGCCGAACTGATCTCGGAACTGTTCCAAAGGGAGGTCACCGAGGGGATCGCCGGGACCGGTATCAAGGCCGGCATTTTAAAGGTCGCCACCAAACAGAACGCCATTACGGATTATGAACAGATGTTTTTCAAGGCTGCCGCCCGGGTCTCCAAAGAGGAGGACCTCTCGATTTTTACCCACACCGACTTTGCCTGCCTTGGTTCGGAGCAGGCGGATTTTCTGATCGGCGAAGGCGTGGAGCCCAAACGGATCATGATCGGCCATTGCTGCACCAGCACCGACCTGTCATACATGGTGAACATCCTGGAAAAAGGCGTTTACATCGGGTTCGACCGTTTCGGGATAGAGGGTATCCTGGGGACTCCGACGGACACGCTTCGGATAGCCTGCCTGGTCGGTTTGCTGGCCATGGGCTATGAAGACCGCATCATGCTGTCTCAGGACTACATCACGTATTGGTATGCGCGACCCGTGATCGATCAGATTCTGGGTACGTTCCTGCCGAATTGGCATTCCACCCACCTGTTCGAAGACATCCTGCCGCGCCTGAAAGAGGCCGGTGTGTCCGACGAGCAGATAAACACCATGACCGTGGACAATCCGCGGAGGTTCCTGACCGGGGAATAATACGGAAGAAATCAGAAAACTGCCGGAAGCGGGGGTGATTGATCACCTGTCACGGCTCCGTTCCAAACGACACCGGCGAACTCCCACTACCGGCTGAAGAACTAGTAGAAACCATTATATTTACTTGAGCCGGCGATTGGATTTCAATGCGCCAGTGGCGCACAAGTCCGCCAGTTGACCCCAAAGACTACTTACATCCATACGCTTTACATGATACTATGAGTAATGAAATATGATGAAGGTAGGTGATCATGGCGATTTCCACGGTTTCGACCAAGGGCCAGATTACCCTTCCGGCGGAAATGCGCCGGAAATTGGGCGTCAAACCCCAGGACCGGATTATCCTGGAGATGGAGGGGGATGCGATCCTGATAACCAAGGCCCATGATTTTTTCGAGTTGGAAGGGTTCCTCGGTCCGGCCAAACCGCCTGAAGAAGAACGAGACCAGATGCAAAGGGCCGTGGCCAGGCATCGGGCCGGTGGCGTTGATGAAAAAGATATTCATTGATTCGAACGTGTTCCTGCGTTTTTTCACCCGGGACGATCAGGGACAGCACGAGCGGGCCGTCGACCTGTTCAGGAAGGCGGACGATGGACTCATTGACCTTGTGACCGGCCCGCCGGTCCTTTTTGAAATCGCCTGGACGCTTCGAGCGGCCTATGACCAAAGCAGGGAACGGGTTCTGGACGTCCTGTCGGCCATCGTAACACTGAAGGGCCTTGAGCTGCCTGACGCGGGCCTTGCGGAAGAAGCCATCCGATTGGCCAAGTCAAGCGGACAGGAATTCGCCGATGCATACATTTGGGCCAGCGCCCGGAAGACGGGGGCGGAAGTCGCCGCGTTCAACAAGAAGCAGTTTCAGAGGCTGGGGGCAAAGCTCCACTCGTTCTAAGGCGTGTTCTACAATCGATGCCGTGATGCGTTGGGCCGCGCTATGGTCTCACCTGGCATCTTCCAACTGAACGGTGAGTTGTTTGCCAAGGACCGTCAATGCGGCGGAGAGGCGGGGGAGCTTGGAGGGGTGATGAGGATCGAGCAGGAGTCGGACCTCTTTTTCATACAACAGCCCGGACATTCGACCACGGCCGCCTGACTCAGCCTGGATTCGCGCATGGACATGTACAAGGCCGCCTTGGCCGCGATGAAGGCGGAAGATGAGGCAAGCCGTTTTTCCGCTTCGACCAAGGAGGGAAAAGGAATGTCTACACCCCGTTTGATCCGGCCTGCCAGGGGCTCGGCTTCCGTATCCCCCCGGGTGACCCACTTCGGGGAAATCCGGAAAGGTCACCAGGAAACCGCCATCAACCGAATCAGCGATCAGGCATAATGGGGAGCTTAGGCCCACCATCTGCTCCGGCACCTTACCCGACGGTTCCGGCAGTCGTAATGGGAAACCGTGTATACTCCGAAGCATGGGGATGACGGCTTGGACTCGAAAGGACACTCTGGATAAACCTGCCATGGGCAAGGAGGCGCTGGCGGGTCCATACAAGGTCAAACGCTTGGCGCTGTTCGGCTCCTGGGCTCGCGGGGACAACCAGCCGGACAGCGACGTGGACGTCCTGGTCGAGGTGGACCCGTCCATCGGTCTTGACTTCGTGGTCCTGGCGGAACGCCTTGAAGAACTGCCGGG
>JAHJTB010000176.1 GCA_018830135.1 Pseudomonadota bacterium | reverse complement strand
GCGCAGGGGAAACCCCGAGCCCCGGTATTCATAAGCCAGGCCCGGACGAGGCCTTGAAGATGCTGCACTTGGGCAATGAACGCTTTTATTCTGGAAAAGCAATCCATCCCCATGCAAATGTTGACCGTCTTAAATTGGCGGGAAACGAAGACCAGGGGAAACATGCCTATGCAACCGTCCTGGCCTGTTCAGACTCCCGCGTGCCGGTAGAAATTATCTTCGATGCCGGGGTGATGGATATTTTTGTCGTTCGCGTCGCCGGAAATGTATGCAATACCGATGAAATCGGCTCAATCGAGTATGGATTGGCGCATGTTCATACTCCCGTTCTTGTCGTCTTGGGACATACTCAATGCGGGGCGGTAACGACTGTCACGCACGCGGTGAACGGTAAGGATTACAAGCTCGAACGGAACATCCCGCCCTTGATAGACCAAATTTTTCCGGCCGTCGAACGAGCGATCTCCCAACATAAGGAAATTGTTGGTGATGCGATTATTCCCTATGCCATCCAGGAAAATATCTGGCAAGGAATTGAAAACCTGTTCCGTAAAAGCCCGACCGTTCGCGCCATGGTCAAAAACGGCCAGGCGAAAGTGGTTGGTGCGATCTATAATGTGGAAACCGGGGAAGTTGAATGGCTTTCTCTTGACAAAGTTGACGGGATTCTAAAAATGGTTGAAGCGTCTCCCGACAAGGAGACGGAACCATTTGCCGTTAAGTAGCCAATTAATCGAATTGGATGTCCCGCCCCGCGGGTGGAGGCATGGGGACTGCTGTGCCGGTCCCGTATGCGCATGGGCGATAAAGCGGCTCACTGCTATCCTCCCGCCCAGTTGCTACCGCGACATCGGTATGTTTTACGGATATGAATGGTAGGCAAGGGGCGAGAGTGAAGCGGTGATCGCGGGCCTCCAGGTGCTCCACGATTTAGCCTGGTTCCAAGTGCGGCCGAGACTCCGGCCGGGACCCGCGCGTGGTTGGACGAGTCGGGAAGTCTGAAACCGGCGCCGCTCAACAACACCGCCCCCTTCGGGGGTAAGGCCTTGTCCCACCCATGGGAGAATCTCTCAAGGCCCCCTCCCGCGGGGCTGGTTGTTTACTTTCCCTTTTCTTCCAAAGCCTGGATGGCTGAATTTTCCAGGACGTCCTGTTGAATCTTCCCGACCACGGTCATCGGCCAAGGCCCCTCCCATTCAAGGAAGGCCTTGGGGATTTCATATTCCGCCATTTTCCCCTTGCAGGCGGCGCGAATTTCTTCCCTGGATTTCAGTACCCGCCCCTCGCGCATGCGAACCCAGGTGACCACCTTGGCGCCCCAGTAGGGATCGGGTATGCCAATGGTCTGGACGTCCTCGAACTCATGGCCGAAAAGCTCGAGAAGCAAGGTCGAAACATAGGTCGTGGACACGTTCTCCCCGCCGGACTTGACCACGCCGCCGAGCCGTCCCAGAAACTGGACGTACCCATGATTGAAAGTGCCGAAATCTCCGCTGTGAAAGAAACCCTCATCGTCGAGACAACGTTGGTATTCGTCTTCCTGTTTATAGTACCCGGAAAACATGAAAGGGCTCTTGTAGCAGATTTCGCCTTGCTCCCAGGGCGGGATCCGTTCGCCGGTGTTGATGTCCTTGATGGTAACCTCCACGCCCGGGAGAGGTCGACCATTGTTGAATTTCTTGAGGTCATGAATCATGCAGTCCGATTCCATGAGCGCCATCAAACCCCCGGCCTCGGTCTGGGCGAACAGGCCGGCGAAATGAGCGTTTTCCTTGACGGACATCTCATGGACGAGCAGATCGTAGGTCTTGGGGGCGATGGCGACCAGGCATTTTGAGAGCTTGAACTGGAGACCGGTGGCCAGGCGCACCATGTTCAAGGCCTGGTAATGGGCGTCGAAACCGGTGGTTCCGGTGATATCATGTTTGTCAATCAATTCCATGGCCTTTTTGGGGTCAAAGGCCCCGGTAAGGTAAAGCGTGCTGCCGGTATAGGCCAGGGTCATGTTGAGGGAACCCATGCCGCTGTTGTGAAAGAACGGAGCCAGGTTGATGTAGGAATCATCCTCACGATAGTTCAGGAATTTGGCCATGAAATGGGCTGTGGATAACGGTGCGCGATGGTTCCACAATCCGGATTTGGACAACCCGGTGCTGCCCGACGTCTGGCAGATGAACTGGATGTCCGTAGGCTTGGCGTCCGATATCAGACCCGCGATCCGGTCTGCGTCATAATTCAGGCCGCCGGCGACCCATTCCCCAAAGTCCATGAAACCGTCGTATTTCTGGCCGCTGAGGCTCAAGGAAACGAGATGGGTGAGTGTCGGGACATGCTCGCAGGACACCGAACCGTCTTCCCGAACCTGGAAGCCGCCCAGGCAGGTGCCCAGAAGTTCGATAAAGTTTTTCGGGCCCATCTGGTCGATGGTCACGATGACCTTGGGGTCGTTTCTTTGCAGAATTCCGGTGAATTCGATCTCGCCCCACAACAAATTGAGAGGATTGATTACCGCGCCAATTTGAAGCGCGGCAAAATAAACGTACGCGAACTCGGGAATGGCCAAGGGAAGCGTTGCCACGTGGTCTCCGGGCTTGACCCCCAAATTGAGGAGGGCCTGAGAGACCCGGTTGGTGTTTTCCTGAAGTTCGCCATACGTGATTTCCCGTTCGTTAAAGACCAAAGCCGTTTTGTCGGGTCGGTTCCGGGTGGTTTCCGCCAGAAGAGCCTGCACCGTAGAGGTGTACCATCTGTTGGCCGCCATTCGTTCCTGAAGCATGTTCCTCCTCCCTTATTAAGTGGATAGCTTCCTGTCTGGAAAATGCCATGAAGTTTTTTTTGCGAATCGAGATGAAAAACGTGATAGCCGGGATCAGAAGGCAAAGGGCTCGATTTCCGTGTTTCAAGTCTTGTACTCCGCTTGTCGCCCATCGAGCAGGATTTCCAGTAGACTCAAGGGGTTGATCTTGCATGCCCATGAGCGGCAGATCGCTCATCGCCCTGAAAATCAATGGTTTTCCCTTTTTTCGAGTATGATAATCCATCAAATCCTTGACTGTCAAAAGAATTTCGGGTCATTCGTCGAATATGGCCACTAAATTATAATATATTGAAATTGCAGCATATTGCCATGATATGGATTTGGATCGAATCGTAAAACCCCCGCCCATGTCAAGGGCCATCTTTATTGACCCAGGGGGGGGCCTGGTCCGAAGTGAGGCCGAGACCGGTCCGCTGCTGGCGGACTTGTCAGCCTCAGGCTGATTGCGTCGTCGCCCGTTCGTAGACGCCGTGAGGAACCATTGCCTGGCGGGTGCGGTGGGGGTAACCGCCCCGCCCCCCCGGGCGTCTGTTGACTCCCGACATGCCTTCAAGTATGCCCGCGAGCCCAAACGGGTCCGTCTTCTCCTTCCGCTCCCCTTTCATCGGCCTTCCCGCGCCGCGTCATGAACCGTCCGGACCCGCGCCTCTCCCTCGCCACGAAATTTCCGGTCCCAAGACCTTGGCCGGGCGCCGAAAAATACTTGAATCACGATTCAGTTGGCGTTAAAATCGAATTTCACACGTGATTTTAAGGGGAGACAAGCAATGGAAATCAAGACGACCACGGTTCCTTCCGACCAGCTCAAGCCCAAACCCAAGGACTCGGAACTGGCCTTCGGCAACATCTTTACGGACCACATGTTCATGCTGGACTACCATGCCGGCCAGGGCTGGCATGACCCGCGGGTCGTGCCTTACGGCCCGCTCGTCCTCGATCCGGCCACGGCCGTTTTGCACTACGCCCAGGAGATTTTCGAAGGGCTCAAATGCTACCGGCGGACAGACGGCGGACTTCAGCTTTTCCGCGTTCGGGACAACTTTCGCCGCATGAACGAGTCCGCCCGGCGCATGTGCATACCCGAGTTGGACATCGACCTCGTGGTCGAGGGCCTCAAGACGCTGCTGCGAGTCGAGCGGGACTGGGTGCCGGGCACCCAGGGCACCTCGCTCTACATCCGGCCGACCATCATCGCCACCGAGGCTTTTCTGGGAGTCCGGCCGGCGGCCCAGTACCTCTACTACGTCATCCTGGGGCCGGTGGGCGCTTATTACAAGGAAGGGTTCAACCCGATCAAGATTCTGGTGGAAGAGAAGTACGTCCGGGCGGTCCGGGGCGGTGTCGGCTCCACCAAGACCGGAGGCAACTACGCGGCGAGTCTCTATGCCGCGGAGGAGGCCCACAAGAAGGGCTTTACCCAGGTCCTCTGGCTGGACGCCATCGAGCGCAAGTACGTCGAGGAAGTGGGCACCATGAACATGTTGTTCCTCATTGACGACGAACTGGTCGTCCCGCCCCTGGGGGGCAGCATCCTGCCCGGCATCACCCGGTATACCGTCCTGGACCTGGTAAGGGAGTGGGGAGGCTATCGGGTTTCGGAACGTCATATAGCCATCGACGAGGTCATGGACGCCGCGCGTAACGGACGGCTCAAGGAGGCCTTCGGCGCCGGGACCGCCGCGGTCATTTCCCCGGTCGGCTGGATTGTCTACAAAGGCGAAGAGGTCGAGGTCGCCGGCGGCAAGACCGGCCCGCTGGCTCAGAAGCTTTACGACGAAATCACCTCGATCCAGTACGGGACCAAGCCCGACGTCCACGGATGGATTGAAACGGTCTGAGGCGACCCGCTCGTTCCGCCGGCCCTGATAATGCCGGCCGGATCGGGGGCGACCCCGAACCGGCCGGTTTTTTTTACCCGTGTCCGACGCCCCGGTTCATGATCGACTGGCCCTGACCCGCCCGGATGGGGTATACTGGCCGGAACGATGCAGGAGTCGTCCGGGCCGGAGGCCCCGGCACGCGGCGGGCGAACGGCAACCCCCTCATTGGGTATCGCATCCTTCAGGGAGGCCCCGATGCGCATCCGACTCAATTTCAGAAAACGGCTTTTCATCTACCTGTTCGTGGCCATTGCCCTGGCCACGGGCGTCCTGGGGTTTCTGGCCGAGGGCCTGACCGTCGGCAAGTTCATGCATGCCAGCGTCCACCACTTCGAGGAGATGAGCCATACCATCGCCGAGGTGGTGGCCGACAAGGCCCGGACGCAAGACTGGCCGGCGGTGGTCAACGATTTCAAAGTGTTTCGCAAGGCCAATCCCATGTTGTCGTTCATCTTTCTGGAAGAGGGGGGCATCATCAAGGCCCAGTCGCCGTCGGGCGAGGTGCCGCCCGATCTTTTGGCCGTGCGGGAAAAACGCAGGTCGAAAAAAGACAGCGCCTTCAAACTGCGCTTCAAAGACCCGGAGCAGTTCGTTCATTATCGCGTCAGTCTGGGGCCTGACACGCCACTGGTCCTCCACGTGATCCTGTCCATGAAGAGTCTGTTCGCCCAGCAGATGGAATACCGCATGATCGTCGGAGGCGCCGGCCTCTTCATGATCATCGGTCTGCCCTTGATTTTGGCCATGATTCTGGCCAAAAAGCTGTCCCGGCCGGTCAAGAGGCTGCGCGAAGGTTCGGCCCGGATCGGACGGGGCGAACTGGACTACCGGGTATCGATCCACACCGGCGACGAACTCGAGGAACTGGCCGACGACCTCAACCTGATGGCCGAAAGGCTGGCCCAGGCCCGGGACGGACTCGAACAGCAGGTTGCGGACCGCACGACCGCCCTGGAGCAGGAAGTGGCCGAACGCCGGCGGGCCGAGGCTCGCTTTCGGGAACTGTTCGAGCTTTCGCCCCTGGGCATCATGGACCTGGACTGGTCCGACGGGCTCGAACTGCTGGAACGGGAATCCCCCCCGGACCCGCTGGAAAAGGCCGATTATCTGGAAAAGCATCCCGATCTGCTGCGAAGAATGATTCGCCGGGTCCGGGCCGTGGGCGTCAACCAGGCCGCCCTGGACACCTTTGGCGCGGAAGGAATCGAGGACATACAGGACCTGGTCGGCGAATACATGGCCGACAACTTCGTGGAGGTGATCCTGGGTGAAATGGCCCAGGAACTCCGTGGGGAAGCAGACACGCCCCACAAGCACGAGGAACTGATGGAACGGACCTACGTCAATCCCAAGAGCGGCCAGGTCCATCATCTTGGCTTCAAGGCGGCCGACGTCGGCGAGATGACCAGCATTCGGAACATCGTGACCGTGATCGACCTGACCGAACGCAAGCGGGCCGAAGAGGCCGCCCGGCAGGCCAAGGAGGAAGCCGAGCAGGCCAACCGGACCAAGAGCGAGTTTCTGGCCAACATGAGCCACGAAATCCGGACCCCCATGAACGCCATCGTGGGCATGACCCATCTGGCCCTTCAAAACGGACCCAATCCCAAGCTGACCGATTATCTCAACAAGATTCAGTCATCGGCCAACGGACTCCTGGGCATCATCAACGAGATACTGGACTTCAGCAAGATCGAGGCGGGCCGGCTGGACATGGAAACCATGCCTTTCAGCCTGGAACAGGTCCTGGACGACCTGACCAACATGATCGCCATCAAGGCCCATGAAAAAGGACTCGAGTTCCTGATCAACCTGTCGCCCGGCGTGCCCTACGCCCTGGTCGGCGACCCCCTGCGCCTGGGACAGGTCCTGACCAACATGGCCAACAACGCGGTCAAGTTCACCCGGGCCGGGGAGATCGTCATCGGCATCCGGGACGTCGAACACCTCGAGGAGGAGACGGTTCTCGAATTCACCGTGCGCGACACCGGCATCGGCATGACCGAAGAACAGCAGGCCCGGCTCTTCCAGCCGTTCACCCAGGCCGACACCAGCACGACGCGGCAGTACGGCGGGACCGGCCTGGGCCTGACCATCAGCAAGCGCCTGGTGGACATGATGGGCGGCTCGATCGAGGTGGAGACCCGGCCCGGCCATGGCACGACCTTCCGTTTCACCGTGGCCCTGGGCCGGCAGCCGGCGGCCGCCCCCAAGCATTTCGAACCCACGCCCGATCTGCGGGGCATGCGCGTCCTGGTCGTGGACGACAACGCATCGGCCCGGGACATCTTCGCCGGCATGCTCGACTCCTTCTCCTTTGACGTGACCCTGGTCGAGTCGGGGCCGGAAGCGATCGACCTTTTGGAACGGACCCCGGCGGACCGTCCCTTCGAACTGGTGATCATGGACTGGAAGATGCCGGACATGGACGGCATCGAGACCTCCCGGCGGATCATCGAACACCCCGACCTGGCCCGAAAGCCCCGGATCATCATGGTCACCGCGTACGGCCGGGAGGAGATCATGCGCCGGGCCGAGTCCATCGGCGTGGACGCCTTCCTGCTCAAGCCCGTGTCCCGCTCCCTGTTTTTCGATACCATCATGCAGGCCATGGGCAAGGACGTGCCCAAGACCTATCATCTGCATCGCCGTTCGGAAGGACAGGAAGAACGGATACGGGCCATCCGGGGCGCTCGCCTCCTCCTGGTCGAAGACAATCCCATCAACCAGCAGGTCGCACGGGAGATTCTCGAAAACGCCGGCCTGAGCGTGTCCGTGGCCAACAACGGCCTGGAAGCGGTCAACATGGTTTCGGCCTATCCGTTCGACGCCGTGCTCATGGACATCCAGATGCCGGTCATGGACGGGTACCAGGCCGCCCGGGAAATCCGCAAGGACGAACGCCTGGCCGAACTGCCCGTCATCGCCATGACCGCCCACGCCATGGCCGGCGACCGGGAGCGCAGCCTGGCCGCCGGGATGAACGATCACGTGACCAAACCCATCGACCCGGACGAGTTGTTCTCGACCCTGGCCCGATGGATCGGACCGCTCGACCGGCCGGACCCGGCGCGGACCGCTCCAGGCGGCGTGGATATCGAGGCAGGGGACCTGCCCGGGGACCTGCCCGGTTTCGAAGTCGGGACAACCCTGCAAAGGCTGGGCGGCAACCGGACGTTGTACCGCAACCTGCTCCGGGCGTTTCTGACCGATCACCGTTCCGAGGTCGAATCGATCCGGATGGAGATTCATGCCGGCCGGATCGAGGAGGCCCGCCTGCGGGCCCATGCCCTCAAGGGCGTGGCCGGCAACCTGGGCGCACCGGCCGTGAGCCGGGCCGCCCGCGATCTCGAAGAGGCCCTGGCCTCCGGGCCTGGAAACGATCTCGATGTATTGCTGGCTGCCCTGGCCGAGTCCCTGGAACCGGCTTTGGCCGCTCTGGCCGGTCTGTTCGCCGGGGAAAAACCGTCCCCCGAGCAGGCCCCGGCCACGCAAGGACGGGGGGACCCGGGCCGGCTGGGACCCGGACTCAAACGCCTGGCCGGCCTGCTTCGGATCAACGACGCCGACGCGGAAACCCTTTTCCTGGAACTGCGAGGGGACCTTCGGGACGTTTCAGCGGATAAGACCACGGTCATCGAGGGCCGGCTGGCCGGGTTCGACTTCAAGGGCGCGCTCGGAACCCTCGAGGCTCTGGCCCGGGAGATCGGCCTGGACCTGGATGAGGAGGGCGCCTGATGGAGGAAAAGCGGCGGATTCTGATTGTGGACGACATGCCCTCGAACATCAAGATTCTGGCCGACGTGCTCAAGACGGACTACCGGATCAGCGTGGCCACCAGCGGCCGCGAGGCCCTGGAACTGGCTTCCGGCGACGCGCCTCCGGACCTGATTCTACTCGACGTGCTCATGCCCGAGATGGACGGGTACGAAGTCTGCCGGCGGCTCAAGCTGGGCCGGCGCACCCGGGACATTCCGGTGCTGTTCGTCACGGCCATGGC
>JAHJTB010000175.1 GCA_018830135.1 Pseudomonadota bacterium | reverse complement strand
TTCCGAAAGATTCATAGCACCTGCCGCCCGTCAAAAGGTGATGACATGACCAATATACCCCAGACGGCCGTTGGTGTCCAGATTTGTATTCAACTATTTGTTGATTTTATTACTTTTCATAGGAATCAATTCACCCTGGGCCGAACAGGGCTTCAATTGACCGGGACCCGTCTTTTCTATAGAATGAATGAATAGGCCTCGGGATCAAAGGCCGAGGCATGAACGCGGAGCGCAAAATGTCCTTGAACGTGGTTATCATCGGGGCCGTGGCCCTGGGGCCGAAAACGGCCTGTCGTCTGAAACGCCTGCTTCCCGAAGCCAGGGTCGCCCTGATCGACCGGGACGCCCTGATCTCCTACGGAGGCTGCGGCATACCTTATTACATCTCCGGCGACGTGTCGGAGGCCAGCCAGCTTCAGAGCACCAGTTTCCACATGGTCCGCGACCCGCACTTCTTCCGCCAGGCCAAGGACGTCGAGGTGCTGGCCCGGACCGAGGCCCTATCCATCGACCGCCAGGCCAAAACGGTCCGGGTCCGCGCTCTGGATACGGGTGAGGAGCGGGACCTGCCCTACGATAAACTGGTTCTGGCCACGGGCAGTCGGGCCAACCGGTTGCCCGTGCCGGGGGCCGACCAGGCCCGGGTCTTTACGGTCTCGAACCTGGAAGAGGCCATCCGGATCAAGGAACTGATCGCCGGCGGCCAGGTCGAACGGCCCGTGGTCATCGGCGGCGGGGCCATCGGCCTCGAGATGGTCGAAGCCTTGAGTGACCTGTGGGGGCTGGAAACCACCCTGGTCGAAGTTCAGGATCAACTCCTGCCGGGCATCGTCGGCCCCAACATGGCCCGCATGGTCAAGGAACACCTTCACGAACACGACGTGGCCGATGTCTTCCTCTCCGAACGGGTCGAGCGGATCGAAGGCCAAGGGGCCGAACTCCGTCTGGTCACGGACAAACGAACCATCGAAACCGACCTGATCGTCATGGCCGTGGGCGTTCGCCCCAATATCGACCTGGCCCGGGCCGCCGGCCTGGAAATCGGTCCGACCGGAGCCATCGCGGTCGACTCCCGCTTCCGGACCTCCGACCCGGACATTCTGGCCGGCGGGGACTGCGTCGAAACCATGCACCTGATCACGGGCTGCAAATGCTACTTCCCGTCCGGCTCCCTGGCCAACCGGCAGGGTCGCATCATCGGCACCAATCTGGCCGGGGCGGTCGAGGAGTTCGACGGCGTGGTCGGCAGCTTCATCCTCAAGATATTCGACCTGAACGCGGCCTCGGCCGGTCTCTGCCTCTCCCGGGCCCGGGCCGAAGGCTTCGACGCCTTCTCCGCCTTCGTGGTCCAGGGGGACCGGGCCCATTTTTATCCGGGGATGGACCTGATGTACCTCGAACTGGTCGTCGAACGCCCCACCGGCCGGGTCCTGGGCATCCAGGGCCTGTCCGGGCAGGGAGACGCCCTGGCCGCCCGAATAGACGCCGTGGCGGTGCTCCTCAAACACGCGCCCACGGTCCGCGATGTCAGCAACCTGGAACTGGCCTACGCCCCGCCCTTTTCCGCCGCCATGGACGTGCTCAACGCCCTGGGCAACACGGCCGAAAACATCATGGCCGGCAAAAACCGGATCATGGACGTCGATGAGTTCGCCGGCCTTTTCGAACAGGGTCCCAACGGCGACTTCATCTGTCTGGACGTGCGAGGCCCGGCCAACGCCGAACCCTTTGTCCGCAAACATCCCGGACTCTGGATCAACATTCCCCAGGACGAACTCCGGGACCGCGCCGGGGAGGTCCCCGCAGACAAGGAACTCATACTGATCTGCAATTCCGGGGTCCGTTCCTACGAGGCCCAGGTCTCCCTGGATCACCTTGGCCTCGGGCCCTCGCGCAACCTCCAGGGAGGAATGGCCGCGATCAAAAAATACGGTCTGAAACTCGACTGAGCGAAAACCGGGGCCCGGCGGCCCCAAACCAAGGGAGAGGGCAATGAAAGAGCCGAGCGGCGGCGGGATCGTTTTTCGATTCCTCGGGTTGATCGTCCTGGTGGTCGTTTTGTCCCTGGTCTCCGTTTCGATCCGGGGCGGAAAAAGCGAAAAGGTCTCCGGCGATGTACCTCTAATCTTCGAAGAAACGATGACCCTGGACGAGT
>JAHJTB010000174.1 GCA_018830135.1 Pseudomonadota bacterium | reverse complement strand
GTTCGGACCCGGCCGACAAGGCCTCGATGATCCGGTTGATCGGACCGGTAATGCTCCGGGTGATGAAAATGGCCAGGAGGATGCCCACGATCAGGGCCGCGACCAGACCGACGATCATGATGTTCGAGGAGGCGGCCAGGGACGAGGCCGCCCCCCGGGCGATCTGGTTGGTCTGCTCGATGCCGGCCTGGGAGGTGGCCTGGGCCGCCTCGAGCACCGAATCCGCCGCCTGGCCGCGGTTCTTGTTCAGTTCCTCGCGTTCCAGCCACCGCGCCAAAAACTGCTCCATGGCGTCCTTGTACTGGTCCCCCGCCGACTTGGTCTCGTTGATCTGGCGGATGTTGACCTCCTGGCGGGTCACGGCCCGGAGCGCCTCGAACTTCTTTTCGATTTCCGGGAAGCTTTTCAAGGCCTCCCGCATGGTCTCCGGACTGCGGGTGGCCTGGCTCTTGAAATTGCCGACCCGGGCCGCGTTGCCCAGGTCGATGATGTCGTTGACGATCGTGATCTTGAGCAGGCGCTCCTTGAGGCGCTCCGGCGGGGCGCCTTCGGCGATCTCCTTGGCCATGGCCTGGTTCTGGCTTTCGAGGAAGTCGGCGCAGTTCTGCATGTATTTCGCCGAAGCGCCATACATCTGAGCGCGCAGCTCGACCAGACGCTTGTTCTTGGCCACGGTCTCTTCCAGCAGGCCCTTGTATTTGGCCACGTTCTCCTTGGCCTTGCCCGCCTGTTCCTTGAGCTTGGCCAGGTGCGCGGACTTGACGGCCAAAGTCTCGGCGTCGGCCAGGTATTTTTCCACCTGGGCCAGGTTCTCCTGGCCGGTCTTCAAAAAGCTTTCATCCTCGGTGAACCCGTAACCCCGGTTGGCGTACATGGCCGCAAGGGAATAGCGCTCGACGTTGTTGGCCACTTCCACTTCCGGGACGTACTCGTAGGCCAGAATGTTCGACTGGCCCGCGACCGTGGTCATGTTCCAGACGGCCATGCCTCCCAGGGCCAGGGCGATCAGGATCAGGAGCGAAAAACCCAGGACGATTTTGGTTCCCAACTTCATTTGACTCATGGCAGCCTCCACACTTCCATTTCCCGGCCGGGGCCGGTTCGTTATTTCCGGTGACATCCCGGCGCGATAACCGCCGGACCGCCAAGGGCTCCACCTCGGGATGTCGCTTGAGTGATTTCGGGTCCGGCCCGTGTGCCTCGGGCCTTTCGGGGACGAAGCCGAGTCCGGTGGACCCAGAGACTTCGTGCTTTTGTAAGAAGCAAATGCGATGCCAAAGAGGCCCTAAAGTCTTGAATATATAATAATCAATGATTTCAATTAATTAATATAATATGGTTTTCAGGGGCCCCGGGAACAAGGGTGGCCGCTTGTCAAGCAGGAAAGGACATTGTCAATTTATGATTGACATGCCGGGTGCCGGGCCGGGTACGGTTATAAAAAGGGGGCTGTTCACCCAGACGGGTGTCGGAAACTCGGGGAAGTAATATAATTACCTGTTTTCACTATGATAACATGAATGCCGGTGGCGGCGCCCGGTTTATGGTCGCCATGACGGATAGGGGCCTTGTTCCCCTGGCGGACCCGGGGCGGCAATGGGCGCCGGGGAAATGTCAATCTCGGGTTGACGAGCCGTTCTTCAGGCACTCCATGCGGACCTATATGGCCTTGAGTTCAATATCAAAACCCAGCCGTTCCGGGCGTCCCGGTTCGAGGCGCAGGGGCAGGCAGAAATGCATGACCGTGCCCTGGTAGCTTTTCTCGAAACCGTCTTCGGACATGGATACGTTGAGAAGGGGGAAAAAGGAGACGTTGACCGGTCGGGACAGGGTGAAGGTCGTCTTGAGGCCGTCGCCGTGGTTGACCAGTTCGAAACGGGTCAGGTCGGCCTCGCGTCCGGTTTCGGAGACCGGGTGGTGGTTGCCGATCTCGGGAGCGGTCAGGTAGCGGTCCTCATCCTGGTCGGAATAGAGGGTCAGGCAGAATTCGCAGGCGTACACGGTCTCGATCGGCTCCGGCCCCGTATTTTCCAGGTTGTAAGCGACATGCAGCCGGGGGGCCCGGCCGGCGCGCAGGGTCTTGCTCACGACGACGGCGGTGGACCCGACCCGTCCGGTTCGGGTCAGGGTCGCGACGGCCTCGTCCGGCCCGTCCTGGGTCCGGGTCACCTGGTAGGCGGCCTGGAGAAAGTCGCCGCTTTCGAGGGCCTGTCCGGCGAAGAAGTCCTCGCGGGACGGCTCGGCTTCGAAGAAATGGTCGCGCAGGGAAGCTCGGGTGCAGGGGTCGTAAATGAGCAGTTTTTCCAGGCCCTCTTCCTTGACCTTGACCTGGTCGTGGATCGAGGCGATTTCGCCTCCCGGGTCCTGGTTCCGGCCGGCTTCGGCCAGTTTATGGTGGTAGGCCTCGGGCCGGCGGGTCAGGGTGTCGGCCAGGTTCAGGGCCCGGTCCATGTGGCAGAGGTCGAAGATTACGCCGCCCCGGTTGGGGTCCAGGCCGAAACTCAGCCCCGGGCCCATGACCACGATTTCGTCGAGGCC
>JAHJTB010000173.1 GCA_018830135.1 Pseudomonadota bacterium | reverse complement strand
ATGGAGGTCTCTTTTGTGAAAGAGCTTTTTCATCTTCATGGGCAAAAGGCCCTTCTGATTCTTGACCCCCAGGGTGACCATGGCTTGCGAGTGGGTCTTCATGGTCGGGACATTGACGTACTCGTAGTCCCCGAGCAGTTTGGGGACGTCGAGCGAACCGAAGCGCCACTTGATTTTTTCCGTTTCGGCCTGCTCCAGATTGATGATCGGCACGCCCAGTTCGTCCCGCAAACGGGCGTATCCGGTAGCTTGCAGCAGCCGCTCGAATCCGGCATCGTCGGCGAATATGCCGGTGCCTTCGGCAACGACCACCTGCCGGTCCCTGGCCCGGAAGTATCGCACCAGGGCCTCGACGACCTTCGGATGGGTCACGGCCCCGCTTTCCGGCGGTTCGGCCACGACGATGTTCGGTTTGAGCAGGACGCTGCCCTTCAAGGGGTGGTAATCGATGCTCTCCAGCAGGGAGTCCAGATCGGCACCCAGGGTGAGCAGGTTCGTCTTCGTGATTCCAACTCGCGGCATTGGCTCGACCCGATCTCTGCGGCATACAGGGTTGGGGTGAATCGCCTGCTTCCGGGCCGGTCAGCGACCCGGAAGCAGACCTGGTCATGATTCTTTGGAAACGGAAGTCTGGAACAAGTATATCAGCTCAACCAGCGCTTCCGCCGTTTATAATGTTTTACTTCCTTGTAACTCTTGCGCTTGCCCACCTCGCTCAGGCCCAGGTAGAACTCCTTGATGTCCTCGTTGTTCTTGAGATGATCGGAGGGGCCGTCCATGACGATCCGCCCGGTCTCCATGACGTAGGCATGCTCGGATATCTTCAGGGCCTGGCGGGCATTCTGTTCCACCAGCAGGATGGAGGTCTTTTCGATCTCGTTGATCCGCTTGATGATCCGGAATATCTCTTTGACCAGAAGGGGGCTCAGCCCGAGGGAGGGCTCATCAAGGAGCATGTATTTGGGGCGGGCCATCAAGGCCCGTCCGGTGACCAGCATCTGTCGTTCCCCGCCGGAGATGTACCCGCTGACCCGGTGCCTCAACTCGACCAGGGCCGGGAAATAGCCGTAAATATTCTCCAGGTCCTTTTTGACGCCCTGGGAGTCCCTGCGGAACTGGGCCCCGACCTTGAGGTTCTGCTCGACGGTCAGATGTTCGAATATCTGGCCACCCTCCATGATCTGAATGATGCCCATGCGGACGATCTCCTCGGGATCGACCCGATCGATCCGACGCCCTTCGAACTCGATATAGCCGTCGGTGACTTCACCGAGTTCGGTCTTGAGCAGCCCGGAGATCGACTTGAGGGTCGTGGTCTTGCCGGCGCCGTTCCCTCCAAGCAGGGCCACGACCTGGCCGGCCTCCACCTTGAGGGAGACCCCCTTCAGGACCAGGATCACGTTGGAATAGATGACCTCGATGTTGTTTAGGCTGAGCATCAATCCCCCTGATTCTTATTTGTCCTTTTTGGGCGGAGGCAACAGGGTCAACGTGGCCGTGGCCCTTTTATCGGAAGCAAAACCGATGGCCTCGACCGTATAGTCACCCGGAGGCAGCGGCGTTGCCTTGCTGAGGTCCGGTTTCATCTTGGTGTTGTCCCAGGCGGCCTGGAAGAAGGTCATCAACAGGGTCAGGGCGTCCACCTTGCCCTTGAACTCGCCCTTGGCGTCGGACTGTCCGCCGGAAATCCCGACGTCTTCGCCCGGCGGGTTGCCCTTGACCGTCACGCCCTTGGGCAGTTTCAGGTTGATCACCACGGCTTCGTCGGGCTCCCAGCCCGTGCTGGTGAACTCAATGGGTTCCTTGAACAGGGCCGGCGACAGGACGGTCTTGTCCGGCGTGACCGTCAGTGTGGGTCCGGCGGCCAGGGCCGGGCCGGCGGTGAGGGCCGCGACCAGCCCGATCAGCATCAATAGGACCGAGTGCCGAAAGCATCGCATATTCATTCCTCCTTGCGGTCTGAAACCTTTTTATTTGAATTCCGCCAGGGACAAGCAGTCTGGCGTCTCGATCCAGTCACTGATGGGCACGTTTTTGCCGTTACGGACCTGATAGTATCGGATCTGCCTGGTAAGCTGGCGGTTGGTCGGCCCGAGGTCCTGGGCGCCCATGATGCCCTGGGTCAGGTCTCCCTTGACCTTCTGCAAGGCGGCGTAAAAGGCCTGGCCGTTGAATTTCTCATAGCCCACGTCCTTGAGGGCGATCCTGAGGGCCTGCTCGACGATTTTGGCGTTGCCCACACCCCAAAGGTAGGAGTCGTCCATGTCCTCGGGCGGCTTCTTCTGATACTTGGCCCAGAGTTCCGCGTTCGGGTTCTTGAGCCGTTCGTCACCCAGGATGATGTTTGAGGCCACTACGGTTCCCTCGACCACCTCGGGCTTGACCAGCCGGAGCCCCACGGTGTCATGCAGGCCGTAGTAGCTCGAGATGAACTGAATCTTCTTGGTCAGCCCCAGCCCGTAGGCGTCTCTGACCACGAATGTCTGGTCCGGATCGACCATATGGACGTAAATATAGTCCACGCCCTGCTGGGCCAGGCCGGTCAGCCAGGTGTCGTATTTCAGGGTCCCGGGGGTGGTCAGCACGGGCTTGAGCCACTTGACGCCCTTCTGCTCGGCGTACTTGTTCGAGCCGTTGGTGGCCTCGAGGCCGGAAGCCCCGCCCCAGCCCATGTAGGCGAAGGTCGGCATGCCGGACTTGCCCTTTTTCTTCCAGTCGGCGATGGCCCAGTCGATCCCGGAGCCGACCATGTTCTGGTAGGGGCAGACCATAAGAAAGGTGTAGCCCGGCTTGGCCTGAAACTTGCCCCCGCCCGTGGTGATCTGGGGTATCTTGTCCCGGGTCATGATCGGGTCGAGGATGTAAGCTTGAGGGGTGCCGTAAGACAGCAGGGTCGCCAGTTTGGGTGTCTTGCGGTATCTCTGGTAAAACGACATGGCCCGGGCGGCTGTGTACCGGTCGTCGGAAGAGATGAACTTGATCTTGACGCCGTCGATCCCCCCTTTGGCGTTCAACGCTTCGAAGTAGTCTTTGGAGCCCTGGTGGACCGGCACGACCAGCGGCGACGTCGGGCCGGTGAAACCTCCGGTTTCCAGGACGGTCACCACCTTTTCCTCGGCCAGACCCGAGCCCGCGCCCAGGGTCCAGGCCAAAATGAGGCCCAATAAAACAAGCACCACCTTTTTCATTTTCCCATTTCCTCCTTCATTTCTTGTTGCAAATTCCTGCCACGGTTTATCAATCGCCTATAGTCTGCCAACCGTTGACCTTAGTAGGCGAACGGATAGACCCGGTATGAGGCCTTGATTATTTCCCAGCGATGGGCCAGGCCTCGCGGTTCGAATATGAGAAAGGCCATGAGAATGCAGCCGAAGGCGATCAGGCCCATGGAAGAGGCCGGGGCGTCGCCCAGCCAGGGGAATAGTTCCGCCAGAATGGGGGAGCCGAAGAGGACGAGTTCGTCGAGCATGCGCAGGAAGATGACCCCGAAAAACACGCCGGGTATGCTGCCCATGCCGCCGACGATGATCATGCCGATGTACCAGATGGCGTCGAACATGGGGAACTGTTCGGGATGACCGACCGTGAGCAGGTGGACGAAGAGGGCCCCGGCCACGCCCGCGTAAAAGCAGGAGATAAAGAAGGCCAGGAGCTTGTAGTAATACAGGTTGACGCCCATCATTTCGGCGGCCAGATCGTTGTCGCGGATGGCCACGAAGGCGCGTCCGATCTTGCTGCGAACCAGGTTTCGGGCGGCGTAGGTCATGATGATCATCACGGTGATGATCAAGTAGTACATGCGCTCGTGGGAGTCCAGTTCGAAATCGCCGATCTTGGGAAACGGGGCCACGATGCCTTCGGCGCCGCCGGTGATCTTCATGTGCAGGATGAGCCACATGATCAGAAAGTGCATGGCCAGGGTGGCCATGGCCAGGTAGAAGCCCTTGATGCGCAGGGAAGGCGCGCCGCCGATGATGCCGACCAGCCCGGCGACCACGCCGGACAGGGGCAGGGCCAGCCAGAAGCTCAGCCCGTACTGGCTCATCAGAATGGCCGAGGTGAAGCCGCCCACGGCCATGAAGGCCGGTTGGCCGAAGGATATCTGGCCGCAGTACCCGGTCACGATCTGAAGGCCCATGACCGCGATGATGGTGATGCTCAGGGAGTTGATCAGGCTGATGAGGTAGTAGCCGAAGCCCAGAACCGGAAGCAGGTAAAGCAGGAGGAGGGCGCCGATCACCCAGGCCCAGTGCTGCCAGGTCCTGATGATGGTGATGTCCTTGAGATAGGTCTTGTCGAAAACACCGCAGGGTCGATACATGTCAAATCCTCTCGATCCGAATCTGTCCGAACAGTCCGTACGGTCGGACCAGAAGAATCAATAGCATCATGGCGAAGGCGGCCACTTCCTTGACCCCTCCGCCGACCAGGGGATCGATGTACCCGGCGGCCATGTTCTCCAGGATGCCCAGTACCAGGCCGCCCACCAGGGCGCCGGGGATGGAGTCCAGGCCGCCGAACAAGGCCACGGTCAGACCCTTGATGCCCATGTTGGGTAAGAGGAAGGATATGTCCATGACGTTGGCCGCGGCCATGCCGGCCACGGCGGCGAGCAGGGCCGACAGGGCCCAGACAAAGGAAAAGACCTGCTTGACCCGGATGCCGGTGCTCTGGGCCAACTGGTGATTTTCAGCCGTGGCGAGCATGTTCAGCCCGATCTTGGTGTAGCGGAAAAAGATCGCCAGCAGGCCGAACAGCAACAGGGCGACGATGAAACTGACGAATTGGGATATGGGCACATTGGCGCCCAGCACCTTGATGTAGCCCGAGGGCAGAAAGTCCGGGAAATCGACAACGCCGCCCTTGAGAGCGATATTGAACACGCCGTCCAAAATGATGTACAAGGCAAAGGTATTGAGAAAGGCGGCGAAAACAGGCTGCCCGATCAGCGGTCTCATGGCCACCCGTTCCGCGGCCAGGCCCATCAAATATGCCGCGGCAAAGGTCATGATCAGGGCCAGAATGAGCGGGATGCCCAGCAGCGAGTAAAAGGCATAGAAAAAAAGCGCCCCGAAAGCCATGAGTTGCCCGTGGGCCAGGCTGGCCACCTGGGTCGACTTGTAGACCAGAACGATGCTCACGCCGACAAGGGCGTAGAGCCCGCCTTCCATCATTCCCACAATCAAGAATTGATAAATTCCGCTCACCGGTAATCCCCTTAACTGATTAGACAGATGAAAGCATGGAAACCGATCACCCCGGCCGGACCCGATCCGGGTCCGGCGGATGCGCTCCGGTCAATTCATCTCGTTTTCCACCATGTTGACCTTGATGTCCGTCTTGACTCTGCCCGTCCGCCCGTCCCGGTAGGTGACCTGGGCCTCGACGCTCAGTTCGCCCCGGTCCCCATACAAGGCCTCGATCATGTCCCTGTACTTGTCTTCGATGTAGGTCCGCCTCAGCTTCTGGGTCCGGGTCAGTTCGGACTCGTCCGCGTCCAGTTCCTTGTGCAGGTTGATGAACCGCCTCAGCCGGGCGTGCTCGGGCAAGGTCTTGTTGATTTTTTCAATCTCGTTCCGGATCAGGTCGATCACTTCCTTTTTCTGGGACAGGTCGGTGAAGGTGGTGTAGTTGATGCGGTTGGCGTCCGCGTACCGGCCCATGTTCTCGATGTCGATGTTGACCAGGGCGCTGACGAAATGCCTGTCCTCTCCGCCGACGACGATGACGTCCTTGACAAAGGGGCTGAATCT
>JAHJTB010000172.1 GCA_018830135.1 Pseudomonadota bacterium | reverse complement strand
GCCCCAACGGCATGGGCATCTGGAGTTCGGCCGTCCGCATGAACACCGCCTTCTGGTTCACCCCCAAGGCCGGCGGCATATCTTTTGTTTCCCAGAGCGGGACCATGGGCAGCTACCTGCTCGAGACCGCCCAGAACAAGGGCTACGGCTTCAACGCCTTCCTCAGCGTGGGCAACCAGGCCGACCTGTCCATGGCCGACTACGTGACCTATCTGGGCGAAGACCCGGGCACCAGCGTCATCGTGCTCTACGTCGAGGGTCTGCGGGACGGCGGCCGATTCCTCCGGGCGGCCAAAAAGGTGGTCAAAAAGAAACCGATCATCGTTTACAAGGCCGGCCGGACCGAACAGGGCTCCCGGGCCACCATGAGCCATACCGCTTCCATCGCCGGATCGGACAACATCTTCGAGGCCATCTGCCGCCAGTCGGGCATCATCCGAACCTATGACGTCAGCCACGCCTTCGACCTGGCCGAGGCCCTGTCCAAGCAGCCTCTGCCCCGGGGCAACCGCGTCGCGGTGATTTCCGCCGGCGGCGGGCACTGCGTCGTGACCACGGACGCCATCGGGCTGTTGGGACTGGAAGTCCCGGAACTGGACGAGGAGACGGTACTGCGCCTCCAGCCCCTGCTGCTGCCTCACGCGCCGCCCCCCAGGAACCCCATCGACCTGGCCGCCGATCCCCGTCCCATGACCGTGGCCAACATTGTCGAGATTCTGGCCCGGCACGCGGGCATCGACGCCATCATCACCATGGCCCCGGTCTTCATCCGGTCCACCAATCCCGACTATGTCCGGGAAGTGCTGTCCACGGCCGAAATTCTGTCGGAAGTGCCCCGGAAATACGGCAAGCCCCTGATCGCCACGGCCATGCGCGGACACATGGAGGGCGTGGCCTTCAACCTGATGCGGGAGCGGGGCATCCCCTTCTACGAGTTCCCGGAAGAGGCCGCCCGGGCCATGTACGGGCTTTACAGATACGCCCAGGCCAAGTAAGGGGGCGTCGGACCCAAAACCACGATCGGGATACAGGAGGCGAAAAATCATGCGTGATCTGACGGGTAAGGCGGCCTGGGTGACCGGCGGCGGAACGGGCATCGGCCGGGCCGCGGCCCTGGCCCTGGCCGGGGCCGGGATGGACGTGGCGGTCTCCGGCCGCCGGGTCGAGCCCCTCGACGAGACGGCCGGGATGATTCGGGACCTGGGGGGCCGGGCCCTGGTCCTGCCCCTGGACGTCCAGCAGATCGAATCAGTGACCGAGGCGGCGGGCCGGATGGAAGAAACGTTCGGCCGCCTGGACGTGCTGGTCAACAACGCCGGACTGAACGTGGCCCAACGCCACTGGCGGGACCTGAGCCCGGAAGGCTGGAACCGGGTCATCGACATCGACCTCAACGGCGCCTTCTACTGCGCCCATGCCGCCCTGCCCGTCATGCGCCGCCAAAAGGACGGCCTGATCGTCAACATCTCCTCCTGGGCCGGCCGCTTCGACACCTACCTGCCGGGCCCGGCCTACAACGCGGCCAAACACGCCCTCCTGGCCATGAACGCCAGCCTCAACATCGAAGAGTGCGTCAACGGCATCCGGGCCTGCGCCATCTGCCCGGCCGAAGTGGCCACGCCCATCCTGGACGCCCGGCCGGTGCCGGTCAGCGACGAGGACAAGGCCCGCATGCTCCAGACCGAAGACCTGGGAGAGACCATCCTGTTCGTGGCCCGCATGCCGGCCCGGGTCTGCCTTAACGAGATTCTCATCAGCCCGACCTGGAACCGCGTCTATTTCGGCGGCCCGGAGATGTCGCCGTCCCAAGACTGAGTCTCAAGCCCGACATGGCACCCGAGGACGCGAAACCGGACGGTCCCTGGCCGGACCCGGGCGGCGGAAGACCCGCGGCCCGGGTCCGCTATGTCCTGATCGTCTGCATCGGCGCGGTGGCGATCTTCACCGGCCTGCTCGATCTGTTGCCTCCCCTGGAACGGGACGAACTGATCCATCACCTGGCCATCCCCCAAATCTGGATTCAGGCCGGCCGCTTCGTCGAAACGCCCTGGGCCGCCTTCTCCTACTATCCCATGAACCTGGACCTGCTCTACCTTCCGGCCCTGGCCCTGGGGGCGGACTGGGGAGCCCGGCTCGTTCACAACCTCTTCGGCCTCCTGACCGCGGCCCTGGTCTTCGCCTATCTTCGCCGGCGGCTCGACACGACCTGGGGCCTGACCGGGGCCCTGATCTTTCTGAGCACGCCCCTGGTCATGCGCCTGGCCGCGTCAGCCTATGTGGACCTGGGTCTGACCTTCTTCATGACCGCCGGCCTAGCCGGTCTGTTTTTCTGGCGCGAAACCGGACAAAGACGCTGGTTCCTGGTTTCGGCCCTGGCCTACGGCCTGGCCCTGGGCACGAAATACCAGGCCCTGCTGGCCGCGCCCGCATTCGGTCTGGTCCTGATCGGTCCGACCGCCAGGTCCCGGACCGACCTGCCCAGAGCCCTGCTCGGGACCGCGGCCTGGTTCGGCCTGGCCGGCCTGGTCTTTTCCCCCTGGCTGATCAAGAACGCGATCCTGACCGGCAATCCCTTGTACCCGCTGTTCAACACCCTCTTCGGCCTGCCCGGCCTGGTCTCCCCGGAGCTGAACGTCGATCTCTTCACCCGGCGGCAGTTCTATCATGGGGAGTCGTTCTGGCAGGTCCTGGCCACGCCGATCCGCATCTTTTTCGAGGGCCGGGACTTTTCCCCCCGGTATTTCGACGGCGTGCTCAACCCCATGCTGCTCCTGCTGCCCCTGCCGGCCCTGGTTCGCCCGAAGTTCCCGGAAATCCGGCCGCTGGCCCTGATCGTCGTCTACTGGATTCCCCTGGTCTTCCTCAAGTCCTCGATCATCGTCCGGTACGTGGCGCCCGTTCTGCCGATCCTGGCCGTATTGAGCGTCTTCGGACTCGAAGCGATCCGGCGCTTTCTGGAACCGCGCCTGCCCCGCCCCGCGGCCGCCGGCCTGCCGGTCCTGATCCTGGCCGGGTTTCTTGCCCTGAACGCGGCCTGGGCCGCGGACTTCTGGCGCCTGCGCGATCCCGTCCCCCGCCTGACCGGCCGGGAGAGCCGCCGAACCTACCTGCTCCGGCATCTCGACCAGTACCCGGCCATGGACTTCATCAACCGTCGCCTCCCCCTCGACGCCCGGGTCCTGTTTCTGTTCGCCGGAAACCGGGGCTATTACTGCCGGCGGGCTTACTTCTACCAGACCTGGTTTTCCGGGGAATCTCTGCGGCCGATCCTGGAAGCGGCCAGAACGGTGGACGATGTTGGGCAGGGGCTGAAAAAGCTGGGGGCCACCCACATCCTGGCGCGGGAGGCTTTGCTGCTGGACTACCTCGGGCACGCGGTTCCGAAAGAAAAGCTGGGTTTGTGGCTCGAGTTTCGACGCCGGCGACTCGAACCGCTGTTTCAGGCCCGGGGATACACGGTCTTTCGTATCGGGTAAGCAAACGGGCCGATGCCTGGATTCGTCAGGGGGTCCGCTTCCCCGCGCCGGACGATGCAATATCATGGGCCACGCGCATCGGGCGTCCCTGGCGCATGGACTCGACGGCCAGCAGCGTCGTCCGCATGGACAGCACCTGGCGGTCAAACAGGCCGGAGGACGCGTCCTCTCCCCGGATGGCCCGGATAAAGGTCTCGACCTCCGCGGCATAGCCTTTGTCCGGAATCACGCGCAGGCGATGGCGCTTCTTTTTCCCCTCCCGGTTCAGCACCAGGTCCCGGAAGTCCACGAGCACGGCCAGGCCCCCTTCGGCCAGCACCTCGATCCGCTCCCGTCCGGGGGACGGGTCCCCGCAGCTCAGATAGGCCACCGTGGCCAGGGAACCGTCGGCGAAACGAAGGTGGACCTGGACGTTGTCCTCCGGGATCAATCCGGACGCGTCCCCGGCCATGGCCCAGGCCTGGACCTCGACCGGCTCGGACCCGGTCAGCCAGAGGCAGTAATCGATAAAATGACAGGCCTCGCCCACGATCACGCCGCCGCCCTGGACCGGATCGTGAATCCAGGCCTCGGGCGGACGGTAGCCCACGTTGGCCAGATAATGAATCGCCATGGGCTGGGCCCGGCCGGCGACGAACTCGCGCAGGCGGCCCGACAGGGCGGCAAAGGGCCGGTTGAAACCGACCATGGCCTGGAGTCCGGTTTCGCGCCGGGCATCGACGACCGAATCGAGTTCGGACAGGGTCATGGCCAGCGGCTTTTCCACAAAAACGTGCCTGCCCCGGCGCAGGGCCTCGACGGCGTAAGCCGCGTGGGTGTCATGCCGGGTCAGTATGAAAACCGCGTCCAGGTCCGGGTCCTCGATCACTTCCATGGGGGATGAGGCGCAATAGGAAAAGCCGTATTTTCTTCCCAGCGCCCCGGCCCGGACCCCGGTGGCCGAAGCGATGCCGGCCAGTTCGACGCCCTTGAGCCCGGACAGGGTCGGGATCATGAAATTGGTGGCAAACCCGCCGGCCCCGAGCACGCCGATCCGGACCGTCCCGGAGGTCGGCCGGGGACTCGCCGCCGGGGCTTTCAGGGCCACCCGTCCGGATTCCGACGCCGCGGTCTCCGGATAGCTGAGCAGGACGGCGATATGAGGCTCCCGGCTTTGGCCGGTGATGACGTCGTACGCCCTGGCGGCTTCGACCAGGGGCAGTTCATGGGTGATGAACGACCCGGTCCGCAGCCGCCCCTGGGACAACTGGTCCAGGAAGGCGGCCATGTTGCGGTTCTCGGTCCAGCGGACGTACGCGGCCGGATAGTCCAGGCCCTTTTCCTCATAGGCCGGGTCACCGGTTCCCGGTCCGTAGGCCAGAGAAGTGCACAGTTCGAGTTCCTTGAAAAGATAGGTGTCCCGGGGTGCGTTGATTTCCGTCCGGCCCACGACCACGACCCGCCCCTTGTGGCGGGCCAGTTCCCCGGCCAGGGCCACGGGGTCATTGTTGTCCGACGAGGCCGTAATGATGACCGCGTCCGCCCCCCGGCCTTCGCTGAAGGCCAAAACCCGTTCCTTGAGGTTGTCCACTCCCCGCGTCAGGGCCGGCCCCATTCCCCGCTCTTCGGCCAGGCCGACCCGGCCCGGGTCCGTGTCGATGCCCAGCGTCAGACAGCCGGCCGCGGCCAGCAGGTCGGCCGTCAGCAGGCCCACCAGCCCCAGACCGATGACCACCACCTTGTCGCCCAGCCCGACCCGGGCCACGCGCAGACTCTGGAGGGCGATGGCCCCCAGGGTCGTGAAGGCCGCCAGGCGGAGGTCCACGTCCGGAGGAATCCGGACGCACAGGTTCTTGGGCACCAGGACGTATTCGGCGTGAACGGCCATGCCGCCCCCGCCGCAGGCCACCAGATCGCCCGGCTTGAAGGCTCCGACCCCTTCCCCGGCCTCGACGACCCGGCCGGCGCAGGAATAGCCCATGGGGATGGGCATTGACAGGGTCCGGGTCGCGGCCTGGTACGCGGTCAGGAGCCCTTCGGTCCGGACTACGTTGATCACTTTGCGCACTTGCTCGGGCCGGGCCCGGGCCTTGCCCAGCAGGGACATCTGGCCCAGCTTGACGGTCCCGCCCTCCGTGCCCGTACTGATCACCGAGTATTGGTTCCGGACCAGAACCCGGCCCGGGCGGACCAGGGGCCGAGGCACCTCTTCCACGCTGATCCGGCCGGTCTTCAGATTTTGCAGCACTTGTTTCATAATCGTTCCAACCACTTCATTTTAACCGCAAACCCGGAGCTGGGCAAATCTTTTATTGCCGGCGGCCCGGCCGGTTTTCATGAGCCCCCTCACCCCGCCTGCCTTAAGGCTTCGGCCGACAAGCCCGGTAAAGGCGGGCAGATGACAAAACGATGAATTTTGGGGGTTGCCAGGGAGTCTTTTTTTCGCCCAACTTTACACGCCCTTGTGGTTATGCTAGAGTTCGTCCATGAGAGCAGGATTCCAAGAGATCGATCCCGATCAATGGTTGTTGCTTCCGCCAGACCCTCGGAAGCGGGTCTCGTCGGACGAAGTGCTTCAGTTCGCTCTGGCTATGATGGAAGGCCGGGCGGATAAAGCGGCCGTATTTTCCGGCACTTGAGGCAATGACCTCGACACACAGCCGCAAATCCTGGCTTCCCGGGATACGCCGGGCGGCCCAGGCGTCCTGGGTGGTCCTGATAATATTGTTCATGTCCTGGTATTTTCATCGTCACTGGACTGATTTTGCGCAATACTCCTGGTCTCTGGACCCCTGGTGGGCCTTGCCGGCCCTGTTTTTTGCCCTGGTCCGACGACTCCTGGCCGGGCTGCGCTGGCCGATCATCGCCTTCCTCGACGCCGGGAAAATCCCCCTGCCCCTGTTCTGGGACCACATGCGGGTCTTTTTCCTGTCCAACCTGGCCTCGTACCTGCCGGGCACGGTGTGGTACATGGCCTCCCGAATCCAGCAAAGCAAAAAACGAGGGCACAGCATCCTGCGGACCTCGGTCGGACTGGTCTTTGAAACCGGACTGCTGCTATGGTTCGGCATGATGGTGGGCATCCTGACTTTGGACCGGCTCATTCCCTTTCCCCGTGAGGTTCTCGTGGCCGGGTCCGTTCTGATGATCGTAATCAGCCTCGTCGTCACTCACCCCAAGGTGGCCCAGGCGATTCTCCGGCTGCTGATGCGGCTGCTTCGGCAGCCGGTCCAACCGGTGCATATCCGTTGGTCCCTGGGCCTGACCATGTGGCTGCTGTCCCTGGGTATTTATGTCGCCTGGGGGCTGTGCCTGTTCTGTCTGCTCAAGGCCCTGGGGGCCACGGTCACCATCGGCCGCCTCCTGGACATCACCAGCCTGTTCGCCCTATCGTGGGTCATCGGCTTTCTCACCCCATGGGCCCCTTCCGGCCTGGGCATTCGCGAAGGCCTGCTCTACGTCATGCTGCAAGGCATCGCGGCCCCGCCCATGGCCATGGTCGCGGCCGTGGCCACCCGAATCATCACCATCCTCGAAGACGTGTTCTGGGCGGCCGTCTCTTTACTGATCGGGTCCCCCACCCCGGTCACACCGCCGCCAAAGGAATAGTCCCTTATGTCCGCTGAACATGACCGAGCGATTCCGGACATGCTCCTGAACAAACTCCAATGCGTCCAATGCCGGGCCGGCGACATGGACTTGGAGGCAGACAGCCTCCGCTGCCTTTCCTGTGGAACGGCCTATCCGCTACGGGCTGGACGGTTCCCGGACTTCCTGACCGAAGCCCACCGGTCCCAACTGGAAGGGGAGATCGAGTTCTGGGAGGCGCACTATGGCGATACCGTTTACGAGAGCGAAAACGAGGCGAGCTATCAGGCCTGGGCCGAGCTGATCGGGGCGTCGCCGCGAGACGAGGTGATCGAGTTGGGCTGCGGTTCGGGCCCCCAACTGCGTCGCATCGAGGCCAAATTGCGGGTCGGCCTGGAACCCGTGCTCGGCCTGCTCACGGCCACCACCGGATTTCACGGCCTGATCGGCACGGTCGAAAACATTCCCGTCCAGGATGGAGCCTTTGACCTGGTCTATTTCAACTACAGCCTGCACCATGTGGCGGACAAAGAGCGGGGTTTTGCCGAGGCGGCGCGTATCACCAGACCCGGCGGCCGCCTGGTGGCGGTCGAGCCCAATCTCGAACATCCTCAACGGCGATTGACCTCGAACCCCAAGAGTCCCTTTCGGAAGTTCATGCCCCTGGTCGGTTTCGTCGATCCGAACGAGACCTTTTCCAGTGCGGGGGAACTGCGGGAGCTGGGCCGACGTCACGGGCTGACGTGCCAAAGCCTGGTTTACCGGGAAAGCATGTACGACCGTCCCACGTTGCGCTACCGGGTGCAAAAGCTGTACTCGCGTCTGGGCCGCTATTTCCTGCCCGACAGGCTGATCTACCCCAGCTTCATTATTTCCTTTAAAAAACCGGCCTCCCCCGGGGACTGACCCGGCACGCGGATCGGTCCGACTCCGGCCCGGCCGTGGCCCGGACCCATGGGTTTACCCGGCCGCCTGTTCGGCCCGGCTGTCCCGGCCCCGGGATACGATGCGGTTGTATGCCTTTTTCGTGAACGAGATGCTCGGACCGTCCACCAGCCGATAGTACAAATAGGCAAAAGGGATCAGAAAACAGAGGGTGGCCAGAAAGGTGATCAGGACCGCTGCGTTGTAGCTGAGGTACTCGATGAGGACGCTGAACAGATAACAGGAGAGAGACATGACGATTATCACGTGCGTCAGGTAGACGGAGTAGGATATCTTCCCGAGAAAAGCGATGGGTTTGGTGGACAGAAATCCTTGAATCGCCTGGGAGCGCTCGATGGCCAGGAGCGTCAGGAAGGCGCCGATCATGTGGGAAAAGGTATATGGGGAGGCGTTCAGGGCCGTTGAAACCTGGAGAATCGGCTTGTACACCCAGAGTATGTCTTTCGCGTATGGATAGGAGCCGAGAAACAGGCCGAAACAGAGCATGACGGCCGTCCCCAGTTTATAGGACCCGGTTTTGGGCCCCTTCCCCGGCCACCCTTTGTTGATCCGCAGGTCGCACAGCAGCATGCCCAGCACAAAACCCAGGTAGTAGCCCCGCAAATATACCAAAGCCAGCAAAAGGTAAATCACATGTCGATATTTGAACCGGCCGAACAGGAAAAGAAAACCGAAAACGAGAAACGAACCCCATAATTCGACCCGCATGGTCCAGGCGACCCGATTGTAGGCGCAAAATCCATTCCTATAAAGATAGTATGTCGCTTCTTGCAGCATATAGCTGAAATCCGGCTTCATTCGATAAAATGTATCCAGCCAGCCATGGGAAAGCGTCAAGGTGACGGCCTTTTTATTGTAAAAAAGACCGTACGTCAAAAGGAAATACGCAATGATGCAGGATACGAGAACCGGGATGGTCAGCCGAAAATACCGCCTGGCCGAAGAGGATATGATGACCGAACGATCCTGCTTGATAAAATACCCGGTGCTCAGGACGTATCCGCTAAGATAAAAGAAAATACAGACCGCAAAATCTCCCGCATATATCAAATTGAACGGTGTAACGCCGGCCCATGCTTCATAGGCGTTATGAATGGCCGCCTTTGTCCCCAAATGGAGCGTCGGATAAAAGGTCGTGACAAAATGAAGCATGACGACCTGCATTGCGGCAAGGCCTCGGAGGCCTTCAAGATGTATTATCTTGCGGCTTCCCGGGCCGGCGGTCGTGGCCGGTTCGACGAAGGGAGGCGCTGCTTCCTGGTTGGACCCAGTATCCGGTTCGGGCATCAAAGTCTCCATATTCCGAGTTTATGGAAGCTCCCCGCAGCCTTGCCGTGGGGAATCTTCTATTGGTTGGCGGGCTGACCCCGCGGCAAGCCGCGGGGAATGGGCCCGCCCCGCGTGTTCAATCCAAAAACCAATCGATGGGCGAACCGCAACCCGGCTCGAAAAGCCTTGGACCACCATCCGTTTTATAAGATCATTTTTCCGGCGGGCTATTGGTGGCATTGGAGAAGGAAAACCGGGTTACTTGACGGCGTAAGCGACCAGATGCCAGCCGGCGAGCTTGCTCAATAGTTGAAAAACCGGTTTGGGTGTCCACGAATAAACGGGTTCCCACCCCGCTCCGAAAGCATATTCCACCTTGACATCTACCTGTTCGAATCGGGCGAACATCTTCCGGACCTCGCTCTTGCTGAATCGAAAAACAAAGTTGGCGTCCTCGGCGAAGGGGCGCAGTTTTTTAGGATTGTCATAGGGCAAACGAAGGACCACATGAACCAGATTATTGAGGGAATGCCTGTGATAGAGCATGACGGCCGCCCTTCCACCGGGTTTGAGCACGCGGCCTATTTCATTTATGCCTTTGGCTGTGTTCGGGGTATGATGCAGAACGCCAAAACTGTATACCGCATCGAACGACTCATCCGGAAAATCAAGTTTTTCCGCATTGCCTTGTTCGATGACCGCTTTTAATTCTCTTAGCAGGAAATATTTCTTGGCAAGATCGACATGGGTTTTAGCCAGATCGATACCGTATCCTTCAAAGCCATGTCGAACGAAAAAGGCCAGGTCCAGCCCCATGCCGCAACCGACTTCAAGCAGTCTGGCCCCTGGCGCCTTTTTGAACCAAGCCAGGATTTCCGGCAGATAATACAGGTAACGGTAACGGCCGGCCTCAATCTCATCGAAATACCCGGAACTGCCAGGGGGCAGATTCTTGTTTTTCAGATAAATTTCGTTGTTGCGCTGTGCGCTCCAATATTCATCGATTTCATCAAATACTTTTTCATCCATAATCTTCGTCCCGTCCCCACCTGGAAATAGCAAGACGATTTTAACCCGAATTTTGCGGCCCTTGCCGCAAACCCCCTATTTCAAACCTGCCTTGGCCCCCTTGACCGGCATAAGGATATTTTCTCGAACCGAGTCGAATGGCCTCGTGCTTCGTGGCGCCGGTCTCAAATCTTCAGCAATCTGAATGGAAATCCTTCACTTTTTCTCCCCTCGGGCATAGTAGTCCGTAAAATTCCTCGTGGTCAAGCCAAAACCCACCCGGCATATATTGATACGGCCCGAGAAGGCCGGGCCGCCCCTGACCCGCGAGAACGGGATAATCGAGGACATTGTTTACTACATTGAACAATTTCCATACAACGCCCCCAATGATCCCATTACGGAAAAGCGTTATAAATAGCCCGGTTACACCACCCCTCCCCCGGGCATTGACGGCAAGGGCCCGGCCGGACTATCATGGCGGTCCGCATTAAAAAAATCCGGGAGGTCGGAACCATGGCGAACATGGATTTGGCGGCAACCGCTTTTCAACCCTGCGAGGTCATGGGCCTCGCGCTTCGCAATCGCTTCATCCGCTCGGCCACCCTGGAAGGCATGGCCGCGCCCGACGGATCACCGGGCCCGGAACTGGTCCGGCTCTACCAGGACCTGGCCCGAGGCGGTGTGGGCCTGATCTCCAGCAGCGGCTGCTGGCCGCGCCGGGACTGGATCGTTCGATCCAACCGGATGCTGATCCTGGACTCCGCAAACCGGGACGGCTGGCGGGAGGCCGTCGAAGCGGTCCATGCGGCCGGGGGCCTGATATCCCTCCAGATGGCCCCGGTCATGACCCTGGACGGCCGGCCCGTGAGTCCGTCCAGCCTGGGCCCGGAGGAACACGCCCTGAGTGTGGCCGAGATCGAGGGCATCATTGCCGTGTACGCCCTAATGGCGGTCCTGGCCCGCGAAGTCGGCCTGGACGCGGTCCAGGTCCACGGCGGCCACGGCTATCCCATCGCCCGGTTTCTTTCGCCTTGTTTCAACCGGCGGGACGACCGGTACGGCGGCTCCACGGAAAACCGGATTCGATTGTTTGTGGAAATCAGACGGGCCATTGCCGAAGCAGCCGGCCCGGACTATCCGGTCTGGATCAAGATGAACAGTCTGGACGGCGTCGAGGGCGGGCTGGTTCCGGAACAGGCGGCCGAGTACGCGCCGTTTCTGGCCGACGCGGGGTATGGCATCATCGAGGTCACCGGCGGCGCCGCCGGGGGAACCCACGATTCGCGCGGCCCGCTGGACAAGTCACAGTGGTTCGAAGGCTTCTACCTGGATGGAGCGTCCCGGGTCAAGGCCCGGGCCGACGTCCCGGTTTCGGCCGTTGGCGGCATCCGGACCCTGGACATGATCGACCAAATTCTGACGGACGGCACGGCGGACCTGATCTCCTTGAGCCGTCCCTTGATCCGCGAACCCGCCCTGATCCGGCGCTGGGAATCGGGAGACGCCGCTCCGGCCCGATGCATTTCCTGCAACGGCTGCCTCAAAACCATGGCCCGGCCCGAAGGCATATTCTGCGTCCAGGAAAAAAAGGAAGCCCCGGCCTGACGCCCAAAACCTATAGGGGCCGGGCGATGACGGTGAAGCCCTTGAGCAGCAGTTCCTCTTCCGAGTAGTCGGCCAGTTCCCGCCGGATGTCCGGCGTCAGGAGGCTTGGGCCTTCGACGTCTCCGGGCTGCCAGTCCAGTATCTCGAAACGCGTTTCGAACACCCGCCGGTAATCGTCCATGCGCAGCCGGTTGATCCAGGAAGGCACGTCCGGATAGCGGTTCTCCCGGAGATGGTCCCAGGGCGGGACCACGTCGGACGGCTCCCGGTCCGGATACTTCCAGGCGATATGATGCCCCCCGGACAGGCTGGCATAGTTGTGGACGTAAATGTAGGTCAGACCGCCGGGCTTGAGGATTCGGGCCGTTTCGGCCACGGCGGCCGCCAGGTCCGGCAGGTGCTCGAAGACCTCGTGGGAAACGACCAGATCGAAGGCATGGTCCTCGAAATCGAGCCGGTCGCCGCTCATGGTCATCAGGCGGGGCTTGCTGAAATCCAGGGGGAATTCGGCGCACTCGGCCAGGGCCCGGTAGTAGGGCCGCCCGAAAACCAGGTCCCAGACCGCGGTCCGGACCGCCCGCTCCAACCCCTGGCTCCGGACCACCCGGACGTACTTGGCCGGGCTGAAACCGGCGGCCACGGGTTCCGTGTCCACGCCCACGGCCTCGGCCCCGTACCCGGCCAGCAGCAGGGCCAGCCAGTAGGACTTGCCGCAGCCCAGGTCCAGGACCTTCAATCCGCGCGGGTCCCGATCCAGTGCGCCCAGCCGGTCGATCATCCGGGAAAAAAAGGTCCAGTTCTCCCGGGCGAAATCCCGGTTGTGGGCCAGCCCGTAGCGGACCATGGACCCGTACAGCTTCAGCCGCGAGAGTATGCCGCGCCTGTCAGCCCCGGTCGTCATAGTCCTCGAGGTCGAAGGCCGGCCGGGCCGGATCGCCTTCCAGAAACATCCGGGCCCAGATTTCCAGCCCCAGGACCAGCCAGAGAAAGAAGTAGTGCCAGCGCAGCCGGGGGTGGGGCGGATGGTCCAGGATGCGCCGCAGGTATTCGTAATTGAACCAGCCGCGTTCCTCGACCCGGCGCCGGGTCAAAACCCGTTCGGCCACGGTCCTGAGGTCCTTGCGGAACTGGTGGACCGGATTGAAGGAAAAACCCCATTTCTTCTTGCTCAGGGTCCGGGCCGGCAGGCGGCCTTCCATGGCCTTGAAAAAAATATGCTTGGTCCGGTTGCCCTTGATCAGCAGGTCCACGGGGATGGAAAAGGCGAACCGGACCAGGTCCCGGTCCAGAAAGGGCACCCGCACCTCGAGGCCGTGGGCCATGGAGGTCCGGTCCTCGTTCATGAGGAAGTCATCGACCATCTTGGTGTGAAACTCGGCCGTCAGGACCTGGCGCAACGCGTCCCGGCGGCCGGTGAAATAGGAACGGAAAGCCGTTTCCACCGGCTCGGGCCGGAAACCGTCCCAGGCCGGGCCGTACAGGTTGCCGAAGGTCCGGGCATCGAAGTCCCAGACGTTGCGCAGGATGAGGTAGTACCGGGCCGGGTCGCCCAGGGCCAAAAGCATCTGTACGCCTCGGCGGTACTCGTCCCAGGCCAGGCGGCCGGTGGCGTTCTGGAGGCGGAAGGCCAGCCGGCTGAGCGGGCGGAGCAGCCCGCGCGAAACAAACGGCGGGACCAGGGGATGCAGGGGCTGGCTGGGGTAGATGAAGCGGTTGTTGATGTACCCGGCGAACAGTTCGTCCCCGCCCAGCCCGCCCAGGGCCACCTTGACCTCCCGGCGGGCGAAACGGGCCAGCAGGAAGCCCTGGAGAACGTTCTCCTTGGGCTCCTCGGCGTGCCAGACGACCCGGGGATAGCTGTGCAGCGGATCGGGCGCAAGGGTCATCTCGTGATGGTCGGTGCCGAATCGCTCGGCCACGATCCGGGCGTCCTCGAGTTCGTCGGTGGGCTCGTCGAAGCCCAGACAAAAGGTCTTGATCGGCCGGACCCCCAGGTCGCTCATGAAGGCCACCAGGGAACTGGAGTCCAGGCCGCCGGACAGGAAGACTCCCAGGGGCACGTCGCTGACGAGCTGCCGCCGGACGGCCTCCTTCAGATGGTGACGCAGTCCTTCCATGTATTCCGCTTCGGTCAGGCGCGGCCCGGACAGGGGTTTAAATGAAAAATACCGGGTCCGGCGCAGGGTCGGCCCCAGAGGCTCGAAGACCAGGTAGTGCCCGGCCGACAGGCGGCGGACGTCCCGGAACAGGGTGCCTTCCCCGGGCACGTAGCGCAGGTTGAGGAACTGGTGCAGGGACTGGAGGTCCGCCTGGCGGGCCACGGCCGGGTCCATGAGGATGGCCTTGATTTCCGAGGCGAAACGCAGGGTCCGGCCGTCGAAATGGTAATGGAGCGGCTTGACGCCGCAGTAGTCCCGGGCCAGAATCAGCCGCCGGGCCGCCGATTCCCAGAGGGCGAAGGCGAAGATGCCGTTCAGGCGGGGCAGCAGGTCCGGTCCCCACTCCTCCCAGCCGTGAAGCAGGACTTCGGTGTCGCTCCGGGTCCGGAAGACATGGCCGGCCGCCTCCAGTTCCTCCCGGAGTTCCATGAAATTGTAGATTTCGCCATTGTAGACCACCCACAGTCCGCCGTCCTCGTTGGACATGGGCTGATCGCCGGTCAGCAGATCGATGACCGCCAGCCGGGTCTGGCCGATGTGAGCCGGGCCGTCCGAATGGATGCCCCGGCCGTCCGGCCCCCGATGGGCCAGAATGTCAACCATGCGGCCGGCCAGGTCTCTCGACCCGCCCGGTCCGACGATGCCGGCGATACCGCACACGGCTCAGACCTCCCGCCGGGCCGGCAGCAGGCTGGCCAGGGCAAGGGCCATCCAGGCGTTGCACCAGCGCATCAGGGTGTAGCGCCGGGTGAAGTGCCGGCCGCGCTGGTAGTAGAAATACCCTTCCGGCGCCTGAAGATGGTTCAGGGCCCAGGTCGCGGTCCGGCCGGCGGGTTCGATATAGCTCGAATCGAACTGGCGCGCCGCCTTGGCCAGGGTGACCACGGCCTGGGCCGCGCTGTGGGCGTCAAGGGGATGGACCCGGTCGCTCATCCACTTGGGCGCACCGTCGGGCAGAAACAGATGATCGACATAAAAGGACAGCCCCTTGGCGTACGCCCCCAGGAAGCGCTGGTCCCCCGACTCCCGGGTGTAGTCCAGGACCCAGTCCAGGACGTTGCCGGTGTGGTAGTTGTCGTGCTTGACGTTCGAAGTCCCGGCCGGCCAGGCGTAATGCCAGGCCCCGTAATCGGTCTGCTTGTCCACCAGAAACGCGGTCAGCCGTCCGGCCTCCTCTTTCAGCAGGGGCTCGCCCGTGTGCCGCCAGACCCGGATCATGACCGAGGCGGCCAGGCCGTTGACGTTGAGTACGCCCCAGGAGCTTCCGGGCACGTACCCGATGTTGCGCTGGCCGGGTTCATCCACCGGGGCGTCGAGGTCCTTGAGCATGAACTCGACGCTGCTCCGGGCCGTATCGAGGTACCCGGCCCGGCCGGTGGTTTCAAAGGCCTCGAGAAAGGCCAGGGCCACATTGCCGGTGACCACGATATTGGGGCTGTCCTTGGGGGCGTAAAAGTGCAGGCCGTACCAATCGTGGTCGTAGCCCCAGCATTTTCCCGAATAGCCCGGCACATGATGCTCCTCGAGCCAGGCCAGGAGGCGGAGGGCTTCATCGAGATCGGCCGGATCGGAGCGCCAGCGGTGGCGGCGGAGCCAGGCCAGGGCGAACAGGGCGATGCCCTTGGGGTTCCTGGAGCGGGTGGTCCGGAACAGGGGGCGCAGATTCACCGGCTGCCGGGCCCAGAGGGCGCAGGTCACGGCCCGGATCAGATGCCGGTCCGGGACCAGGGCCCGCACAATCGGGCTGTTGAAGGCGTCGAACTTCGAGTATCCGGCATAGTCCTGGCCCCGGGACCAGTTCAGGACCCGGTCCAGTCCGTCGGCCCAGGCCGCCGCCGGGTCAGTTCCGGGCATACCGCTCCACCACCTCGACCATGAAGTCGGTCACGTCGATCTTGTCGGCCAGCATCCGGCGGGCCCGTTCCCGCCACTCTTTTCGGGGGACCTCGCCGGACAAAATCGATTCGGCTTGGGCCAGTGCCTGTGCCTGCCCGGTCCCGGGGTCCGAATAGGTGAAGACCAGGCCGTAGCGGCGGCCCTGTTCGTTGGTGTAGCCCCGGGTCGATGTCGAAACGAACACGGCCGGCGTGCCCAGGCAGGCGCATTCCGAGGCCATGGTCGCGCTCTCGCCGACCAGGAGCCGGGCGTAGTACTGGAGGTGGATGACCTGGTCGAGGTGATCGGTCAGACGGCGGTCGGACAGGCCCGGCGGCAGGTCCCGTTCCGAACTGATCAGGACCCGTCCGTACCGTTCGAGACGTTCGACCACGGGTTCCAGAGCCCCGAACCCGGTATCGGTCAGGTCGTGGACCGCCTTCCAGCCCACCAGCCGCATGAGGATGAAGTCCTGGCCCGGCTCCAGGCCGAACAGACCCAAGGCAGCCGGGTCCGGTGTGAAGCGGCCGGGATGCACGTAAGCCAGCTCGTGATACCCGGGGTAGGTCAGGTGCTTGTGCCGGGGCACGGCGGCCTCGTAACAGTCCGGCGTGACCACGACCGTGGCGAAGGGAAAGGTCAGGCGGTTGGAAACCACCGCGTTTTCCGTGTCCTGGAAGGCCACCGAGGGCACGCCCAGCAGCCGGCCGACCATGGCGATGTAGACTCCGGCGATGCTGGTCATGACGTGGGGCCGGACCTTCCGGACCACCCGGGCCAGCCTCAGGTCGCGTTCGGCCAGTTCCAGGGCCAGCCCCACCAGCCCCGAACGGGCCGCGCTCAGATCGAGGTGCTCCAGTCCGTACCGGTCCAACAGGTCGATAGCGATGTCCTTGATCCGGGCGGTGATGAAGACCTGGTGGCCCCGTTCCCGCCAACGCGTGATAGCGTTACGGAAAAAATGAACGTGGGCCGGGTGGGTGATGTCAACCAGGATGCGCTTGGACATGGCTCACTTTCCTCCGCCGGGTCGGTTTCGCCCGATCAGATCGTTTCCTCCGCCGGGGAGAATCGGACGGTTCAAGCCGTCCTCGCCGCATGGCGCGGGAATTCCGGGGGACGGACCGAGGCCGAGGCCGGCCTACCTGAGTTCACGGTTGTATTCCATGTCGAACATCATGGCGAAGAGCATGAACTGGAGCCCGGAAACGGTCAGAAAGACCGCGAACAGGGCGCTGGTCACGGCGACCGGTCCCACCAGCAGCCGGAAGACGATCAGGTAGAACCCGATGATCAGCCCCGGAGGCAGGAGAACGGCGGCCAGGAAGTAGAAAAAGACCAGGGGATGGAAGTCCCGGATGACGTATTTTTCCAGCATGCGCCACCAGAAACAGTTGACCAGAAGCCAGGCGATGGTCGGGACGACCTTGCGCAGCCGAATGCCCGAAACCTCGCCCACGTTGTAAACCGGCCGGATCGGCACGTCGCGGACCCGCTGGTTGAAGACGTTGAGCATGACCAGCATGTGGTTGGGATAACCATAACGGGGATAGAGCTTGTCCAGGGGCAGCAGGGCCAGGGCCTCCTTCGAGATGGCCGTGTACCCGGTCTGGGAGTCGGCCACATGCCAGTATCCGGAAGCGACCTTGGTCAGCAGGGACAGGACCGAGTTGCCCAGGAAACGGTACCGGGGGATCACGCGCCAGGCCTCCCCCGTGAACAGCCGGTTGCCCTTGACGTAGTCGGCCTCGCCCCGGGCCACGGGGCCGATGACCTTGTCCAGTTCGTCCGGGTCCATCTGGGCGTCGCCGGCCATGACCGCGACCACGTCCATGCCGTCATCGAGGGCCTGACGGTAACCGGTCCTCAGGGCCGCGCCCACCCCGGAGTTGGCCTGATGTTCAAGCAGGACCAGCCGTTCCTTCAAGGCATCCCGATCGTGGTACCCGCGCACGATGCCGCAGGTCTCGTCCCGGCTGCAATCGTCGACTACGTAAATTCGGTCCACGAAATCGGGCATGGTTTCCACGACCCGGCCGATCAGCCGTTCCTCGTTGTAGGCCGGCACGACCACGGCCACGCTTTTTCCTTCAAACATCCGGGACTCCCTGGTTCAGTTGCCTGCTTGTCTCGTCTATCCCGTCGAAGCCCGTATCGGGCGGTTTTCCAAAAACCTGAAAAAAAAGACTAGCATACCCGCTCGACCTTTGCAACTTTTTGAAAGGGAATGGAATCCGGGGCGCCCGCTCTTGAAATGTTTCCGCTCGTTCCCAAGCTCTAGTTTGGGAATACCCATCGGCCTTGAAGCTCTGCTTCAACACCTTATTCCATGTGGTCCGTTTATGGAAAAACGCGTCGTCGTAAAAAAAGGACGATGGAGCGTCCAGGATCGGGTTCCCAAGCTGGAGCTTGGGAACCAGCAAGAATTTCAATGGACATCTCTTCTGCTCGTCCCTAGCCCGGGAACCAGCAAATCGAACCCATCCGTCCCTGGTCTTGGGCTGTTTGCCTGCTCCGGCCCGTTTCTGGTAGGATGGCCGGCATGGACGACCGGGACCGAAAATCAGTCCGCAAGGGGTGGGATTGTGGCTTTTGACGGTGAGCTGCTGGTAGTCCTGTGGGCCGAAGTCGGGCCGGACCCGACCCCATGGGAAGCCCGTCCGGGTCCCGCTTCCGAGGAGGACCCGACCTGGCTGGGCATCGAACGCGGTCTGCCGGCGATTCTCACGGCCCTGAGCCGGTTTCGGGACGACGACGGCGCCCGCCCCAAGGTCACCTGGTGCCTGCGGGCCGACGAGTCCGTGGGCCGGCCCCTGGGCCGGCCGGACGCCTTGTTTCTGCGCTTCGAAAAGACCTGGGACCGGGTGCGCTCGGAAGGGGACGAGATCGGCTGGAATCCCCACCTGCTCCGCTACATTGCCGGCCGGGGCTGGGGATACGAAATCGAGGACCGCGGCTGGGTCCGCGAAATGCTGACCGAAACCTGGGACGAAGTCAAGCGGCACGGGGTGCGATCGGTCCGGCACGGTTCGGGCTACGCCGACCCGGAGATCATGAGCCTGATGGAGGCCTTCGGGCTGGCCGTTGACGGCACGGCCCGCCCCGGAGTCCTGCGGCCGGCCGGGACCGGTCCGGCCGTCAACTGGCGGGGGACGCCCGCCCGGCCCTACCACCCCTCGCCCGCGGACCCGCGAACTCCGGGGGAAATGCGACTGCTGGAAACGCCGGCCGCCGTGCTCCTGACCCGGCATCCCCGGACCAAGACCCGCCGCCTGGCGGTCTGGAACCCACTCCGCCGTCAGCCGGGCCTGGAAACCGGCCTGCACAAGCTGACCGGCGCCGGTTCGCCGGCCGTGCTCTCCGCGGCCTTCCGCCCGGTCGAGGCTTACGACCGGCTGGCCTGGCGCGCCGGTTTCGGCCGGGGACTCCGGATGGGCCTGGACTCGATCTGGCTCGGCTTCGGCCTGCGCTTTTTGGAGCGGCACCTTCGCCTCGTCGATGCGGTCAGGAAACGCTACAACTACCGGCTCCGATTTCTCACCGCCGGTGAACTGGCCGATTGGTGGATTGAACGGGAGTCTTTGGACGAGCGGTCGGACCCGGGAACGGTCGCGGGCGGTTCCCGGGGGGCGAGGTTTTCGTTCGACCAGCCGCCGCCCAGGGCTTTGTAGAGAAGAATCCTATTCAGGGTCATCGATCCCTGGCTCTCGACCAGGCTGTCCTGGAAGGAGGCCAGCGACCGCTGGGTCTCCAGCACGTTCTGAAAATCCGACAACCCGGACTGGTACTGCCGGACGGCCAGGTCCGCCGCCTGCCCGGCGGCCCGGGTCGCTTTGGCCAGGGACTCCCGCCGCTCGTTTTCCCGGGCCAGGGCCGTCATCGCGTTTTCCGTCTCCTCCACGGCACCGAGGACCACGGTCTTGTACTCCAGAAGCGCCTGTTCCTGAAGCGCGGTCCGGGCCTTGATGTTTTCCGCCACGGCCCCGGCCTGAAACAGCTTCCACGACAAGGCGGTGCTCAGACTGGCGACCAGGTTGGCCGGGGATATCAGGCCACTCAAGGCCAGGGCCTGATAGGTCAAACCGCCCTTGAGACTCAGTTGGGGATACCGGTCGGCCTCGGCCTCGCCCACCCGGGCGGTCTCGGCGGCCAGCTGCCTTTCAGCCCGGCGTATGTCTGGCCGGCGCCGCAGCAGATCGGCCGGAACGCCGGCGACCACGCCCGCCTCCCGGGAGGGAATGCCCCCCGGATCGGCCAGGTCCGATTCCAGTTCACCCGGATACACCCCCATCAAAACGGCCAGACGATTTTTCGCTTCGGTGCACGTCTTGCGCAAGGCGGGTATCTGAGCCCGGGTCGTTTCCAGGTTGTAGGTCGCCTGATCGAGGTCCAGACCGCCGCTCAGGCCGGTTTCGTATTTCAACCGGACCAGTTCGTGTGTCTCGGTTTGAAGCTTCAGGTTGTTTTCGGCCGCGGACAGGCGCATCTGACCGGTTCTGAGTTGAACGTAATTGGTCGCCGCCTCGGCGATCAGGCTGACCAGGACGTCCCGGAGGTCCTCGATGCTCGCTTCGTAATCCGCCTGGGCCGCGTCCCGGGCCCGCCTCAGCCCCCCGAAAAGGTCCGCTTCCCAGGACACGTCGAGGCCCAGGGCGTACGACTCCCGGATATCGTCCGATTCACCGACCCGGCTCGACGAGGCCGAACCGCTGGCGGAAACCGAAGGGGCCCGGGCCGCACCGGCGGCCCCCCGGCGGGCCTTGGCCTCTTCGAGTCGGGACACGGCCTTTTTCATGTCCAGGTTGTTGGCCAAGGCTCTTTCAACGAGCCGGTCCAGGGTGGGGTCTCCCAGGGTCTTCCACCATTGGATCAGGTCCCGCGGATCGCCGGCGGCCTTCTCCGGCCCGGCTTCACGCCACTGCTCCGGCATCCGGATTTCGGGCGCCCGGTAGTCCGGGCCAACGGCGGAACAGGCCGCCAAGGTTGCGGCCATCAAAACCGAGGCCGCGAGAGCGCGCAGAACCGCCCGCGGCCGACGACGGACTCGATCGTTCGCGGCGGAATTACTCATAACGCAAGGCCTCGATCGGGTCCAGCCTGGCCGCTTTTCGGGCCGGGAAATACCCGAAAACCACGCCCACGGCCGCGGAAAACAGAAAGGCGAGCAGATTGATGCCGGGATTGAAGACCAGAGGCACGTCGATGGCCTGGACCAGGATGGCCGAACCGGCCAGGGCCAGGGTGATGCCCACCAGCCCCCCGAAGGAGGACAGGGCCATGGCCTCGACCAGAAACTGAATCATGACGTCGCTTTCCATGGCCCCGATGGCCAGCCTCGTGCCGATCTCCCGGGTCCGCTCGGTCACGGAAACCAGCATGATGTTCATGATGCCGAT
>JAHJTB010000171.1 GCA_018830135.1 Pseudomonadota bacterium | reverse complement strand
TCATCAAGCTGGTCAACGGCATCCTGATCAAGGCCATTACGGACGGCGTATCCGACGTTCACATCGAGCCGTTCGAAAAGGCCTTTTACGTCCGCTACCGGGTGGACGGCTCGCTCTTCAAGACCATGAACCTGCCCTTGGAGATCAAGAACGCGCTGATCGCCCGCTTCAAGATTCTGTCCAACCTGGACATCACGGAAAAGCGGGTGCCCCAGGACGGCCGGATCAAGATGAAGCTGGGCCGGAACCGGGAGGTGGACTTCCGCGTCTCCTCGCTGCCGACCCTGTTCGGCGAGTCCGTCGTCCTTCGTATCCTGGACAAGAGCGGGCTGAACGTGGACCTGACCAAGCTGGGCTTCACCCAGGAGGACCTGGCCAAGTTCATGCGGGCCGTCTACCGGCCCAACGGCCTGATCCTGGTCACGGGCCCGACCGGTTCGGGCAAGACGGTGACCCTGTATTCCTCCCTGACCCTTCGCAACACGGACGACGTCAAGATTCTGACCGCCGAGGACCCGGTCGAGTACAACTTCAAGGGCATCAACCAGGTCAACGTGATCAAGGAAGTCGGGATGACTTTTTCCAAGGCCCTCAAGGCCTTCCTGCGGCAGGACCCCGACATCTGTATGATCGGTGAGATTCGTGACATCGAGACCGGTGAAATCGCGGTCGAAGCGGCCATGACGGGCCATTTGGTCTTCTCGACCCTGCACACCAACGACGCGGCCGGCACGGTCACCCGTCTGGTGGACATGGGCGTCCAGCCCTTCAACGTGTCCGCCGCGGTGGTCCTGGTCACGGCCCAGCGCCTGCTCCGGCGCATCTGTCCGAAATGCAAACAGCCGGTCACCAAGCTCAGCGCCAACAAGCTGCTCGAGGCGGGCTTCGACAAGGATGAGTTCGCCACGCTCAAACTGTACGAGGGCAAGGGCTGCGCCCACTGTTCGGGCACGGGGTACAAGGGCCGCGTGGGCCTCTTCGAGGTCCTCGAGGTCACGCCGACCGTTTCCGAGGCCATTGCCAGCCAGGTGACCGAGTCCCAGCTCCGGAAAATCTGCATCAAGGAAGGCATGAAGACCCTGCGCATGGACGGTCTGCTCAAGGTCAAGCAGGGCATCACCTCGTTGGACCAGGTCCTGGAAAAGACGGTCCTCCAGAAGGAGAGCCTGCCGGCCTACCTGCTCAATCCGGATGAGATGATCTTTGAAAACGGGGACGTCATCATCAAGGAAGGCAATACGGACACCAACTTTTTCCGGCTGATCCAGGGCTGCCTCGAGGTTTACAAGGGCAAGGAAAAGATCGCGGAAATCACCCAGCCGGACTCGTATTTCGGCGAGATGAGCGCCCTGCTGGGCGGCCGGCGCACGGCCACGATCAAGTCGGCGGGCAAAAGCATCGTCAAGGTCTTTCCCGGCGACAAGCTTCAGGAGACCCTGTCCGGCTATCCCGAGATATCCAAGCAGGTGATCGGGACCCTGGTCAAACGCCTCGAGGAGACCAACCAGGCCCTGGTCGAAGCGGTCAACGGCCGGATGGAGATGGAGCGGACCCTGAAGGCCGTGGCGCCCCACGCCGCACTACAGTCGGCCCAGCGCATCCCCTTTGGCAAGATTGGAGGCGAGCCGGGCCCGGTAGCGGCACAGCCTCGTCCCCAGGCGGCGGCCCAGCCCCGCCCCCAGGCCGCGGCCCCGGCGGCCAGGCCCCCTGCCGCCCCCCCGACGCCCCTGAAAAAGGCCGGCGATCAGACCCAGACCATCCGGGTCTCCCCGGCGGCGGCCCAGGCGGCCCAGGCGGTTCAGGCGGGCGGAGGCTCCAGCTAACCCGAATTCGCTTTTTACCCGTACCGAAAAACCCGGCCCCGGCCGGGTTTTTTCAGTCCAGTTCCGCGGGGCGATCCTCCCGCATCGGCTCACTTCAGACACCCATGAACTGCATGTTGGTCCTTAAATTTATGGGTGTCTGTCAAATCAGTTATGGGTGTCTGTCAAATCAGTTACTCCTCGCAAAGACGCCACCTATAAGGATCGTCATTGCGAGGAGCGAAGCGACGAAGCAACCGTGTGAACCAGGGCGATATCATATTGTGATGTAACTATTCAATTTCACGGTATATATCATCGTATGGGCCCGAAACCGAAAAATTTTTCCTTGGTGGTGCGAAGCGGCGAATCTCAACTATATTTGTCCGCCTTCGGCGAGATGGGTCCACGACCACCAGGCCCGTCAGAATGGGCAAAGGGGGCGATTCGGGGGGTGGGAATCGTTTTCGTTCAGTTTTTCAAACATTTCGATCTGTTCCGCCGAAGACCGGGCCGGGGGCCCGGTCTGGCCGGACCGGCAGGCGTTGCAGCGCGCGTCGCTGCACATCTGGCAGAAGTGGCAGTCCGGGCACCGGTGCTTCTTGGGGCCTCCCACGCGGTCCGCTTCTCTGAACTGGACGCTCATGGCAAATTCCTCTATAAGGAAAGATAGGGTCAATTGCCGCCTGGCGCAAGGCGGCTTTCCAAAAAGCTTCGGGAGAATATCTGATGAACGCATGGCCGAAACCGGACAAAAAGCTGCTGATCCGCTGGATCATGGACGCGGCCCGCCGGACCTTGGTCCACTACGGGCTCTGGCTGCGGGAGGTCGACCACCAGTTCGGACTTCCCACCGCCCTGGAAATCGAAAAGGAGGCCGGGGATGCCAGCCTGGCCATTATGCTCAACCGGCTCTCCAAGGTCCTGGGCTTCGAGTTGAAGGACGGCGTGCCGGCCGCCCTGGAGGCCATGGACGAGGACCGGTTGACCCGACTGCTCGACGCCCTGGCCGTCAACTGGCTGGCCAACGACGGGGTCTGGTTCCAGGCCGTGGAACGGCGGATCGGCATGTTCGACGCCAAGCGGGCCAACGATACGTGCTGGACCCGTTTTTCGCCTTTCGAAGCCTCACGGATCAAAGTGCTGCTGGACCTGCCGGACCGGGGCGGCCTCGAGGCGCTCAAGACCGCCCTGGGCTACCGTCTGTATTCCCGGGTCAACGTGCAGGAGGTGGTCGACGAGGGGCCGGACTCCTTTGTCTTTCGCATGGTGGACTGCCGGGTCCAGTCGGCCCGGACGCGCAAGGGGCTCGAGGAGTATCCCTGCAAATCGGTGGGCGTGGTCGAATACCGGACCTTTGCCGAGACCGTGGACCCGAGAATCCGGACGGAATGCGTGGGCTGTCCCCCGGACGACCATCCCGGAGGCTGGTATTGCGCCTGGCGTTTCAGTCTGGCCTGACCTTCCAAACCAAGAAGGGGAGCAGAAATGAAACAGATCGTCCGAACGCACTGCGGCCGCATGGATCACGGCGGCTGCACGCTGGATGTCGAGGTCGAGGACGGCCGCGTGGTTCGGGTCACGCCCGACCCCAACGGGGCCCTGTCCCAGGGGCACATCTGCCCCAAGGCCCGGGCCCTTCCGGAACTGCTGAACCACCCCCGCCGGCTTCGGCGGCCGTTGCGGCGGGTCGGTCCGCGCGGCTCCGGCCAATGGGAGACCATCTCCTGGGAGGAGGCCCTGGCGTTCGCGGCCCGGGGGTTGAACCGGGTCAAGGCGGAACACGGAGCCCGGTCCGTGGTCTTCTGCCAGGGAGCGCCCAAGGGCCTGGAACATTTCATCCTCATCCGCCTGGCCAACACCTTTGGATCGCCCAACGTGGTCGGGCCGCAGAACGTCTGCCACATGCCCCGGGAAATGGCCGGGGTGGCCGTCTGCGGCTTTTTCCCCGTACCGGACTACGACCAGCCCGCCGGCGCGGTCCTGGTCTGGGGGTCCAACCTGACCTCGACCAACGAGGAAGGGATCATCAACACCCGGCTGCTGAACCGGTTGAAGGCGGACCCGGCCCCGGTGATCGTGGTCGATCCGCGACGGACGGAACTGGCCCGCCGGGCCGATCTGTGGCTGCCCCTGCTGCCCGGGACCGACCTGGCCCTGGCCATGGGCTTCCTCCAGGTCATTTTCTCCGAGGAACTGTACGACCGGGATTTCGTCAACGAATATACCCACGGGTTCGACGAACTGGCCGCCTCGGCCCGGGAGATGCCCCCGGAAAAGGCCGCGGAAATCACCGGCCTGCCGGCCGCCGACCTGGTCCGGGCCGCCCGAATCTACGGCCGGGCCCGGCCGGGCCTGATCCAGTGGGGCAACGGCATCGAACAGAACGTCTACAACTACGACACGGCCCGGGCCCTGATCAGCCTGATGGCCGTGTGCGGCAACCTGGACGCCCCGGGCGGAAACCGGGCCCCCTCGCCTCCGCCGGTCCTGAGCCTGCGGGACTTCGTCCGGGCCGACCTCCAGCCCGACCGGGCCAAAAACATGCTTTCCGCGTCTCACGGCCCCGTGCCCGGCTTCGTGGTCGTGCCGCCGGAGTACGTCAAGCAGGCCATCCGCACGGGCCAACCCTACCCGGTCCGGGCCGCGTACATCCAGGTCAGCAACCCGGTCCTGGCCTGGTCCGACAGCAACGACACGTACGAGGCCCTGAAAAGCCTGGACTTTATCGTCACCACCGAGACCTTCATGTCCCCCACCGCCGCCCTGGCCGACCTGGTCCTGCCGGCCGCCACCCAGCTCGAGTTCAACGATCTGGGCCATTACGGGGTCAATCACGGATTCGTCCTGGCCCGTCCCAAGGCGGTGGACCCGCCGGCCGAGTGCCGCCCCAACGCCCGGATCATCAACGACCTGGCCCGGGCCCTGGGCCTGGGGGATTTGTGGTGGGACGACTACGAGGACATGCTGGGGGAACTGCTGGCCCCGGCCGGGCTGAGTTACGCCGACCTGGCCGAGCGAGGCATGCTCCATTCGCCGGTCCGGTACTACAAGTACCGGGAAAAGGGCTTTCGCACGCCCACGGGCAAGGTCGAACTGGCCTTGAGCCGGGCCGAGCGGATGGGTCTGGACCCGGCGCCCCGGTGGGCCGGCCCGGTCTTTCCGCCGGACCCGGACTACCCCCTGCTGCTGACCGGTCACAAAAGCCGCCACTTTTTCTGTTCGGACCACCGGTATATCGAGGGCCAGGTCGCCCGCGAGCCTGACCCGGCCGTGGAACTGCATCCGGACACGGCGGCCGGAGCCTCGGTGGCGAACGGCGACGCCGTGTTCGTCGAGACCCGCCGGGGCCGAATCCGGGTCAAGGCCCGGGTGACCGATTGCATCCGGCCGGGCGTTCTGAGCGTGGTCCACGGCTGGTGGAAACCGGACCTGGGCCCGGAAAACCCGGCCAGCTGGCAGGATACGGCCCTGAACGTCCTGACCTCCAGCCAGCCCCTGAACCGCGCCTTGGGCACGCCGAACCTGCGGGCCGTACCGGCCCGGGTATCCCGGGCCGATCCGGCGTGACATGCTGAAAACGCTTGCCCCGGCCCTGTGTCTCTTGGTTCTGCTGGCCTCGACCTGGGGCTGCGCGCCGCCGGGGCTGCGTCTGGCCGGGCGCTGGGACCGTCTCGAACCGGATCGCATCGTGGACCTGAAAACCGGCCGGGACCTGTCCCTGCCCGAGCTGGTGGACCGTCTGGCCCGGGCGCGGGTCGTGTTTCTGGGGGAACTGCACAACCATCCGGCCCAGCACCGCCACCAGCTCGAGATCGTCGAAGGGCTGTGGTCCCGGGACCCGGCCCTGGTCCTGGGCCTCGAGGTCTTCGCCCGGACCGACCAGCCCCTTCTGGACCGATGGGTCGGCGGGCGGATCGACGAGTCCGTGTTCCTGGAACAGGTCGCCGGCCCCAAGATGAACCGGTCCATCTTCGAGGTCTATCTTCCGCTGCTGCAATGGGCCCGCCGGACCCGTACTCCACTCCTGGCCCTGAACGCCCCGAGGTCGGTCACGGCGAAAGTGGCCGCCGAAGGCCTGGCCGCGCTGCCCGAAGCGGACCGGTCCCTCGTGGCCCGGGACATCCGGGTCGGTCCCCCGGCCTACCGGGACCGTATTACCCGGGCCTTCGGCTTCCATGAGGCCCGAGGCGGCCTGGAGCGCTTTTTCGAGGCCCAGGTGGTCTGGGACGAGACCATGGCCGAGACCCTGTCCGAGTACCTGGCCTCCCCCGCCGGCCGCGATCGGCGGGCCGTGGTCATTTGCGGCAATGAACACGTCATGTTCGGGTACGGCGTCCCGGACCGGGTCGGGCGGCGCCTGGACCCGGCCCGGGCCTCGGTCCTGATGCTGGTGCCCGAGGACGACGAGCGGCTGACGACCGAGGCGGCCGATTTCGTCTGGGTCACCCCGCCGGCTCCTCCGCCCCGCCGGCCCCGGCTGGGCGTGGCCCTCAAGGCCGATCCGTCGGGCCGCCCGATGGTGGCGGCCGTGTCTCCGGGCAGCGAGGCCGAGCGGATCGGCCTGGCCCCGGGCGACGTGCTGATCGAGATGGACGGCCGGCCCCTGACCTCCCTGATGGACATGCACCGGGCCGCGTCCGAGGACGGGAAAGACCGCGAACATGATCTGACCGTGGACCGGAACGGAGAAAAGCGGGCGTTTCGTTTTCGTTTCCGTCGGGATTGAAGGCTGCCTGGCCGGCCCGGCTTTTTTTATCGGGCCGGCCGGACGCGGATAATCCCAAGCACGGCGCCGACGGCCGGGACGGCCCGGCCCGGGGCGCCGAATCGAGACCGGCCATGAGTGAATACCGTCTCAAAGAAAGGTACGCTCTCGTCACCGGCGCTTCCTCCGGAATCGGCCGGGCCATGGCCGAACGCCTGGCGGAGGCGGGAGCCCACTGCGCCTGCCTGGCCGGATCGCCTGAAAAAATGGAAACCCTGCGGGAATGGGCCTCGGACCTGGCCTCGCGCCACCGGGTAGCCGTCCACCCCCTCCAGGCCGATCTTTCCCTCGAGGACGGGCCCGAAACGGTTTTCGCCCGCGTCGAAGCCGTCTTCCCGCGCGTGGACATCCTGGTCAACAGCGCCGGACTGATGTACTACGGCGACTTCGCCGATACGGCCCTCGAACGCCACGAACGACTCCTCCAGGTCAACGTCCGGGCCTATCTGGCCCTGATGCGTCTGGTCCTGCCGGGCATGATCGAACGGGGCCAGGGCCGGGTCCTCAACGTCAGCTCGGCCTCGGCCTTTCAGCCCACCCCGCATTTCGCCATGTACGGAGCGAGCAAGGCCTTTGTGCTGAGCCTGAGCGAGGCCGTCAACCAGGAACTCCGGGGCACGGGCGTGATGGTCTGCGCCTTGTGTCCCTCGCACGTCCGAACGCCCATGATCGTCAACCCCGACTTTCCCGGGCGGCTGTGGTGGTACAGCCTTTCCGGCCTGGCCGATCCGGACGAGGTGGCCCGCCAGGGCGTCCGGGCCCTGAAGAAAGGCAGACCGGTCAGCGTGCCCGGACTGCGGCACAAGTTCTTTCACCTGTTGCTGCCGCGCTTGACACCGCGCCGTCTCTCGGGCTACATCTCCTACCATGCCCTAAAAGCCAGGAAGCCATAGAAAGGAACCATGAACCCGCTGATCGACAAACTCAAGGCCGTCAAGGCCAGCGGAAAACCCGTCATCGGATGTTTTCCCCTGTATCCGCCCCTGGAACTCCTCCAGGCCCTGGACCTGGAACCGGTGGTCCTGTGGGGGCTGAAGCCTTTCTACCCCCGGACCCCGAAAAGCGACCAGCATCTCCAGAACTTCGTCTGTTCCGTGGGCCGGCATCTGGCCGAGTTCGTCCTGTCCGAGGCCTCGGACCTGGTCGACGGCCTGTTCATGTACAACGCCTGCGACACCCTGCGCAACCTGCCCGAGATTCTTCAAAGCGGCCTCGAGGACGCCGGCCGAGCCAAGCCCATATTCAACATCCACGTCCCCCAGGCCCCGCGCCGCCAGACCGACGCGGCCGGGTACCTGGCCGACGAGATTCAAAACCTGATCGAAACCCTGGGCCGACACTTCGGCGTCGAGTTTTCCCCGAGCCGCTTCCGGGCCACCGCCGAACAGCAGAATCGGGCCCGGACCCTGGCCCGCGAACTGGATGCCGAGACGGCCTCGGGCCGCATGAGCTTCCGGCGCCTGGCCGACCTGATGTACGGGAACTGCTTCCGCCCCCTGGACCGGCAGATTCAGGTCATGGAGGCGGCCCTGGAAACATGCCGGACCGCCGAGCCTCGGACCGGGCCCGGCGTGCTCCTCAGCGGGATCATGCCTCCCCCCTCGAGCGTGAGCTCGGTCATCGAGGAGGCGGGGCTCCGGGTGGCGGGCAACGACATCGCCTCCCTGGCCCGCTCCTACGCCCATTCGCCCGACCCCGCACTGCCGCCGGCCGATTACTATGTCGATCTGTATTACAATCACTTTCCCTGCTCGACCCTCCTGGGCACGGCCGACGAGCGGCCGGCCGCTCTGGAGGCCCTGGCCGAGGAACGCGGGGCCCGGGGCATCATTTTCCTGGGCGAAAAGTTTTGCGAGTACGAGTATTTCGAGTTCCCCCACCTGGAAAAACGCTTCAAGGAACGGGGCCTCCACACGCTGAACCTTGAATTCGCCATTGACGACGACCAGAATCCGGGACCGGTCCGGACCCGGATCGAAGCCTTTGCCGAACTGATGTCGTAAACCCGAATTTTGCAGTCGGGTTAAAGGAGACGCGCCATGCTTCAACCGCTCAAACCAAAGTCCCGGGACAGCCTGGGACGGATCATGACCCGCTATTACGAGGGCAATCACCTGGAGGCGGCCAAGGGCAAGTTCGTGGTCTGGATCGCCATCATCGTGCCCACCGAACTGCTCAAGGGCTTCGACCTTATCGTCTGCGCCCCGGAAAGCCACTCGGCCATGTGCGCGGCCCGCAAGGTCGGCGCGGCCCAGTGTGAAAAGGCCGAATCCGTCGGGTATTCCATGGACCTGTGCTCGTACGCCCGCATCGACCTGGGGACATTCTTCGACCAGGGCCGGGGGTCCCCGTCCATGGGCCTGCCCCGGCCGGACCTGCTCATTTCCAACAACGACAACTGTTCCCTGCTGGTCAAGTGGTTCGACGTCTACCATCGGGAGTACGGGGTGCCGCACTTCGTCATGGACGTGCCCTTCTGCTACCAGTCCCAGCAGGAAAAGGACCGGCGCTACATCCTCAACCAGTTCCAGGACCTGATCCGGCTGCTCGAAGAAATGACCGGCCAGAAGTTCGACTACGACAAGGTCCGGGAGGCGGTCCGGGAGACCAACGAGGCCATGAAGCACTGGACCCGCTTCCTCAAGCTGGCGGCCCACAGGCCTTCGGTCAACACGGCCTTCGACTCCTTCGCCCATATGGCCCCCTACTTCACCTGGATGCGGGGCGATCCGGCCCTGACCGAGCATTTCAAGCTGCTGGCCGACGAGGCCGAGGCCGAACTGGCCGCCGGCCGGTTCCCGGTGCCCAATGAAAAATACCGGCTCATGTGGGACAACATCGCGCCCTGGCACCAGCTCCGGCGCATGTCCACCCGGCTGGCCGAACTGGACGCCAACATCGTCTGGTCGACCTATGCCACCTCGATCGGGCGGGTCGAGGACCGCCTGGACTTTTTCGAATGGGACGGCGGCGACCCGCTCCATTACCTGGCCCGGCTCCAGAATCGCGGATGGTGCTGCTACGGCATGGACCTGCGCTACAAGGCCATGGCCGAGATGATTGAACGCTACTCGATCGACGGCATCGTCTTCGGCAGCAACCGGAGCTGCAAGGTCTATTCGGTCATGCAGATGGACCTGCAGAAACGCCTGGCCCGGGACTTCGGCCTGCCCACGGTCATGATCGACGTGGACCATGCCGACGTTCGCAAATACAACGAGGAAAATGTATTTTTAAAATTAGAGGCCATGATGGAGCGCATCGCGGCCGAAAACTAATTTTCAGGAGTCAAGCCATGCCTTTGAAAACCGGCGCCCAATACCTGGACAGCCTCCGCCAACTCGACCTCCAGGTCTATCTTTTCGGGGAAAAGATCGACGATATCGTCGACCACCCCATCATCCGGCCTTCGATCAACTCGGTGGCCAAGACCTACGAACTGGCCGGGGACGACCGGCACGCGGACCTGATGACCGCCCGTTCGAACCTGTCCGGCGAACCGGTCAACCGGTTCTGCCATCTGCACCAGTCCACGGACGACCTGGTGCGCAAGGTGCGAATGCAGCGCCTGCTGGGCCAGAAGACGGCCTCCTGCTTTCAGCGCTGCGTGGGCATGGACGCCATCAACGCCATCGACAGCGTGACCTTCGAGATGGACCACCGCCTGGGCACCCGGTACCACGAACGTTTCCGGGACTACCTCCGCTACGTCCAGGACAACGACCTGGTGGTGGACGGGGCCATGACCGATCCCAAGGGCGACCGTTCCCTCCGGCCCAGCCAGCAGCCCGATCCGGACATGTACCTGCACATCGTGGACGAGACGGCCGAAGGCATCGTGGTCCGCGGGGCCAAGGCCCACCAGACCGGCGCGGTCAACTCCCATGAAATCTGCATCATGCCCACCGTGGCCATGGGCGAGGACGACCGGGACTACGCGGTCTGTTTCGCCCTGCCCAGCGACGCGCCCGGGATTCTCTACATCTACGGCCGGCAGTCCTGCGACACCCGGAAGCTCGAGGGCTCGGAGATCGACGTGGGCAACGCCCGGTACGGCGGCCAGGAGGCCCTGGTGGTCTTCGAGGACGTCTTCGTGCCCCGGGAGCGGGTCTTCATGTGCCGGGAGTTCGAGTTTTCCGGGGCCCTGGTCGAACGGTTCGCCGGGTACCACCGCCAGAGCTACGGCGGCTGCAAGGTGGGCGTGGGGGACGTGCTCATCGGCGCGGCGGCCATGATGGCCGACTACAACGGCGCGGCCCGGGCCTCCCACGTCAAGGACAAGATCATCGAAATGGTCCACCTCAACGAGACCCTGTACGCCTGCGGCATCGCCTGTTCCTCCCAGGGACACCGGACGGCCTCGGGGACCTTTCTGATCGACCTGCTGCTGGCCAACGTCTGCAAGCAGAACGTGACCCGCTTTCCGTACGAGATCGGGCGGCTGGCCGAGGACATCACCGGCGGCCTCATGGTCACCCTGCCCTCGGAAAAGGACCTCCGCAGCCCGGCCGTGGGCCATTACATCGAAAAATATCTCAAGGGTGCCGGGGACACGCCCGTCGAGCATCGCATGCGCATGCTGCGCCTGGTGGAAAACCTGACCCTGGGCTGCGCGGCCGTGGGCTACCGGACCGAATCCATGCACGGCGCCGGTTCGCCCCAGGCTCAGCGGATCATGATCGCCCGCCAGGCCAACCTGGAACACAAGAAAAAGCTGGCCCGGGTCATCGCCGGCATCGAGGGGGAGGAGTAGCGGGGGGCCGGGATTTGCTTGTTCCCGGGCTCCTGCTCGGGAACACAAGGCAACCTGGAGGCTCGGCGCCCCAAAACCATGAGCTTCGTAGCCGATAAAAGCCGGTATATTGAAGTTCGTAAGAAAATAAGTCAGGTGCATATAAAGCGCCTTTGGGTTCACCAGATTGCTTCGTCGCTTCGCTCCTCGCAACGACACCTATGGGCACCGTCATTGCGAGGAGCGAAGCGACGAAGCAATCTGGTGGAGCCATGAAAGCCTGGTGAACCCGTAAAATCGGAATCGGTCCTGCTGTTTTCACCCCTTTCCGGGCGCCTTCCCGAAAACTCGATTGCGCCTTGAAGCCGGGGAGTCAGCGCTTTATTGCATATCATGCGACCGGTACGCAAGGCCGGATTATCACGCGCTTCATCCACCATCGAGACGGAAGGACCATCTTGAAGATCGCGATTCGCTACTGCGGCGGGTGCAACCCGGAAATCGACCGGGAGGGACTGGTCCGGGACCTGGAGGCCGCACTTGGCCGAGACCTCCCATCCTGGCAGACCGACCATGAACCGCCGGACCTGCTGATCGAGGTCTGCGGATGCGCGCGGTCATGCCCGAGTTCGAACGATTCCGATGAGGGTCAATGCCGGAAGGTGGTCGTGGCCGGCCCGGCCATCGACGGCTGGCCGGTCGAGGCCGGGAGCCTTTCGGCCGAACTCGAACGCATCGTCCTCGAGATCATGGACCGGAGAGATTAAGGGGGATTTTTCGCGGCCGTCATCCGTGGCCGTGTTTCATCTTGTGGCGCAGGTCGGCCCGCAGGCGCGAGGCGATGGCTTCGGCCAGTTCGTGCGGTTCCAGGTTCGAGGCCAGGCCCGGCACCAGGACCTCGAGGCTCCGGGCCACCTCGTCGTTGGGACCGGGCAGGGAGACGATCAGGGTGCCGCCGGTCCGTCCCACGCCAATGCGCACGCCGTCCTTGACATGCCGGCCGGTGCCCGGCTCGAACTTACAGATATAGGGCGTCGCGGCCCCGGGGTCCAGCATCCGCAACGCCTCGATGGTCTGGTCCTTGGCCTCGGCCCCCACGCCGCCCGTGGTGATGATCAGGGCGTACCCGCCGTTTTCCACGGCCTGGCGGAGATGGCCGGCGATCAGGTCCGCGTCGTCGTCCAGGGCCGGCCCCCGCTTGACCCGAAAGCCCGCGGCCTCCAGTTCCCGGACCACGGTCGGCTGATTGGTGTCCTCGATCTGCCCGGCCGAGACCTCGTATCCCGTGGAAAAGACCATGACCCGCCGGGCGATGTTGGCCCGGATTTCCTCGGCCATGCGCGCGGAAAGGTCCAAAGCCTCCCGGGCCCGGTCCTCGTCCAGGGCGATCCAGCCCAGCATGCCCTCCGAACAGATCGAAGCATCCTCGGCCAACTCGACGCCCTCGAGTTCGGCCAGCCGCCCAAGGAGCCGGTCCCGGCGGCCGACCAGGCTGTACGGGTCCACGGTCTTTCTGAGCACGTCCACGGTGACCACGCCGCCCAGGGCGTCGGTCACCAGCACCTCGTCCGGTTCCAGGTCCAGGACCCGGGCCACGGCCGCGGCCAGTTCGTTCAGATTGGCCCCCTTCAGCCGGACCCCCTGGATTCGCAGTTCGGTCTTTTGCAGCAGATCGAATTCGGTCATGAATCGAGATTCACCTCTTCAGGCGGCCGGAGGTTGGATGCCCCGCTGTTTGAGCCACAGGGGCAGGAGTTCCGTTGCCACCCGGCGATCGACTTCCTGGGCCTTGTCCAGGAGAAACCGGGCCAGGGACTCGCTGGCGGTCACGTGTCCGAAGCTCCCGTCAAAAGCCAGGACCTTGTCCGTGCCCGCGACCCGATAGGCGAAGCCCATGGCCGCCTCGAGACTGTCGGCGGTCACGGCCATGTCCATGAAGGACGGATTGGTCGGGTCGTTCCGGAGCAGGTCGGCCATGTCCCGGCCCACGACAATGGTGGGCACGGACAAAGGCAGGTCGGAGATGGGCAGCCCGGGCCAGGCCTGGTTGACGACCACGGCCTTGATGGCCGGGTGGACCATCATGATGCGCCCCAGGCCGTTGACCTCGCCCCGGGAGAGCCGGGCCATGACGTCCTGGTACCATACGGCGGCCGGGCTGGACAGGTCGAAGGGGTCGTATTCCGCGTTTTCCACCGAGCCGAAACAGATGCCGCCGGCATGGAGATAGTACATCAGGCGGCCCGCGTCCAGGACGGCGATGCACTCGTCCATTTCACCGAAGAGGCGGAGCATCTTGCCGTAGTCCCGGAGCAGGTCCGTAACGATGCTCCGGTCCAGGCGGTAGAGGTCGTTGTCCGCGTCCACGCCCGTGATCCCGGCCGGGGTGCTGCGCATGATGCAGGCCAGGGCGAAGCGATCCTGGACCAGCGGGGCGTCGAACATGGCTCTCTGAAGGATGTTGGCGCTGCGGCTGAAAAAGTTGCCGTGGTACACGGCCCGGGTTTCGTACCGGGCGTAGGACATGGCAAAGGCCTTGATGTGCCGGTCCATCATCCGGTAGAAGTACAGGTCGCGGGGCTCGTCGTGGCTGGCGTGGATGATCCAGTCCGCGTCGTAGGCCTTGGCCAGGCCGTAAAGCGTGCCGATCTCGGTCTCGATGGGCAGGCCCCGGTCCCAGGGCGTCATCGAGGCGACCGGGGCGTCGAAGTAGCGTTCGAGGTCGAACCAGGTTTTGATCTCCTCGGACTCCTTGAGGGTCACGCCCGAGGCGACCCGGTGGCGCAGGTTCCGGCAGCCGGTCCGCCGGCGCACCTCGTTGCCCAGCACTTTGAGCATCTCCCGGTAGTGCAGCCCTTCGAGGATGTAGAAACCATGTTCCGAAGACAGGATGTTGACCGTGTCCTCGGGCCGGATCATACTCAGGTCCACCCCGTCCAGGGCCTGTTTCGCGGCCAGGGCCACGTCTTCCACGCCCTGGCCCTGGAGCAGTCCCGGCGCCAGGCCGGGGAACAGTTCGCGGACGCCCAGGGAGACCATGCCCGGCAGGTCGGCCGCCCTCACCTTTCTCGGCGGCGGGCCGTACACGGACGGCATGACCTGGGGGGGCTGAAGGGCCGGTTTGATCATGGCGCCTCTCCTTTCGGTCAACCGGACAGGACCTTCCGGTCCTCGTCCAGGTAGTAGTCCGGGTATTTGCGGGCCAGTTCGTCGGGCACGTCCCACAGGGACAGCGAGAGGGGGTGCCAGCGCGGGTCTTCGGGCACGCGGACGCCGGCGGCGTCGAGCAGGCGAAAGACCACGCCCATGCAGTAAATGCCGCACCCGGAGCCGATTCCGGTCATCAGGACCAGGTCTTCCGGGCTTTTCGCCCCGCCCAGAATGGCCGCGGCCACCTCCCGGGCCTCGGTCCCGGTGCAGGCGCAGATTTGCAGCGCGGGCCGGCAGTGGGCCTTGCGGCAGATTTCCTCGACACGGGCCGGGTCGGCCGCGGCCACGTCCACGGCCAGGATTCGGGGCTCGGGCCGGACGTTCAGGCGGACGGCCTCTTCGGTGCAGACATCCACGCACTTGCCGCAGGCCACGCAGCGCTCCGGATCGACCGAGGCCAGGCCGGCTTCGACCCGGATGGCGCCAGCGGGGCAGATGCGCTGGCAGCGCTTGTCCCCGTTGCATTTCGTTTCGTCCACCGCCGCAAGCAGGGTCACCACTTTCATGGGCAGGTCCTCCCTCGCCTGATCGTCCGCCACAAAACGGGCTACGGTCCGGATACGGTTCCAGCTCTCCGGACGGGCCCCCCGGATGAGCCCGGCTTGACAAAGCGAGCAGGTCGGGTTAGCGAAGCGTAACCCAACGATCTTCGTCAAATGCCGGGTTACGCTTCGCTAATCCAACCTACTGGAAGAACAATCATTTTCATCATGCGTTCGTGCCCGGGAAAATCGTTCCACTAGGCATTTGATCTTAATGGAGGGCGCCGGGGCTGTCAAGCTCGGCCCCGAACGAGTCAGCAGACGACCCGCCAGGCGTTGGCGTAGACCAGAAGCGTCCGTCCGGATTCGGGTTTGACCAGGGCGACGTTCAACATATCCGCCGTCTCGACGGCCTGGGCCGTGGGGCTGGAAATGCAGCACAGCAGCGGTATGCCCGCCCGGGCCGTCTTCAGGACCATTTCCAGGCTGGCCCGGCCGGAGAGCAGGACGAAGGCGCGGCTTAGAGGCAGACCTTCGATCAGGCCGCGGCCGATGACCTTGTCCAGGGCGTTGTGGCGGCCCACGTCCTCGAAGCAGCAGAGAAACCGGCCGTCGGACCGGTGCAGGGACACCGCATGCACGCCCCGGGTCTCGGCATAGATGGGCTGGTGTCCCCGCAGGGCGTCCAACGCATCGAGTATCACGCCGGCCGGAATGGTGGCGGGAGTTTCGACCCGGCGATCCGCGCCCGTCCAAGGCGTTTTGCGGCTGGTGTGACCGGAGGCGGCCTTCCACAATTCGGTTTCGGCCGGCGTCTCCCGCCCGGGCAGTTCGATTCGAGCCCGGACGCTGTCCAGACCGCCGCCCTGACGTCTCTCTTCCAGGCGGACGTCGGGCCAGCCTTCCCGGGGGTCGAAGAGGCCTTCGGTGTACAGATATCCCAGGACCAGTTCCTTTTCCGCTCCGGGCGTGCCGAGCAGGGTGACGTACGATTGCCCGTTGATGTTCAGCTCCAGGCGGACCTCCCGGCAGAGCGAGACTTCGACGTCCTCACACCCCAGAGGCGTCAGTCTTCTGCCCACGGCACGGTGCACGGCCCTACCCGTCGGCCCGGCCGTCGGCCTTTCCCCGATCCGGGCCTCGGCTCTCATTGCGGCCATGGTTCGGCGAGAAAGCGGCTCGGCCGGTCCGGACAGCCGGCCATCGTCTCGATCTCGCGGCCCAGAGCCTGAAACACAGCGGTATCGAAACGGCAGAGGTGGGCCTGGACGAAAACCGCTTCGGAAAAAGCCGCGCTAGCCGCGTACTGCCCGAAGTCCGAGCGGCCGGGACCGTGAGAACAGGCCACGAAGTTGACGGTATCGGCGATTCGCTGCATCCTCTCGTCCACCGATTCCAGATAGGAGGGGGCCAGACGGCCGCCTCCGGCCAGCATGTCGCGCAGGGACGTCAGGATCGGCTTTTCAACGATCTGAAGGGTCGTCTGATGCTTGAGCCACGACTTGACGCCCCGGTCTCCGGCCCAGGACGCGAACTGGACCGTCAACGGGGTGTGCCGTTCCTTTTCCACCGGCACACAGCGCCCCTTGATGTGGACATGGATCAGCCGGGGGTTCAGCAGCAGGTCGCCCACGGCGGTCAGTTCGCCGCCGTCCGCGCACAGGCCGGCGCGGACCAGGGCCAGCTCGGTCAGCCGGGCCGCGGCCAGCCAGTACAGACCGAGTTCCGGGGCATCGATCCGGGCCAGTTCCGAAGCGCATTCGACCAGCCAGGGCTCGTCGATGCTCCAGGGAGCCGCCCGCCGGTCCAGACGGCGGCTGAAGTCCAGGAGCGCTTGTTCGGGGCGGCGGTCCGTCGGACACGCCGATGCCATATTCATAGGGCCTCGCTTGGCAATGATCCCTCCGGGCGGCCGGTCAGTCGGGACGGTCGAGAATCCTGATCACATTGAACCCGTCCCATTCGCTCAAGGGACGGGACGAGGCCAGGATGAATCCGTCCCGGTCGCCCTCCCGGACCCGGGTGATGGTCACCTCGCCGACGGTCTGGTGAAGTTCGGCATCCATCAGAAAGGTCAGGCCGAAACGCTCCACGCTCAGATCGGACTCCCCGGGTTCGTCGAAGACCAGGGCCAGGGCCGGATCGCAGCAGCCGCTGGTCCGGAGCTGGACGCGCAGGGGCCGCTGGATGTTTTCGGCCGCCGCATGGGCCTTGATCGCGTCGGCGGCGTCGGCTTGCAGGAGAATCATATCGACCTCCCGAAATATATCCGAGTTGTCATAAGGTCTTGGTCCGGGTCCCGGTCCGGGGCATCCGGATGCCGGAGGATTCTCTTCCGGAGCGATCGGCGCCCAGGTGATTTTTGTTGATTATATATCAGTATTGATATATTTAAAAGCAATTCCGCAACATCAGGAATGTCCGCCGGGGGCGGTCGCGTCCGAACCCGGCCCGCGTAAAGTCCCGTTTTGCCAACCCAGTCCAAGGAGGTCTGTCTGATGGATCACTATCGCCTGCTCATTGATGGAGAACTGGTGGACGCCGCCGACGGGCGCGTCTTCGAAACCCTGGACCCGGGCACGGGCCTGCCCTTTGCCACCGTGGCCCAGGCCGGAGCGGCCGAAGCGGAAGCGGCCATCCTGGCCGCTCGCCGGGCCTTCGAGACCTCCGGCTGGAGGGACCTCGATCCGGTCGAACGCTCCCGGATCGTCATGGAGTTCGCCGACCAACTGGCCCAGGAGACGTTGCGCATGGCCATGGTCGAGTCCATGGATTCCGGCGGGATCATCGCCCGGACCGGGACCGAGGTCATGTTGGGCGCGGGCATGATCCGGAATCTGGCCCATCTCGCCGCGACCCAGTTCCCGTGGCGCGAGGATATCCAGATCACGGCCAATCCCTTCCAGCCGGGCCGGAACTACGTCCGCCGGGAACCGATCGGCGTCTGTGTGGGCATCGTCCCCTGGAACTTCCCCCTGACCATGGCCATCTGGAAGGTGGCCCAGGCCGTCATCATGGGCAACAGCGTCGTGCTCAAGCCGGCCACCAACACGCCTTTGACGGCCCTCATCCTGGGTGATGTGGCCCGCCAGAGCGGCATTCCCAAGGGCGTGATCAACGTCATCGCCGGACAGGGCGGCGAGTTGGGCCGCATATTGTGCACCCACCCGGAAGTGGACAAAATCGCCTTTACCGGCAGCACCGAGGTGGGCCGGACCATCATGAAACTGGCCGCGGATACGATCAAAAAAGTGACCCTGGAACTGGGCGGCAAG